>NZ_JASJEU010000023.1:0-15645 GCF_030077735.1 Gordonibacter faecis | reverse complement strand
CTGCGAAACCATCGCAGGCCGCCGTAGAAGACTCGGGCTGGTAGCCTGAGTAAGTCCAAGAATCCTGCCGCACGCCCCAAACGCGATTTTGTGCCGATTTTGGGGGAGGTGCTTGCACAGCGAAGGGGGGGTGATTGATTGTTGCCTTCCGCTGCATAGAGATGAATGGCTGGTTCACTAGGGATCGAACCATCCTACGACCTGTGTTTTCGCGCTTTGCGCGAACGGATGCTTCCCTAAAGGGACTAGGCGCTGTGCGCCGTCGCTGATAGCATCCCTACAAGGCCTGCCTTGCTTGTAGGGTTTCGCCTTCCTGCTAGTCAGCCTACGGCATAAAGTGAGGGATGCGGAATGATTTTGGCGTAATTGGTAGCGCGTAAGCGCGTCACATTGTTGCGTCGCGCAGAACGCCAGTCGGTTTGTGGAATGAATGAAGGTTAGCGGAGCGCTTTAGGCAAAGAGGTAGTGTAATGCGTTACCTTTACAGCATTTACAGCGCTGCACCTACACGCTTGGTTTTATGGCGCCTTTGTCGCAGCGGTTGCCCCAGGAGTCTATGAGGGACTCGTTGCGGTAGACGCAGATGATTTCGCAGTGGTTGGCGCATTTTTGGCACTCGACCTCGCGGGTGGCGAACTCGAAGGTGTTGAGGGCATCGAAGTCGAAGGGCTCGCCGCCACCCGCGCCGGCCCCGGGTGCAGCCTCGGCGGCCAGCAGGGCCACGCCGAACGCGCCCATGAGGTGGCCGTCTGGGTCTACCAGCACGTCCATGCCCAGCATGTCCTCGAATGCTTGCACCACACCGGCGTTCTTGCTCACGCCGCCTTGGAACACCACCGGCGCGACAATTTTCTTGCCTTTGCCCACGTTATTCAGGTAGTTCGACGCCACGGCGCGGCAGAGCCCGGCGATGATATCTTCGCGCGCGTAACCCACCTGAATCTTGTGCACGAGGTCGCTCTCGGCAAACACGGTGCAGCGCGCCGCGATGTTCGCCGGCTTCTGCGACGTGAGCGCAATGGCGCCGAATTCCTCCACCTCTACGCCCAGCCGGTGCGCTTGGCTCGACAGAAACGCGCCCGTGCCAGCAGCGCAGAGCGTGTTCATGGCGTAGTCCACCGCCACGCCGCCTTCCACGCAGATGATCTTGGAATCCTGTCCGCCAATTTCCAGAATGGTGCGCACGTCGGGGTGCAGAAACGTGGTGCCCACGGCGTGCGCGGTGATCTCGTTTTTCACCACGGCTGCGCCGCAGAGCGCGCCCACCAGTCGCCGCGCGCTGCCCGTGGTTCCTACGGCGCGCACGCACACGGTGTCGCGGTCTACCTGCGACCCCAGGTCGGCCACAACGCGCCGCGCGGCCTCGGCGGGATTGCCCTCCGTCCACAAATACGAGCGCGCCACAATGGAGCGATTCGCGTCAATGATCACGCCCTTCGTGGAAATGGATCCAATGTCTATCCCCAGGTAGTAGTTTGATTCTGCTTCGCTCATCTTGCTTCTCCTTTTACTGCGAAAACCCCTCGTAACAAAGCTAGCTGTCGCCGCTCGGGATCCTTCCCCTGCGGGACTAGCTTCGCGTCGCGACTCCGGCGCTACGCGCCTCCGCTCAGGATGACAAGGGGTGGCGTATTCGGCACCCCGGGCGACAAAGGCGGGCTATTCGCTCATCGTGTCTTCTCCTTTTTCATGGCGAGCATGTCGTAGAAGGCCTCCAGGCGGGTGTCGAGGCCGGTGTCGCTGGTTTGCGAATCGTAGCTGAGGTACAGGATGGGCATGCCGGTGTCGCGGCTGACCTGCTGCAACACGGGGATGCAGTCCACCTCGGGCGTGCAGCCGGACGACTTCAAGTGCACCACGCCGTCGAAGCCTTCTTGCGCGTACTTCAGCGTGGCGGCGATGGTCATGCTAGACGTGGGGCCCATGTCGTAACGTACGTAGTCGGCAATGCTGGCGCGTAGATTCTTCTCGTGGTAGCGCAGGTTGCGGTTGGTCATGTTCAGCAGGCGATGCACCTCCACGCCCATGTCCAGCAGCTTGCGCTCCAGCCCCAGGTTGGAGTGGGGGTCTACCGCGGTGAAGTATTCGCCCACCACGCCCACGCGCACGGGGCGCTCAACGTGGCGCAGGGGAAGCGCGCGCAGAGCCTCCATGCCGCGACGCTGTGCCTCGGCAATGTCGCGCTCGGTGGTGGCGGCGCGCATGTCGGCGTGATAAGCCGCCAGCGTGCGGTCGAACGACCCGCGCTCCACCTCAAATCCGGCGTGGGCCAGGTAAAAGTCCTGCGCTTCGTCCAAGCATTCAATCATCTTGAACACCGCCAGCATACCGCGCACGCCGCGCGGCACCGACAGATTCGGATTCACCGTTTTCTTGCACACCTCGATGTACTCCGTCAGCGGCTTGCCGGTGACGGTGGCGAAGTTCAGCATCTGGAATTCGTAGCCCATGTCGCGCAGGATGGACTCCTGTAGCTCGCCGTAATAGCCCAGGCGACAGGGGCCTGCGAACTGCACGAGCACGTCGGCGCCCAGCTCCAGCGCCTCAATGTAGTCGCCCAGAATGTGCTTGAAGGGGGCACACACGTAGTCGCTCGCGTTGCGACTGCCCAGTTCAACCGTGCGTTTTGTGGGCTCAGGGAGCGGCAGGTAGTCGGCGTCGAGCACCTGCTCAACAAAGAATTTGAACACGATGTCGTAGTAGCTGTAGCGCAAAAAGGCTACGCGCGTGCGGGCGTGGCGGTCGCGTTTGGGCTGGCGCGGGCGCGGCGGCAGAAGGCGCGGCGGGCGCTTGCGTTCCAGCTGCAGGGCAATGCGGGCGCGCAGCGAATCGTCGTCCGACCCGTTGAACAGGGTGAACCCGCTGCGCGTGCGGTCGTCGCTGGTGGGGGAGTTGCTTGCGGCGGGGGCTGCGCCGCCAGTGGCTGGCGCGTTTTCTGCGCCCGCGCCGCCCTCAAACATCTCAGCCATGGACGTAGCCTCCGCTCTTCTGGTAGCGCAGAATGTCGACGAAACTCTCGATGCGCGTTTCCAGCCCGGCCGTGCCGCTCTGTGCGTCGATGGTCAGGTTCAAAATGGGTTTGCCCTGGATACAGCGCATGATGGCGTCGTCGGTCATGGAGTCCGGCCCGCACGGAAACGCGCTCAGCAGCACCACGCCGTCCACCTTGTTGTGCAGAAGCGTCAGCGCGCCAATGAGCTCGCGGTTCACAATCCACTGCAGCGTTTCGGAGAATTCCAAGCTGGCTTTGAAGGCGCGCCAGCGATCCATCTCATCGGCGTAGAGCACCACGGCACCCAGGCGTTTGAGTGGGTCGGTCACGCTGCCGCCCAGGTAGGGGTCGTGCGCCAAATACGGATGCGCTACTACTACTATAGTAAGCGGCTGCTCGGCCAGCGCGTCACCCGCGCCGCCGCCCGCGCCCGCCGCCTCCAGCGCCGCCAGCTGCCGCTCCTGCGCCTCCGCCGTAGCCCGACACGCACGCTCCTGAGCGCGCGAGGCCGCCTTCCACACCCGCTTCGCTTCGCGCGGGTTCGCGCCAAAACGCTCGGCCAGCCCCATGAATGCCTCGCGCATCCCCAGGCGCTCGCCCCGCTCGTCTACCAGGCACGATACCACGCGCACGTCGCGGTCGCGCAGCGTGTTCGCCACCATGTCGGGCAGTGCTTGGAACTTGGTGCAGAACCCCTTGCGGTGCCCCAGATTCGCAAAGCTGGGTACGAACAGCGCATCGCACGCGCCCACGAGGCTGGCTGCGTGACCCATGTACACTTTCGACGCCAGGCAACTTTCGTCCACGGAGAGCGCCTCGCCCTCGGCCACGAGCGCGCGGTCGGTCTCGCGGCTGAGCACCACCTCACGCCCCAACTCGGCAAACAGCGTTTCCCACAGCACGCCATAGCGGTGGTACAAAAGCGCACGCGGGATGCCCACGCGCTGCACGTCGGCGTAGTCGCTCTGTTTGAGGATACCCATGCGGCCCCTTAGTCTCGATCTCTCGCCCACCATGGTATCCCTTTACTTCATGGCCGTCCCTGAGCAGGCGCGCTTCGCCACAAACCTTCCAGGGGCCGAAACGGGTGCGTCGCCGATGCGGCAGCTACGCCATCAAACCGCCGAGGTATACGAAGGAGGCAAGCGATCTTCGGGGGTGGTCGGGCAGTTGGGCAGTTGGGCTGTTGGGGGGAGAGGGTCGGCAGCTCCTTCGACACCCCCTTCAACCCCCCCTGGCGCAAAAGAGGAGGGTTCGCAGAGCGCCCCCTCTGTATCCGTGAGGTTACAAAAGTTTTTGAAAGGGTTCAAGGCGAGCGGTGAGGCAGGTGAAGCGCAGTAAAATGCCCGAGGACAATGCCACTGAGGTGAATGTGAAAGCAAAATCGTTGAACATTAAGCAAATTCGCTACTTTGCTGCCGTGGTTGAGCTCGGCAGTCTGTCGGCGGCAGCAAAAGACCAATTTGTCACGGTGCAAGCGGTGTCAAAAGCTATCGCAGATCTCGAGCACGAACTGGGTCATCAGCTGTTCGTACGCGAGAGTCGTGGTGTGCGTCCCACTCCCTTCGGTACGGCGTTTTATCAGCGCGCGCTTTCGGTTTTGCGCAATTTTGATGACTTGGAGGCCTTCTCTGCATCGTACGAGGACGTGCATCAGCCCGGCGCGTTGCGTTTGGCCTTGTGCGTGCCGCCCTTCGTCGGCCACGAGCGGGCGTGCAGCAGCATAGCTGCGTTTGCGAAACGAGGGCTGGGCATCGACACCTCCGTCGTGCTGGATACAGGGAAAGGCGCGCTGTCGGGGCTGTGTTCCGACGAATACGACGCCTTTATCGTGGTGGGCCCCTTCTCGCATCCGGAGGTTGACTGCATACCGGTGGGCACGGTGTCTCCGGGCGTGCAGATGATCAAGAGTCACCCCTTGGCGGACCGCGATGCCGTCAGCTTGGAAGATTTGCAGTCCTACCCGGCATCCTTTTCTACGAATTTCGAAACGTTCAACGAAGCTCTCATGGCGCTTTATCGCAAGCGGAACCTGCCCGTGCCGAGTACGGTGATAGACAGCACGGACACGCTCATCCGCCATTACCTTATCAACCAGGGAGTTTGCTTTATCGTTCACGTTCCTGCGCTGGGCGAAATGTTCCCCGGTACGGCAATTAAGCCGCTGGTTGCGGCCGACACCATCGCCATTCCCATTTGCCTCGTCAGCCTGAAATCCCGCAAGACCCCCGCCTATCGAGCCTTCGAGCACTGGCTGGCAACCCAGCTCGCCCTCATGGCCGGTGCCACTGCGTCGCAGAACTAGAGTGCCCTCAGGCAAAGTGTGATAGGGGGTTGCAAGCGCGCTGCCTGATGGTCGCGCACTGTGTCTTCTTGTGCTTTTGCACAAAAGTAACCATGCAGTTACGGTACCCCCTTGTCAATTTTTCATACGAATTCGCTTAAAAATAAATTTGAAGGCCGCCTCTAAGGACTAAGTACTGTGCACACTGCGAGTACAATGGCTCCCGGTGTGCACGTTTGGCCTGATGAAGGTGTGTTGTTGAACATTAAGCAAATCACATACATGGTGACCGTGGTGAAGTGTGGCAGTCTGTCGGCGGCCGCCAAAGAATTGTATGTGACCGTGCAGGCCGTCTCGAAAGCTATCGCCGATCTTGAGCGCGAATTGAACCATCGTTTGTTCGTGCGAGAGAGCCACGGCGTGCGGCCCACCCCCTTCGGCATCGCCTTCAATCGCAAGGCGGAGAAGGTGATGGAAAGCTTCCACGAACTTGAAGAGTTCGCGCGCACCTACGACGAGGGCGACAAGGAACGGCTGAACTCCTTGCATATGGCGCTGAATACGCCGCCGTTTCCCGGCTACGAGGTGGTGTGCGAAAACACTGCGGCGCTGCTGAAGTCGCAGATGGGTTTAGAGGTTGTTATTGAGCAGGTCATGGGTCGTGCGGGGCTGGAAGGCCTTCACGCGGGCACGTACGACGCGCTTATCACGGTGGGTGCGTTCAATCACAGCACCACCACCTGCTGCGCTGTGGGCACCGTTCCGGCGGGCGTGCTCGTGCGCAAAGATCACGCGCTCGCGCAGAAGGATCACGTGTCGGTGGCTGACCTGGAGCCTTATCCGATTGCTCTCGCCGACTGGTTCCACGAGGCGAACGAAACCATTGTGTCCGAGTACTCGAAGCGTGCTCCGCATTTGCACTTCGTTGATCTGGGGATCGACGACATCGGCCCGTTTCTGCTGAAGGATGGCATTCTGTTCACCACCGGCATCCCGGCGTTCGGCCGCGCGCTGCCCGGTTTGGCCATGCGCATGATGACGGCGGAAGATGCCGTGATGTCTCCCATTTGCATTGTGTGCCTGAAAGAACGCAGTTCTTCGATACTTTCCCTGGTGAAGAAGCTGAAGCTGGGGGATGTTGTCTCCTTGCTGGGCTAGGGCGGAGCTGCGCGGCGGAGGCGGAGGTGCGCCCGTGCGCCCGTGCGCTTACGTTTCCCCATCTTCCCCTTCCGCGACTCACCTATGAAAAGGCCCGCGTCCAAGCCCGAAGGCTGGTGCGCGGGCCTTTCCCTTTTAACTGTGCGGAATACTAGTTCGTCGCCTTCTTCTTGAGGCCTGCCCAGATGAGCGCGGCCAGTGCGGCACCCACCAGCGGGGCCACGATGAACACCCACACCTGGCTGAGCGCGGTTACGTCGCCCGAGGCGGCCAGCACGGCGGCCGGGCCGAAGCTGCGCGCCGGGTTCACCGACGTGCCCGTCAGCGGAATGCCCATGATGTGGACAAATGCCAACGTGAGGCCAATGATGATGCCGGCGTAGGGCGCCGTGCGCTCATCCGCCGTAGAGCCCAGCACGCTCAGCACGAACACGCAGGTGAGAATGACTTCCACAATGAGGGCGCCCACTACAGACAGCCCCACGGCCGACTGCTCGCCGAAGCCGTTGCAGCCGAGCCCCGTCATAATGACGCCGCCCAAGTCGCACATACTAATGATAAGCGCCAGCACCGCCGCCGCCACAAGTCCCCCGATGAACTGGGCAACCCAGTAGCCGATGAGGTCCTTGGCCGACAGTCGCTTGTCCAAAAACAGTCCCAGTGATACGGCCGGGTTGATGTGGCATCCGGACACGTTGCCAATGACAAACGCCATGGCAATGATGGACAGACCGAACGCCAGCGCAATGCCCAGCGTTCCCAGCGTGGCCCCCGCCACAGCCGCGCTTCCGCAGCCGAACAGCGTAAGGACGAAGGTGCCGAATGCCTCGGCGGCGTATTTCTTTACTGACGATACTTCCATGTGTAGGCTCCCCTAGCTTTCTGTGCGTACGTGTTCGTTGTGCTTGCTCGCGAAACGCGAAGCCTACTTCATGCTGCCGATGCGGCAAATGGTGCTGCCGCAATCCGGGCACTTACCCTTCGTGATGGGCTTGCCGTTCTTCGTCTCGCCCGCCACCGGGTCTTTCATGACCTTCTTCTCCTTGCACTTCATGCAATAAGCTTCAACCGACATAATGACTCCTCTCCCTTGTGAAATAGGTGCAATGACCATCCTCGTTATAGAGAAACCCCAAGTCAATCCTTCAAAATACTATTGAACTCCCCGGTGTCCTAAGTTTTGCCACCGGGGAGGTGTATTTGTGTGGAAGGGGAGAGAGGGAGCAAGAGAAGAAGAGGCAAGGGAAAGGAAGCGTTTGCAGTACGGTAATGCACTATGGTAAAATGAACCGCCAAAGCGGAAGGAGGCGTATGCAGGCTACGTTGAATATTCGGATTGATCAGACGCTCAAAGAGCGCGGCGACAAAGTGTTGCGCGATCATGGCGTGAGTACGTCGGCTGCCGTGCGCGCCTTGTGGGAGCAACTCGCTTCCTCGCGTGAGCTTCCGCCGTTTTTGCAGGAGAGTCTTCAGAAGTCGAGCGGGCGAACGCAGAAGAAGGCGGCGTTGCTGGAACTGGCGGGTGTAGGCGAGGGGTTGTGCTCGAACCTCACTGATAACGAGATGCGCGACCTGTATATGAGCCGCTATGAATAGTGTGCTGGTTGATACCAATGTCTGGGTCGATATTGTATTAAAGCGGCCCGATTTCGTTGAGGACTCTCTGGGTGCGGTCATGGTGTGCATTGACAAGGGCGTGCGCCTGTTGGTAGTGGGCACCTCGGTGAAGGATGTATTTTATTGGGCGGCCAAGTCGGCCGGCGCTGATGCGGGCTATCGTGCGCTTGACCTGCTGTTTAGCATTGCTGATATTGCCGCTGTGGACGACCCGGTGTGTAAACAGGCCCTCACATTGGAAAAGCCCGACTACGAAGATGGCATTATTGCCGCCTGTGCGCAAGTAGAGCAAGTAGATGCCATTCTTTCACGTGATGCTGCCGCGTTCAACACCAGAGCCATTCCTAAGTTCACACCCACCGAACTCATAGCCCATTTGGGCTATGAATCTTTCGAGTTCTAAATGAGGGTGGGGATGAACTGGGGAAAGTGAGGGGAAGAGAAGGAGGGGCTCGGGAGGGTTGGGGGAGCGTGCCGGCCGGGATGACTCGTCACGATTGCGTTTGCCTACACCTACGTGTGGTCAGGGGCGGCGCGCTCCTTCAACCCTCCCGAGGGGAGTGGGAGATGGGAAGGTGGGAGGTGGGTTAGTCGCCGTTCGGTGTGGTGCCTTTCACGGTGTCGTACGTCCAGTCGACAATGCCGCCCATGTCGTTCACATTGGTGAAGCCCATGCTCACCAACTTGTCGGAAGCTTGTTTGCTGCGTACGCCGGTGCGGCAGTACACGATGAGGGTGTCGTCCTTGTTCAGGCCGTCGGGCGGGGTGGTGGTGATGTCCTCGTTCGGGATGTTCACGGAGCCGGGCACGTGGCCGTCGGCATACTCCTGCGGCGTGCGCACGTCCACCACGGTGACGTCGCCTTCGTCCATGAGGGCCTTTGCGTCGGCTGCGGTAATCTTGTGATAAGCGCTGGTCTCGGTATCTGTGGCGGTATTTATACCGCCATTTGATCCTTCTGCTGAGCTGTCGCTGTTAGTTGGGCCGCCTGCGCAGGCCGAAAGCCCCAGCGCAGCTACCAACGCCACCGCCACCACGACGCCTCCCAAGGCTGTTCGGGAAATCGTTCGTGTTCTCATGGCCGGTCCTTTCGCCGCGTTTCTGTAATCAAATTAAGTACAGTTACACCATAGAACGCACCACAAGCAAAGTCAAGCAAAAACCTAGGAAAACAATACGGGAAAAACCCGCGAAACCATTTTGTTACTCTGCCCTTGCTGCTCAGGCTGCGTTTCGCGTCGCAAAAAAGTGTGACGCGCTTCGCGCTGGCTAATACACCACGAGTTTTCTTGCGTCCCTAACCTTATGACGCGGGCTGACTGCCTTGTAGGCGTTGACTTGCAATCGGGACAGCCCCCGTAGGGATGCTCTCCAGAGCATCCGTTCGCGCGAAGCGCGAAAACGCAGGTCATGCTCGTGTTCTCCGCCTTCGGCGGAGCGGATGCACTGGAGTGCATCCCTACGGGGGCTATGCTTCTTGTTGGATCTTGCCTTCAAGTCAGTCAGCCTGCGTCGTAAAGTTAGGGACTTGAATACCCTATAGCGTATTCAGTAGCGCGTCAGCGCGTCACCTTTTTATAACGCGAAGTGAGATACCCGCTTATCCCTTGTCGCCGCCTACGGTTACGCCGGACCAGTCGAGGATGCCGCCGGCCATGTCGTAGATGTTGGTGAAGCCCATCTTAATAAGTTTGGCGGCGGTCTTCTTGCTGCGCGAGCCGGTGCGGCAGTACAGCAGCACGGGGTCATGCTGGTGCTCTGCCAGCGCGGGCGGGGGCGTGGTGCCCACCTCGACGGCGGGGATGTGCAGGCAGCCGCGCAGATGCCCATCGGCGTATTCCGCCGCCGAGCGCACGTCCACTACCGTTACGCCGCCGGCGTCGACGAACTCTTCGGCCTCATCGGCCGTGAGCTGATGGTAGGCATCGCACGTGGCTAAGAACGCCTGGGCGGCACTCAGTTCTTCGTCCGGTTTCTCGGGCGCGCCTTCGCCGTCGGTGCTGTTCGCAAGCATGTTTTCAGGTGCGTTGTCCCGCTTTGCTTCGTCCGCCATGCCGCTCTCCTTCCGCGCTCTCTGCGCCGCCTCGGTTACGAGGTGTCTCCGCTTCGTATAACTGTAACACTAGTACGTACAGTTATACGTGTCAAGAAAGAAGAGAAGAAAAGCACGGGCACTACTTCCCTACGCTGGCGAACAGGTTGTTTAGTTCCTCGGTGACCGTGGGGTGGGTGAACACGGCGTCGCGGAAGTCGGCGGCGGTGGCGTTGTCGTCGAGGAAGCGCTTCGCCAGGTTCACGATTTCGGGCGCACCGGTGCAGTAGAGGTGCACGCCCAGCACGCGGTCGGTGGATGCGTCCACCACGGCTTTCATCAGCAGCGCCTCCTTGCCCAGCAGCGGCACCTTAGGCATATCGTCGGCTGTAAGCGTGGCAGTGGCCACCTCGAAGCCCTGGTCACGAGCTTCCTTCTCGGTCAGCCCGACGTGCGCGATGGGCGGGTCAGCGAAAATACACGACGGCACGGCGCCGCGAGTGGCAAGTGTGTAGCTGCCGTCGCCCAGTACATCGGAGGCCACAATGCGGTAGCCGTCGTACGACACGTACGTGAACTGCTGCGCCTCGGCCGCGTCGCCCATGGCCCAGATGTTCGGGGCCGTGGTGCGCAGGTGCTCGTCGGTGACGATGGTGCCGCGCTCGTCGGTGCGCACGCCGGCGGCCTCCAGGTTCAGGTGATCAACGGCAGCGCGCCTCCCGGTGGCTACTAACACCAAATCGCAGGTGAGACGGGATTCCTTGCCGTCGACGTCCACCACCACAAGGGCTTCGGCCACGTCATCTTCCACGGCTTTCACGTTTGCGCCCAACATAAAATGGATGCCGCGCTGCTCGAAGTTGGCACGCACGACACGGGCCACCTCAGCGTCCTCGCGCGGCAAAAAGTCGGTGCCGCTCTGCATAACCGTTACGTCCACGCCGAAGTCGGCGAACAGCGAGGCGAATTCCAGCCCCACGTAACCTGCGCCAATGATGATGGCGGTTTCGGGCAGCACCTCCACGTCCAGTAGTGACTCGCTGGTGTACACGCGCGAGCCGTCGAGGCCCGGGATGGGTGGCAGCTTGGGCTCGGAGCCGGTGTCGATGAACGTGCGCGTGGCTTCCAGTGTGCGTTCGCCCTCGTCGGTGCGTACGCGCAGGTGCGTGGTGTCGATGAACGACGCTTCGCCATCGATCACTTCCACGCCTGGGTGGTCGGCCAACACGCGGTAGTTGCGCTCGCGCAGACGGCTCGTAGCCTGATTCTTCAGGTTGACGGCTGCCTGAAACCGCTCGGCGCGGGCGGGGAATTCGCCCCCTTCGAAGGCACTTACCTCGGCGGCGTGCACCAGCATCTTCGACGGCAGACAGGCCGTGTTCACGCACGCGCCGCCGTACATCTTGTGCGAGCGCTCAATGACCGCGACGGTCTGCCCCGCGTCTGCCAGGGCCACGGCCAGCGGTTTTGCCGCCGCCCCGTAGCCAATGATTGCCGCGTCTACCTGGTTGGAGTGCTCCATGGTGCGTCCTTCCCTTGTCGGTTCTTCCGCCGCCGCGCCGGTGCGCACCGGGGCGCGTCTGCCGCGCGTGCGCGGGCGTTTCCTGTGCATGCTACGCCCTGCGCCGCTGCGGCCGTCGCCAGCGCATCGGGTGTGCGGCGCTTGGCACGCGCCTGTTGGGGAACTGGCACGAATGGGATGTAATCGGGCTCCGATCAGGCCCCGCGCACGCCGTAAAACCTTTATACTGGGGGCATATCGGTAGCGCGGACGGCCGAAAGCGTCCGCCAGCCCTCAGGGGTAATGCGTGGAAGGAGACCAGCATGGAGATTAAGAAGATTGCGGTTGCGGTCGACGAGTCCGAAGGATCGAAGCGCGCGCTCGAACTTGCCGCAGCGCTTGCGGCCCCCAACCCCGCCATTCACCTGGACCTGGTGTATGTGGTGCCCATCCCGCTGCTGGACGAATCGCAAACGGCCAGCTTCAAGGACATCCTCGACATGATGATTGCCGACGGCGAGGGCGTGCTGGCCGACATGGAAGAAGAAATGGGCGAAGCCGTGGTCGATCGCACCGACACACTGTTGCTTACGGGCACGAATCCGGCTACGGAAATCATCAAGCTGCTGGAGCAGCGCGACTACGACATGGTGGTCATAGGCAGCCGCGGCCTGAGCGGCCTGAAAGAGTACATGGGCAGCGTCAGCCACAAAGTACTGAACGGCTCGCCGGTCCCGGTACTCATCGCGAAGTAATTCCTTTGTCATCCTGAGCGAAGCGCCGCAAGGCGCGTAGTCGCGACGCGAAGCTAGTCCCGCAGGGGAAGGATCCCGAGCGGTGCCAACAGTGAGACTTCCTGCTGGCGCCACACGGGATCCTTCGACTCACTTCGTTCGTTCAGGATGACAAAGAGGGCTGGCCGCGTTGTGCTCGTAAGGTTGCAAGGAGGGTGTTGTGAGGGAACGTAAGAATGTGCTGCTGCTGTTCAGTAAGCCGCCGGTGCCGGGGCTGGTGAAAACGCGCTTGACCACGCTCAAGGACGGTGTGTTCACGCCTGAGGTGGCATCGGCACTGTATCACTGCATGCTGTTCGACGTGACCGAAATATGTTGCGCAGCGCTGGCCGACCTTGAGGCGCGCGCCGAGGCCGCCGTTGCGGCGGGTGCGGACGTGCGCGACGTGTACGAGCTGATCATCTCCACAACGCCGGCGTCGAACGTGGACGTGATGCGACGCCTGTTCGAAGAGTCGGGCACTTGGCCGCGCGAAATTGTGTTCATTGCCGACGAGGGAGCCAGCTTCGACGAACATTACAATCATGCGTTTGACCAGGCGTTCGAACGCGGGGCCGACGCCGTGCTGTCCATGGGCGCCGACATGCCGGCCCTCACCAAGGCGGACATCTTCGCCGGCTTCGACGCGCTGCATCGCCTGGACAACGTGGAGGGCGGCGGCATCGTGCTGGCCCCTGACCAGGAGATGGGCGTGTCGGTGATCGGCTGGACGCGCGCGACCGACTTCAGCCACACGGGCGTGTTCTACAACGCCGAGGGCCTCACCGTGCTGCCCGCCTACATCGCGAAGGCTCGCGAGCGCGACCTGCCGGCGCTCTACCTGCCGCCCATTCCCGACGTGGACACCATGGCCGACCTCATGCACGCCATTACCGTGGTGGAGGCGCTGAACTACTGCGCGCGCCACGACGATATCACACCCCCCTGGCGCACCGCCGACGCCCTCGCGCAGATGGGCTGGAGCGAAGTGCGCGTTCCCCCGAACGACCTCCACGACCCGCGCGAGGACATCGACCGCTAGGTCACTCGGGGATTCCAACCAAAGTTTTTGTACATTCTTCGTAGGGCGAGGCTCTGCCCTTGCCGCTTGGCATGGGTAACTTAGTTCCTTTCAGCACGCCCTCCACCGCGCAACGGGGCGGTTGCCGCCGCCGCGCGCACGCACTTCGCTCGCTTCGCTTCCCGGATACTAGAGCGAACTGACGTGGCGCGAAGGAGCAACTATGGAAGGCGTAGATCGAACGGGAAGCACGGCGGCTGACGAGGCGCGCGTGCGCGAGGCGGCGGAACCCAACACAACAACCGAGCCGAACAAAGTGGCGAATATGCTGCTCACCGGGGCACCACCTGCGGCCGATCCGGCAGCGGGGACGGTGGCGAATATGCCGCCGCGCGAGCCTTCGACGAGCGCACCCGCCCCGGCGACTCAACCAGCGCCAACACCCGCGCCTGCTTCAGCATCCACCTCCACGCACGAAACGCGCGCCGAGCGTCGCGCCGCCCGACGTGCGGCGAAGCTTGCAGCCGACACCGCACGCCAGGGCGACGTGCCCCCGAATGACGCCGCGCCCGAGCGCAAGCGCGGCGTGGCCGCCGTGTTCGCGGGCCTTCTGCTGGCCATGTTCGTGAGCACGCTGTCGGAAACAGTGACGGCCACGGCGCTGCCCACCATTGTGGGCGACCTCGGCGGCGTCGACCACATGCAGTGGGTCACGACGGCCTATATTTTGGCGTCCACCATCATGATGCCCATCTACGGCAAACTGGGCGACCTCTTCGGACGAAAATACCTGTTCATTGTGGCGCTTTCTATCTTTATTATAGGCTCGGCCACCTGCGGGCTCGCGCCCAGCATGGACGGACTCATTGCGGGCCGCGCCGTGGAAGGTCTCGGCGGCGGTGGCCTCATCATTTTGGCGCAAGCCACCATTGCCGACATCATCCCGCCGCGCCAGCGAGGCAAGTACATGGGCGTCATGGGGTCGGTGTTCGCCGTGTCCACGGTGGTGGGACCGCTGCTCGGCGGCTGGTTTGTGCAGGTGACGGGCTGGCGCTGGCTGTTCGCGTTCAACATTCCGCTGGCGGTGCTGGCCATTGCGGCGGTCGCCTTCTTCCTCACGAACCCGCAGCGGCGCGACAACCGGCCGCCGGTGGATGTGCTCGGCATGATGTCCATGGCCGTGTCGGTGTCCTCGCTCGTGCTGGCCACCGCGTGGGGCGGCACGCTGTTCCCGTGGCTGTCGTGGCAAATTCTGGGGCTATTCGCGCTGTTTGTGGTGGCGGCCGTGGTGTTTGTGCTGGTGGAGCGGCGGGCGCAGGAACCAATCATCCCGATGCTGCTGTTCAAGAACCGCAACTTCGTGGTGTGCACCCTCACGGGCATGTTTATCATGATTGGCATGATGGGCACGGTGTCGTATTTGCCCACGTACTTCCAAATTGTGGACGGCCTCGCGCCTGAGCAGGCCGGACTCATGACGTTCCCCATGATGGCGGGCGTGCTGCTCACCGCCGTGGGCACCGGTTTTCTGGCGACGAAAACGGGGCGCTATAAGTGGATGCCCATCGCATCGTGCGTGGTGGCGGCCGGGGGGTTCTTGCTGCTGTCGCGCCTGACGCCGGATACGTCGCTGCTGATGACAGGCGTGTATTTGTTCGTGCTGGGCTTTGGCATTGGTCTGGGGCAGCAAATTCTCGTGCTTATTGTGCAGAACGAATTCCCGCACGCCATTGTGGGTACGGCCACGGCGGCGAACAACTTCTTCCGCCAGATTGGTTCCACGCTGGGGGCGTCGCTCGTGGGCGCGCTGTTTACGTCGCGGCTAGCGGCCGACCTCGCCGCGCAGCTGCCGCGCGTGGACAACATCAGCATGAACCGCATCACACCCGACTTCGTTGACCACCTCAGCGGCCCGACGCGCGACATCATCACCACCGCGTATTCGGACGCGCTTGTGCCCATCTTCCTGTACGTGGTGCCGCTTCTGGCTGTGGGCTTCATCCTCATGCTCACTCTGAAGGAGAACCCCCTGGCCACCAACGTAAACCACACCGGCCACCCCGCCGACGATGCCCTATAGCGAAACGCTATAAAAGTGTGACGCGCTTCGCGCTAGCTAATACGCTATAGGGTAGCCCTTCCCTAGCTTTACGACGCAGGTTAACTGACCGGAAAGCAGTAGCAGGTTAACCGTAGTCCAGCTATAAAGAGTCAATAGGTAATTCGGGGTTTTTCTCGTTTGTTTTGGCTGCTTTTGATGACTGGAT
>NZ_JASJEU010000022.1:0-286199 GCF_030077735.1 Gordonibacter faecis | reverse complement strand
CTGCGAAACCATCGCAGGCCGCCGTAGAAGACTCGGGCTGGTAGCCTGAGTAAGTCCAAGAATCCTGCCGCACGCCCTAAGGGGCGATCTCTGCCAATCCGGACCTCATCACGTGCAGAGCTGGTTTCGGCATACTTGTTTTGCGCGCTCTAAAACGGGGCGTCTACAGGTTCGCTCACGTCTACTCGTTCTTGGCCGCGTTCCAACTCCGTCAGTTTCAGCAGCAGGGGGTCTTGGGTGCCGTCTAGCATGCGGAGGCGTAGAGTGACTTCGTCGTCGAAGGCGGTGTCGAGGACTTTGGCGCCGCAGTCGGCGGCCATGCGGGTGAACTGGTCGTACTTGGCGTACGCCAGCCGCACTTCGATATCCACGCAGCGCGATACCACCACTAACTCGGCCGCCTCGATAGCGGCTTGCGTTGCTTGGGTGTAGGCGCGCACGAGGCCGCCGGTGCCCAGTAGGGTGCCGCCGAAATAGCGCGTGACCACGGCAATCACATCCGTGAGCCCCGCGTGCTGCAGGGTTTCCAGCGTGGGTAGGCCGGCCGTTTTCTGGGGCTCGCCGTCGTCGGAATACCGCACGCGGCCCGACGCGCCCGCGCCGCCCTCGCGCAGCACGTAGGCGTACACGTTGTGGCGCGCCATCCGGTTCGCCGCGCGCACCTCGTCCAAAAAGGCCAGCGCCTCGTCCTCGGTCTCTACGTGCGCCAAGCCGGCGATGAACCGGCTCTTCTTCTCTTCGATCTCGGCGAACGCGCGCCCTGCGATGGTGGTATAGGAAGTCATGCGGAAAGTGTACCACGCACCAGTGCGGTCGATGCCCTCCATCAACCTAACCCTGCCCCCTGGCGTATGCATTATGACCAACCGCGGCGGATGCGCTATCATGTTCGATGCGGGCGAGAAATGCCGCCCGCCGCTTTCTGAACCGAACCGAAACGACAGCATGGAAGGCGCATGGCACGCAACACGCTCATATTGGATCGTTATCGCCCCATCGAAGAGGCCGGCGCCGGAGGTTTTGGCACGGTCGTTCAGGCGTGGGACACGCGCATCCAGCGCAAAGTGGCCATCAAAATTATTGAACTGAACGAAGTGGACGCGGCTCGCGCGGCGCTGCCCGGGGCGAACGCGGTTCGACATCCGGCGGGTACCCACGCGCATGAACGTGCGGAAGGTGTTGCTGCGGCGGGCGAATCGCCTGTTCAAAGCACCCATGAGCTGCCGCGTTTCGAAGAAGTAGACTTGGACGAAGCGCCCCCCTGGGACGAACCCGCCGCGCCCAGCGACGCGCCCCCTTGGGATGAACCCGGCGCGTTCGCACTCCCACCCATCCCCAATCTCACCTCCGACCGCACGCCCACGCCGGCCGACGACGACCCCTTCGACCCCTTCGACCCCTACGGCCTCGCGCCCGTGCGTTCGATGGCGCACATCCCGGGCCTCGACGAGGCGCGCACGGCGGCCATGCTCACCGACCCGAACATCGTCACGGTGTACGACTTCGAGGTGGGGGATCGCACCGCCTACCTTATTATGGAGTTCGTCGAAGGCGTCACGCTCACGCGCCTGTTGCGCGACTACAGCGACTACCTCACGCTGGACATGGTGGCGGCCGTGTTCACGTCGGTGGCCCACGCGCTGGAGGTGGCGCACGAAAACCAGGTGCTTCACCTGGACATTAAGCCTGACAACGTGCTCATCAACCGCCAGGGTCAGGTGAAGGTTACCGACTTCGGCCTGGCCACGCTGGCCGACGCGGGCGGGTTCGGCGCGGCGGGCGGCGGCACCATTGGCTACATGCCGCTGGAGCAAATGCGCAGCGAAAGTTTGGACGCGCGCTGCGACGAGTGGGCGCTCGCCTCGGTCACCTACGAGATGTTGGCTGGTCAGAACCCTTTTATCGCCCCCGACCTCGACCGCGCCGAAACGGCCATCGAAGACGCGGAACTCGTGCTGCCGTCGCTGTGCTGGGATGAGCTAGACCCAGCGGCCGACGATGTGATCTTCTACGCGTTGGACCCCGACCGCGAGCAGCGCTACGACAACGTGACCGACTTCGCCGAAGAAATGGAGAAGTTCCTGGGTGATGCCAAGCGCGGCCGCCGCGAACTGACCGTGCTGGTGGGCGACGCCCAAGGTGAGGGCGAAGACGAAGAAGAGGAAGACATCGCGCCCGCGCCCCGTCCGCCGCGCCCCCCGCTGCGCGAACGCCTCACGCCGTTCCACGCGAAAGTGGCTGCGCACCTCATAGGCGCGCTGGGAAGTGCCGCCGTAGCCTTTGTGGCGCTGGCGAACTTGCCCCAGGTGGGAGGCCTCGACGGAATCCTCGGAGCCGCAGGCCCGCAGACGCTTTTGTTCTGGGGACTGTTCGCGCTCATCACGCTGGCGGGCGCGCTCAAGTCGCACCTGGGCGCGCTTCTGGCGTACTGCGCGCTGGGTATTGTGCTGGTTGCGCAGAACGCCCCTGCTGCCGGTTGCGTGTTTTTGGCGGCAACAGGTACATGGTGGTACTTCGCCGGCCGCGCAGGGAACGCTGCGGCAAACGCAACCTTTGCGGTGCCGCTTGCGGGGGCAGTGGGAGGCAACCAGCTGGCACCGCTGGCGGCAGGGTTATTCCTCACGCCGGCGCGCGCGTTTGGTACGACGGTATTCTCCCTGGTAGTTGCCGTGATCTTGGGGTCATTTGGTGAAGGAACGCTGCTCGGCTGGGGCGCCTTCACTCACGGGTTCTTCGCAGGCGTCGATGTGCAGGCGAACCTCGCTACGCTGCTCACGCAGCCTGCCACCTGGTGCATCGCGGTCAGCTGGCTGGCCGCGGCTCCCGCACTTGCCGCCTGTCGTCTTCGTCCGTCGCGCGTGCTCGCCGCTCTCGGCGTGCTGTTGGCAGCCGCTCTGCTAGCAGCCGGCATCTGCGCCGCCGCCTGGTTCGCATCAAGCGGCCACACCTGGGTCCCGTCCACCCCAGCCCTCATCTCCACCATTCTAGCTATACTCGCCCTGATCATAGCCACCTGGCTCACCCCACCAACACCACGCGAACAAGCATGGGACAACTACGCAGACTACGCAGACTACCCAGACGAAGAAACGGCCTACGAGGACTAGCATCCTCGCAGGCCATCAAGCAAGTCATTCACACTTTTGCGGCGACCGAGGGACTGTTGTTGCAGCCCCTACGGCCAATCCGCCAACCGCTCCTACCCCAGCAGTTCGCACACGTTCCCCAGCAGGGGCTCGAAACTTACGCCGCGGGCTTCGAACTCGGGTTGCTGGGCGCTCACAATCATGGCGTCGTGCACGAAGTCGCCGGCGAAGCGCACGGCTTCTTCCAGCGTGCGGCCCGCCATTACGGCCGCCAACAGGCACGACGCGTACA
Organism: Gordonibacter faecis; assembly: GCF_030077735.1. Classification (NCBI taxonomy): domain Bacteria; kingdom Bacillati; phylum Actinomycetota; class Coriobacteriia; order Eggerthellales; family Eggerthellaceae; genus Gordonibacter; species Gordonibacter faecis. The sequence continues at coordinate 282,821 of NZ_JASJEU010000022.1, read as the reverse complement.
AATCGCCTGTGCCGTGCAGCATGTAGGGCAGATACTCGTTGTGCACTTCCACCGTTTCCATATCCGTACCGCCCACGAAGTTGCGGATGCACGTCTCGCCCTCGCGCTGGATGCCCTTCAGCACCACGTGCTTCGCACCCTTCGCCACCAGGGCATCCACCAGGCGGTGTGCCTCAGCGTCAGAAATATCGGTGCCGCCCCAGTCCTCGCCGATAGGCTCGCCCAAAATGATGGCAGCCTCCGTCAAGTTTGGCGTCAAAATGTCGGCCCCGCAGGCCAACTCGGCCATCGCGTCGCACAGCTCCGGCGTGTACGTGGGGTACACCTTCCCGTGGTCGGCCATCACTGGGTCAACCACGCGCAGCGCGCTCGGGTACATCGCGTACAGGTCGCGAATCCGTTCCACCTGCTCAGGTGCGCCCAAAAAGCCCGAGTACACCGCGTCAATTTCCACGCCAATGTTCTTCCATGCCGCCAAATAGTCGGCCAGCATGGCGGTGGTGTCGTGCATGTACCAGCCGGGAAACGCCGTGTGCGACGAGAACAGCCCGGTGGGCACGGGGCACACGTCGCAGCCCGCGGCCGACAGCACCGGAATGGCCACGCCCAGCGAGCACTTCCCGTAGCCACACAAATCGTGCACGGCGGCCACGCGCGGAATGTAGGCGCCTTCGCGCTGGTAGAGGTGCAAAGCGGGTTCGCTCATGAGGTTCTCCTTCTTCGGTAGGGGTTGCTGAAAGAATGGTACGGCCGCCGCGCGCACGCACGCGAAGCGTTGCCGAGTTGAAAACGGGCGCCCGCAAGCGCCCGTCGTCGTCTGGTTGAAACAGCCGGCGCGGCGCGCAGGCTACTTGCTGTTGTCCTCATCATCGTCGAAGAACGACCAATCGTCCTCGCTCGCCTCGCGGTTCGCGAAGCGCTTGCGCGTGCGGCGTTCCATAATCACGCATGCGATCAGGCTCAACACTAGGCCAATGCCAATGAGGCACCCAACGCCCTCAAACGTGTTAAACAGGAAATTGTAGAGTTCCCCAAAATCCATGAGCTGCCTCTTCATCCTATCGGTAGGGCCAACCACCGGGCCGACCCCTCGTAACTTCATTTTGTGGGTAGAGTATACTATGCCATTGCAATTTCAGGATACCTTCGCAAGAGAATCCTTCAAGATACGGAAGAATGAAAAGGTTGTGGGTGCATGCGTGCGGGAAATCAGCCGGAGCACGGCAGACAGGTTGCCATCTACCTCCTTGCTGTTTTCATCGTCGTGGTTGTGTTGGGCGTGGCTATCGGGCTGATTGGTTCTATCGATCACAAGCTCAAGCAAAGCGCCGAACAACAAGCCATCACGTTCACCGAGCAAACGGCCGGCAACGTGGCCGACCGGGCCTACATCGTGCAGCAGGCCATCGGCGCGTTCGAGGTGCAATCCACCGATCCCGCGGCGGTGGTGCCGGCACTTGCGGGCATGACGAAAAGCTTCGGGCTGGCCGGCGCCGCGTTCACGGATATGAACGGCGAAGGCCTCGACGAAAAGGGCGAGCCCTTCTCCGTCTCCCAGCTCACGCAGCCAGAAACCGCGCTGTCGCGCGCCGAAGAATCGTTCTCTAACACCTTCCAACTGAAAGACGGCCGCCACGTGCGCATGGCGCAGCGCCCGCTGTACATCGACGAGCAGCAGGTGGGCGCCCTGTTCGTGCAAATTCCGCTCTCGCTGTTTTCCATGCCTGTTGACCTGGACATGTTCGACGGCCGCGGCTACTTCTTGCTGTTCGACAGCGCTTCTGGCGAGATTCTGGTGAAGCCCACCGACCGCACGGACGTGCCGGTGGAAGATGGTGAAACCATCTACGGTTTCCTGGAGAAATCTTCCCAACCCACCGATTTTGAGGGCATGCCGGCGGGTGGCGGTCTTGAAGCCCTGCGCACTGCGGTGGCGTCCGGGCAGACGGGCCTGGGCGTGAGCCTCATCGACGGCAAGCAAAGTTATGTGTGCGTGGCGCCGGTGGGCCGCGGTAGTTGGTCGGTGTGCAACATCGTGCCGGTGGCGAACGTGCGCGCCGAGGCCTCGTCGGTACTCACGGCGTTCCAGGCGATATTCCTCATGGTGGTGCTGTGCTTCGCCGGCGTGCTGGTCATCACGCTGAACGCGTATCGCAAAAGCATGACCGAGCGCACAGTGTCCATGAAAGCGCGCCTGTACAAAGCCTTGTCCGATAGCTTGGATATGGCCGTGAACCTGTATTGTCCCGACGACGGCACGGTCACACCCATTGTGGCGAAGGCTGCGCGCATCACGGGCTACTCCATGCCCGAGCTCATCAGCGACCCCAGCGTTCCTGACAACCTTCGTCTGTCCGACGAGGGTCGCACGTTGCTTGAGCGTCTACGAGCAGGTCAGCAGAACGAAATTGCGCACGGTACGTTCTCGTTCACCTTCCAAGGCACCGGCGAGCCGCGCTGGACCTCCTACGCCACCGCGCCTTTGTGCTATGACGGCAAATTCCAGGTGCTCGTGGCGCTGCAAGATGTGACCACCGAGAAGGAACTCGAAGAGTCCATGAAAGACGCCATGATGGCGGCGGAAGCGGCTAACCACGCGAAATCCGAATTCCTGTCGCGTATGAGCCACGAAATGCGTACGCCGCTCAACGCCATTTTCGGCATGCAACAGGTGATGCGCATGCATCCCGGCGACGTCGAAAAGGTGGATGCAAGCCTGTACAAAATAGGGTTGGCCTCCGATCAGTTGCTTAACCTTATTAATGATGTGTTGGACATCGCGAAAATTGAAAGCGGCAAAATGACGCTTTCGAGTGAGCCATTCCGCCTCTCAAGCTTGGAGGAGCACGCTATTGCGGTTATTGGCCCGCAGTGCGAACAGAAGGGCCAGACCTTCGAAGTAAAGGGCGCGCAGGATGAAGAGGTGTTTGTCGGCGATTTCAAGCGCCTGTGTCAGCTGCTTATTAACCTGCTGACGAACTCGGTGAAGTACACCGACGAGGGCGGCAGCATTCGCATGACGGTGTCGGTGCGCCCGGTGTCCACGGCGCTGTATCGCTGCGTCACGTTTGTGGTGGCCGACACGGGCATAGGTATGAGTGACGAGTTCAAGGAGCACCTGTTCGAGCCGTTCATGATGGAAGGCCGCTCGAACGCGCAGGGCACGGGCCTGGGCATGCCCATTGTGAAGAACATCGTGGCCATGATGGGCGGCTACATTCACGTGGACACGGCCATGGGTCAGGGCACCACGTTCACCATTGCCGTGAATCTGCGCGTGGCGCTGGACTCGGAGCGACTGGAGTTTGAGCAGGCCGAACGCGTGAAGGCAGAAGAGGAAGCGGCCGCGCGAGGGAAAGATGCCGCATCTGGCGAAGACGAAGGCGGGGCGGCTGGTGTGGGTACCCCCGCGCTTCCGTCAAGCGCGCTGTCCGATGAGGTGCGCCGCGTGGCGTCCCGCAGAGTGCCTGGTCGCGGGCTAGGAGTTGGCTCAGCCGGCACGGGCTCCTCCGCTGCCAACGCCGACGAGGAACTCCTGTGCGGCGCGCGCATTCTTCTGGCCGAGGACAACGACCTCAACGCCGAAATAGCGTGCGAGCTGTTGGGCGCACGTGGCCTGCTGTTGGAGCGCGCGCAGAATGGGCAGGAAGCGTGCGATATGTTCGACCGCTCGCCCATCGATTACTACGATGCCGTGCTCATGGACGTGCAAATGCCCCTGCTCAACGGCTACGAAGCCACGCGCAGCATCCGCGCGTTGCCTCGGCCCGACGCCACCTCTGTACCCATTGTGGCCATGTCCGCCAACGCGTTTGCCGAAGACGAGCGCGCCTCGGCGGAAAGCGGCATGAACGCGCACCTGTCAAAACCCATTAACGTGGGGAAGGTTATATCGTGCCTGGCCCGCGAGGTGCGCCGCCGTCAAGCGGGCGGTAGGGGCGCGACCGGCGGGGATGCCGAGGCCGTGGAGTAATGCGGGCCGCGCGCACCCGTGCGCTATACTGTACTCATCGAAAAACCGCGACAAATAAACCGCGACAATCGCAAGCAAGAAGGAGCGCGACCATGCTAGACATCCGATACGTCCGCGAGAATCTTGAGGCCGTCACCGAAGCGATGAAGAACCGCCACGCTTCCTGGGATGCTGCGCGCTTCTCCCAGCTAGACGAAGAGCGCCGCGCCGCCATCACGCAGGAGGAAGCGCTGCAGGCCGAGCGCAATGCTGCGTCGAAGTCCATCGGTGCCATGATGGCCGAAGGCAAGAAGGACGAAGCGGAGGCCGCGAAGGAGCGCGTGCGCGCCATCAACGACGAGCTGGCTTCCATCGGGGCTGTGCGCGAAGCGGCCGATGCCGCCCTGCGCGATTTGCTGCTGGCCACGCCGAACATGCCGGCCGACTCCACGCCGGTGGGCGACGACGAAGACGACAACCCCGAGGTGCGTCGCTGGGGCACCCCGCGCGACTTCGCGGCCGAGGGCTTTGAGATGAAGCCCCACTGGGACTTGGGGCCTGAACTGGGTATTATCGACTTCGAGCGCGCCGTGAAGCTGGCCGCGAGCCGCTTCATTTTGCTGGGCGGCCTGGGCGCTCGTCTGGAGCGCGCGCTCATCAACTTCATGACCGACACGCACACCTCCCGCGGCTACAAAGAGTGGTGGTGCCCGGCCATGGCCAACGCCGAAACGCTCACGGGCACGGGCCAGCTGCCGAAGTTCGAGGAAGACCTGTTCCATACCACCGAAGGCCTCTACCTCATTCCGACGGCCGAGGTGCAGCTCACGAACATCCACGCCGGCGAGACGCTGGACGCCAGCCAGCTGCCGCTGAAGTACTGTGCGTTCACGCCGTGCTTCCGCGAAGAGGCCGGCAGCGCGGGCCGCGACACACGCGGGCTCATTCGCGTGCACCAGTTCGACAAGGTGGAAATGGTGAAGTACGCCAAGCCCGAGGAAAGCTTCGACGACCTTGAGGCCATGGTGGCCGACGCCGAGAACATCCTGCAGCTGCTGGGCCTGCCGTATCGCGTGATATCGCTCTGCACCGGCGACATTGGGTTCTCCGCCGCGAAGACGTATGACCTGGAAGTGTGGCTGCCGTCGTACAACGGCTACAAGGAGATTTCGTCGTGCTCCAACTGCACCGATTTCCAGGCGCGCCGCGCGAATATTCGCTATCGCGACCCCGAGAACTTCAAGGGCTCGCGTTACGTGCACACGCTGAACGGGTCGGGCCTGGCCGTGGGCCGCACGATGGCCGCAGTCATCGAGAACTATCAGCAGGCCGACGGCTCCATCAAGGTGCCGGACGTGCTGGTGCCCTACATGGGCGGCGTCGAGGTTATCGCGCCGGAGTAGCGCGGCAAGGCGAATCAGCGCAGGTGAGTGCGTGACCCGGAAACGCAAGAAGACAGAACAGGCGACGAGCGCCTCGACTTCACGTCGGGGCGCGTCGGCCTCTGAGCAGCGCTCTTCGGTGCGCACGTCCGCGCGCACGAATTCGGGCCGCGGCGGGGAAGAGACCGAGGGGTCTTCCCGCTCGCGCAAGCGCGTGGCGAAGAAGCGTCGCCGCTGGCCTTATATAGTAGTGCTGGTGCTGTTCGCCTTAGTGGTAGCGGTGGCGGGCCTGTTTTCGTGGGACCGCTGGATGCGCTACGACGACAGCCTGGAATTTGTGGGGGAGTGGCAGGTCAAAGGCACTTCTACCGTCATTGTGATAGACAAGGAATCCGTCAAACTCACCGAGGACGTGGTCTACGGCTACACGCTGGACACGGGCGCAAAAACGCTGGAGCTGACGTTTGGCAACAAGGGCGGGCACGGCCGCTACCGCTTCTCGCCCGACCGTACGCGCCTGTTCATTGTGGAAGGCCCGGACTATTCGGGCACGTCAACGCTGTTTGAGGATATCGGCTGGACGGCGCAGAACCTCGTGCGCGCCCTCCAGGGTGAACCGCCGCTGGAATATGCCGACGGTGAAGGCGTGACATCGCTGGTGCGCGTGTCCCATGACGGCGCCGCTGTGCCGCGCACCGACCCCTCGCTGGTTGCCCCCGCGCCCGCCCCCGCCCCCTCGGCCACGCCCGATGATCAGGGGAAAGACGCTGCAAAGGACGAGGCCCCTCAGTCAACCCCCGACGACACAAAGAGCGCCGATCCTGGCGTCCCCGCCACTCCCGGTGAAATTTTCGACGTCAACGACGTAGCTGCATGAGTAGCCTCCCTACAACGTGTATCCCCGTAGGGATGCTCTCCAGAGCATCCGTTCGCGCAACGCGCGAAAATACAATTGAGGTAATCCCTGCAGGTCCCGTTGGGGCGACTCACGAATCGCCCTTTCGCGCAACGCGCGAAAACGCAATCGGCATAACCCTCGCAGGTGCGCCCGCATGACCCCCCTCACTATCGACCGCCTCGTCGTGCAAAACGACCGCGTGATCTGCGAGGTCACCCTCGCGCCCACGGCCCCGCGCCTCACCACGCCCGCGCTGGCCGCCCGCATAACGCACGCCTTCCCCAACCTTCCGCGCCACGCTTGCGTGAACGACGAAGGCGACACTTTCGGGGCTGTCATAACCCACACCACGCTGCCGCACGTGCTGGAACACCTGGTAATCGACCTGCAAACGCGTGCCGACCCGCACCCGGACGCCGTGTACGTGGGCACCACCGAATGGCTTGACGAATTCGCCCGCCGCGCCCGCGTGGAGGTGAGTTTCACCGACGATTTGGTCGCTTTGCGGGCTTTTCGCGATGCGGCACACTTTCTGAACGAGGCGGTGGTACGCTACGCGTCATGACTTCAGCTCACCTCACATTCGACCAGACGGGCGAAAAAATCGCCGAGCGCGTCGTGAAGATGCGATCTTCCGCTGTGCGCGATCTGTTCGCCGCCGCGTCACGCCCCGACGTAATCTCGCTCTCGGGCGGCATGCCCGACGTCTCGCTGCTCCCGCAAAGTGCCATCAAGAAAGCGGTTCGCGCCGTGTGCGAAGATGAGCGTGCCGTGGCGCTGCAGTACGGCTCCACCGACGGCCGCGTGCAAACGAAGCAGGTATTTTGCGACCTCATGCGCGACATCGGCGTGCGCACCAAGCCCGAAAACGTGCTTATCACCTCCGGCGCCCAGGAAGCGCTCGACCTTCTGTCGAAGGCGTTCATCAATCCGGGCGACATCATTCTGGCAGAAGGGCCTACGTACCTCGGCGCGTTGCAGGCATTTTCCGCCTATGAGCCGGACATTCACTGCATCCCCTTCGACGACGAGGGCATGCGCATGGACTTGCTGGAGGAAGAGCTCGCGCGCATTGGCAAAGGCAATCCGCGCCTGAAATTCCTCTACACCATCCCGAACTTCCAGAACCCCGGCGGCGTGACCATGTCATCCGCGCGCCGCAAGCGGCTGTTGGAGTTGGCGGCTGAATACGATTTCATGGTGCTTGAGGACGACCCCTACGGGCGGCTGCGCTACGACGGCGGCCACATGGTGCCGCTCAAAGCGCTGTCCGACGACGTTATTTACCTGGGCACTATTTCTAAGGTGTTCGCGCCGGGCCTGCGCACGGGCTGGATTGTAGCGCCGAAACACGTACTGTCGAAGGTGAACCTGGTGAAGCAGGGCACCGACTTGTGCGGTAGCTCGTTTGATCAGGTGGTGGTGGAGCACTACTTCACCGACACCCCCTGGCAGAAAACGTTGCAGAAATTTGTGAGCACCTATCACGAGCGGCGCGACGCTATGCTGGCCGCGCTCGACGAGTATTTTCCGGCCGAGGCCTCATGGACGCGCCCCGACGGCGGTTTCTTCGTGTGGGTCACCCTGCCCGAGTATTTCGACACCGCGTCTATGCTGAGCGAGGCGCTTGAGGCGGGCGTCACGTACGTCCCGGGCGACAGTTTCTTCCCCGACGGCAAAACCGGGAAGAACTCCATGCGCATCAACTTCAGCTTCGCCCCACCCGAAAAGCTGAACGAAGCCATAAAACGCCTCGCCAAAGTAATCAACGAACGCCTCGAACTGTACCGCGTCTTCTTAGATGCAGGTGCCATTAAGGTTGATTAACCCGCCGGGCGAACGAAGAATAACCTCCGCGTCTCTGACCGGAGCGAGCAAAGAGCAACCTCCGCCCTCTCAAGGCGGAGTGAACAAAGAGCAACCTCCGCTTCACCCGGCGGAGCGAATGAAGTAAGCAACCTCCGCTGTCATCCTGAGCGGAGCGAACGGAGTGAGCGTAGTCGAAGGATCCCGTGTGGCGTCAGCCAAACGCGCCGCCGGATGAGCAGGTTGGAAGGAACACTATGGGCCTCAAAGTTGCAGTGTTGATGGGCGGCGCGTCGTTCGAGCGCGAGTTTTCCCTGGCCAGCGGCAAGAACGTGTGCGCGGCGCTGGAAGAGGCCGGCCACAAAGTGGTGCCGCTGGACACCACGAGCGACCTCGTTCCCACGCTGCGCAGCGAGCGCCCGGACGTGTGCTACAGCGCCCTGCACGGCAAGCACGGCGAGGACGGCACCATCCAAAGCCTGTTGGAATTCGTGGGCATTCCCTTCATCGGCTCACCGTCGAGCGTGTGCCAGCGCGCGTGGAACAAAGACTCCATGCACTCCGAGATGGCCGCCTACCGCGCCATCACCGGCGAGGCTCCCATCGCATCCTGGCCCCAGGGCCTCTACATTGCGCGCGACGCGTTCAAGGACATGGGCGCGGCCACGGCGCTTGACCTGGTGGAAGAGCGCGTGATTGGTGGCTACCCCGTGGCGGTGAAGCCCGCGCACGGCGGGTCGGCCATGGGCGTGCACCGCGTGGATAGCATCGACCAGCTGGGCGAAGCCATCCTTGACGCGCTGTCGTTCGACGACGCGGTGGTCATTGAGCAGTGGATCGACGGCGTGGAAATGGCTGTGTCTGTGCTGGGCACCGGCTGGGACGCTTACGCGCTGCCGCCCGTGGAAATTGTGCCGAAGTCGGGCCTCTACGACACCGAGGCACGCATAACCCCTGGTGCCGTGGAATATTTCGCGCCCGTGCGCAACGCCTCGCTCGCGCCCGAAGAGGGCGACGCGCAGGCTATCCGCGCCGAGATCGAGCGCGCCGCGCTTGAGGTGTACCGCGCCTACAACGTGCGTGACCTCGCCCGCATCGACCTCATTTGGGACGGCGCGCAGGCGCGCGTGTTCGAGGTGAACGTGTCGCCCGGCATGACGGAAAACTCCCTGTTCCCCGCCGCGTGCAAGGCCGCTGGCCTGTCGCTGTCCGGCGTGTTGAACGAACTGGTGAGCCAGTACGCGTAGGCGCCGCCGCTCCGCCCCCTTATATGCCACCCCCATGTTACATCGTTTGTTGAGGCCCCCTGACGGCGGGGGTTGCTCTTGCTACACTCTTTTCACGAGCGCGAGGTGAACGCGGGAAAAGGCAAGGGCGCAGGGGAATTCTTGAGCGATGTCAGACCTTATGTCCGCGCTGGGCACGTTGACGCGAAGCGGCGCGAGGGGAGAAGGTCATGGGTAGATCTGGCGGCTCGGGAGGAAGTTCAGGCGGACGCAGTGGCGGCGGATTCTCCGGCGGCGGACGGTCGTCGGGTGGGTTCTCCGGTGGCTCGCGCGGTTCGGGCGGTCGCTCGGGCGGCGGACGCATGAGCGGGTCCGGCGGGTTTGGCTCAGGCTCCGGGTTTGGCGGCTTCGGCAGCGGTTCGGGCGGGGGCGGGTTCAACATCGGTCCCCTCATTCCGTTCCTCATCGGCCGCAGCAGTCGCCGCGACGAGCCGCGCTACGAGCGTCCGTATGGCGCAGGCGACGCGTACGGCAACCCGTATGCCCACACCACGCAGCAAAATTCCTACCAGCAGCCCTTCGCTTCGCAGCAACCCGGCACCTCCCAACCCGGCGGCGCGCCAACGCAGGCAACGCCGTCCACCCAGCCCAACACCACCCCAGCATCAGCCGCCACCAAAAGCGGTTGCGGCTGGCGCACCATCGCCCTGATTATCGCTGCCATTCTCATTGTTGCGGGCCTGGTCACCTTCCTGTTCTCCGGCTTCGGCGAGCAGTCGGTGGAACGCACGGCCCTGCCCGCGTCCGCCACCACCGAAACCGCTTACTACACCGACGCGGACGGCGGCTGGATTCACGCGCCCGGCAAGCTGGAGGACGGCATGCGGTCGTTCTACCACCAGACGGGTGTGCAGCCCTACCTCTATATTCTGCCGAACGGCACCACCTCGTCCACACAGGTGCTGCAACAGCAGGCCGAGTCGTTCTACGACCAGCTGTTCAAGGGCGAGGGACACTTCCTGTTGGTGTTCTGCGACGACGGCTACGGCGGGTTCAACTGCGGATACGCCGTGGGCACGCAGGCGGCCGCTGTCATGGACGCGCAGGCCATAGGCGTGCTGGGCGACAAGCTGGATGCGTATTACAACAACTACTCGCTGTCCGAGGAAGAGATTTTCTCGCACGCGTTTGCCGATACGGCCACCACCATCATGGCGAAAGACGCGGGCGGTCCAAGCGGCCTTCTGCTGCTGGGCGCTGGCGTGGTCATTCTGGTTGTGTGCGTGGTGGCGAACCTCGTGCAGAAGAAGCTCGAAGAAGACGAGCGCAGGCACCGCAAGCAGGAAGAACTGCTGTCGCGCCCGCTGGAAAAATTCGGCGACAAAGAGGTGGAAGAACTTGCCCGCAAGTACGAGGCTGCGGCTGCGGAAGGGTCAGCGGTGAAAGCTTCCGCAAAGGAAACAGCCGCTGACACGCCCAGCGCCTCGCCGCCGAGTGTCACCTAATCGGGACTACCCCCGCGCCTGCGGGGCACCAATAACCACTGCTACAAAGGAGCCACCATGGGAATGCTCGACCGATTCACCGACATCATCAAGGCAAACATCAACGAACTGCTGGATAAGTGCGAAGACCCCGCGAAGATGATCGACCAGTATCTGCGCGACCTCACCGAGGATTTGGCCGAGGTCAAGGAAGAGACGGCCGGCGTCATGGCCGAGGAAACGCGTACGAAGCGCCTGGTGGATGACAATGCCGCCGAAATTGCCAAGTATGAAGGCCTGGCCCGCACCGCGCTGGCCGCCGGCAACGAAGACGACGCGCGCACGTTCTTGGCCAAGAAGCAGCAGTTGGAAGCCAAGGCAGTCAGCCTGCAAGAGTCGTACGCCGCCGCGAGCGAGAACGCGGCCAAGATGCGCCAGATGTACGACAAACTGGTGAGCGATATTGAGGAACTGAATGGTCGCCGCGAGGCCGTGAAGGCCAAGGTTGCCGTGGCGAAAACGCAGGCCAAGGTGAACGAGTTCGCGTCCGCCGCCGACAAAGCCGCCGGTGCCATGAGCGCGTTTGACCGCATGGAGGCCAAGGCCGACGGCATGCTCGACCGCGCCAACGCTGCCGCCGAACTCGACGCCAAGCCCGTGGACACCGCTGCCGCCCTAGAAGCCAAATACGCCTCTACTGGCACCACCGCCGCCGTAGACGAAGAACTAGCCAAACTAAAATCCGAGATGGGCCTGTAAGAACCTCAAGCGGCAGCGCCCCGCCAAGAGTGCGGTGCGCCGCCGCATCCCGCCTGAAAAAAACTGACGCGCTTACGCGCTATCTATTACGCCAAAAGATAATATGCTTTCCTATCATTATGACGAGGGCAAGAACACCGAGAGGCACTACTTGAACAAGTCGTCATGAGACCCTGTTCGTACGAAAGTTGCTGTTGTCTCGGTGAGTTTATACACGAGCAACCAATCGCTCTTACGCCCATCTACGTGCAACTCTAGGTAACCTTGCCAACCGCCTTTTAGCGCGTGATTGTTATACGAGTCAGGTATGGGGCATTCATCGGATCGAACAACGGCAAACATCGCTTCATCGAGTTTTGCAGTGTCCCAGTGCTTTTTGATGCAACGTTTTTTGTCTCGTACAAACGAAGGTGTGAAATCTGGCTTAAGCATCTTCGCATGCCTTGTTCAGGGCGTTCATCATGTCCTCAAACGTGTCGTAGGGGTGATGGTTAGGATCAGAAGCCATTTCCTCGGCTTCTGCCATCGCGCGCAATGTGGCAGCATTTGGCACATCATGTGCTGCAGGGCTGATCACAACCCATGGCTTGGAATTGCGAAAAACGGTAACAGGCTGTCCCGTAAGGTTAACTTCGTTTGCTATTTTCGAGAAATGGTTACGCGCATCCCGCACGCTTGCTGTCATAGTGGTCATATTGAACTCCTTTCAATAAAGCGAGTATAACACCAAAAGCGACACAAAAAGCGCCACAATTGTAGCGTCACACTGCGATCAAAAATTATCGACCAGCGTCACTAAGGCACGCGTCAACACCAGTATCGTTGGCTGAACGCAATGCCTTTCATTCAGTTGGTCCGCGTCATAAGGCGAGGGTAGGCGGGGATGCTTTGGCTTACTAGGTAGCGCGTAAGCGCGTCACATATTGCAGAAAAGCTGGCGCAAGGGTGTCACATTATATGGAGAAAGTGTGAAGACATGTACCCTTAGGTTACATAGGTTTCTGTATAGTGAGGGATATGTTCTACCTGCGGTTATAAGTACTTGGTTGCATGTGGTTTTACTCGAAATCGGCAGATGAGCCCTCTCTTCACAAACTCGCCTTGCGTGCTACCATGCCGAGCATATCCCGCACTTGCGGGGTACGTGCATCGGGAAATGCACTCAGCTTTTGAGTAAAGGGACAATGGAAATGAACAATCGTCGAGCATTAAGGCTTGGCAAAGTAGCGTGTGCAGCAACTCTTACACTCACACTTGCCACAAGCCCACTTACTGCCTTCGCAGACACTGCAGAATCTGAAAATCTCCGGGGGGGGGGGGCTTTCTGAGCCTCTAGCCGTCCAAGGCGAAACTCCAGGAACTACCACAAGTACTGAATCTCTTGCGACTACGGTCGCCCTTCTTGAATCTCAAACAACCGGATCACTCCCACTCGTACAAGGAACTCCCAAAGCAACTCTCGGAACCTTTGTGTCCGAAGGCCTTGTTTTCGAAGTTAACGAAGATGGCACCACCGTCGCTCTTGTTGGCATCCATGCCACCGATCTCAAAACCATCTCCGTCCCCACCCAGGTAGCTAGCGGTTCTGACACCTATGCTGTCACGACCCTCAAAAACCTCGCGGGGGGGGGGGGGGCATTCACTGAGTATTCTGTAGAATCACTCTCCCTACCTGAAACAATTCAAACAATCGACGACGAGGCGCTCAAAGGAGTCTCGTCGCTCAAGCACGTCCAAGTAAGCCCCCGAAACGAGGGCTTTTCGTCGTTTGACGACATGATCTTTACCAAAGACTACTCGAAACTCCTGCTCATTCCCGAGGGCAAGGAGGGCGCTGCTTCTCTCCCCGACCAGTCCACCCTTGTCTCTGCCACTGCATTTTCCCGGTGCAGTGTGCTTTCTCAAATCCTGGTCGGGGACAGCGCCATGTTTACTTCCTATGACGGAGCACTCTACTCCAAGGACATGAAGACCCTGGTAGCTTGTCCTGCGGGCATCGGAGCCTCCATCGTGATTCCTGCTGAAACAGAATCCATCGACAAGGATGCCCTCTCAGGTTGCAAAGACCTCGCATCCATCACCGCACTAGGCAACATTCAAAAGATCGACCCCACTGCCTTCTCCGACGAAACAAAAGCAACAGCGGTGGTAGCCCTCCCCGCAGGCCAAGACTACGAGATTCGCAAGGCAACCTGGGAGAACGCAGGCTTCAAGAACTTTGCCGAACCCGCAAAGCCGGGCGCAACCACAAACCCAAACACCAACGAAGCCTCCGGCCTCACCTACACCCTGCTCGACGACTACACCCTCGCAGTCTCCTGGCAAGGCAAAGACGACCCCGAGGCCAACCTCGAAATCCCATCGTCTGCCGAGATTAATGGCGTTCCCTACCGTGTAAGCACCATAGCCGAGAACGCCTTCGCAAACCGCGGCTCTCTCACTAGCGTAAAGCTTCCGACGACCATCACCACTATCAACAATGGAGCCTTCGCTGGCTGCGCCAACCTTTCAACCATCGAGTTCCCCAACACCCTGCGCACCATCGGCGAGCGCGTCTTCGAAGCCACCTCCCTCAAGGACATCTGGCTCCCCGCCAGCATCAACTCCATCGGCTCTCGAGCCTTTGCCTCCTGCTCAACTCTCGAACGCGTAGTAGCCCTCGGCACTCCCGAAGTCGCTACCGACGCTCTCGCAGGTTGCACTAACGTTTCGATCTACTTCCCCTCTGGCTCCGAAAACTCCTGGAACCCCGGCCTTCCCTCCGACAACAACCACCTCATGCCTTACGGTGTGTCTCTTGCCGAAGAACCCCTCACCATCGAAGCAGGCCAGGAGGCCAATCTCCTAGAAGGCGGCAACCTCCAAGTTCCCGAGCCTGTTGAAGCCTCCTACTCCTACGCTGCCGCACCCTTATCAGTAGATGCAGGCCAAGTAAGTGCCAAAAAAGCAGGTACCTCTGATGTCACCGCGGTGCTCACTTTGGATGACGTAGAACTCACTCGCGCCAGCAGGACAGTCGAAGTCTCTCCGAATCCCAACGCCGGATCCGACATCGCTCTCACGAGCATCAATTCGTCCTTGCCTGCCGCCTATCTCGCCGAAGCGCGTAACACCCAAATCAGCGTCACCGCTCCTACGCAAGTATTCCTCGGAGATGGAAACGGCTACGACGTAGCAACAAAGCCAGAGTGTGCCACAGGTACTGTTTTCTTCAAAAACAACTCTACGGGTCAGTCTGTGCAGCTTGCCAGTGTTAGCTGTACATCAAGCGTTGGCGTGGACAACCACATTCAAACACTCGATAGCTCAAGAAAGCTCAATACTCAAAATCTCTTTAGCCTCTACCCACAAGGCAACGAAGGTGCGGCTGTGAACTTCGGTTATTTAGATAAAGTAAATAATACAGCCGTACCCACCGACAAAGCAGCCTTCGGCATTGCAGCTGGCTATTCAACTCCCTATACCTTCCGCTTGAATCTGACAAACGATACTACTCTCGCAAATGCCGAAGTAAAGGAAACGGCTGCAGGTGCTGGTACCGAGCCAGTTACCGTCTCACTGGCAACTGTCAAGTGCACGTTTGAGGCACTTACGTTTACAGGGACTGGCGACAAAGGCGATGCTTTTTACTTGGAAGACGCTTCAACAAAGACAGTCTATTCTCTTGCCGATGTCAAAGCGCATGTCCAAGATATCTCTAGGAAGGGTCAAAGTTCCCCCTACTACAGCATGTACGCGGCTTATGCCACTGATGACACCAAGTACGAATGCAAGTCCACGTGGACGAGCGGAACCTATGACCTGTGCATCATCGGCGTCCTCCATGATGACAAGGCATCAGGTGGCAAAGCGGGCCTTACCTTCCAGTTCAAGAACCTGCTGAGCGGAACCTACCAGATGAACATTGCGCCGGATATCAGTACTGGTGGCTGGGGCCAAAGCCAACTTCGCGCAAGAATGAATCCCGCCTCCCTTCCGAATCAGGATAATGTTATTGCAAACAGTAACAGTAGCTCCGACGACGACGCGATTTGGAACCAAGTCCCCGCCGATCTGCAAAACTCTATCGAGGTTGTCAAGAAGAAGTACCAGCCTGCCTATAACGGCAGCATCTCTACTATCACTACCTCCAATGACAAACTCTTCATCGCAAGTTGGCCCGAGTTAATTTCGGGCAGTAAATGGGGTAGCACCCATTGGTCAACTCAAGAGGGTACGCAATACGCTTACTGGAATGGCAAGGTGACTAATAACACTGGTACTGGTGATGATGCTAGCCTTATAAAAAGTACCTCTTGGTGGGAGCGTTCTGTGTATCCGAACTTCTCCGAGGACTTCCTTATGGTGGACGCGATCGGCTACCCCAGCGGCGACGGCAACGCGAGCGGCTCGCGGGGTGTTTGCCCCTGCTTCTGCCTCTAATCTCGTATCCAGAATCTGCCGGAGCTGTGTCCCCGGCAGGGGTTGCGACGGGGGAGGGCTTGAAGGTTGCAAGTTTTTTGTTTCCCGTAGGGCAAGGGCTCTGCCCTTGCCGCTCGACAACAACAAACCTGACAAGTTGCCCGTGGTTGACGGCAAGGGTAGAACCCTTGCCCTACGGGGGGCAAGTGAGAGGTGGCTTGCAGCGAGTTTTAATAAATACGCAGTACAACCTTTTGCGACAAGCCCCACGTGGGTTGATTATCGGAAGGAATACCAATAAGCATGTCAAGCAGGAACAACATATCACATACTGCGCGGTTCACTCGACGGGTTGCTGCGTGTGCTCTCGCTTGTGCGCTGGTTCTGACAGCCCTGGTGTCTGTGCCTGCACTTGCGGAGGAGCCCAACGTCGGAACCACGCTCATGGGTTTGCACGTATGGAACTCGTCCAAGAATCAGTCATCAGGCACTGATGGTCAGCCGGATTCTGTCAGAGTGGGCCTTCGTGTAACTAACTCCAACAGCACCGAACCTGTCAAGGTTCGAGTGACCTTCCAGGGTAATCAAGGCAAATGGGAACAGGCTGATAGCTACGGGGTTGATGTTGCACTCTTCGAACAAACATTACCCCCTCCCACCAAACCCGAAAGGGTGGGCTATGAACTCGATGGTTGGTCCACCACTCCCAACGGTGCTGCAGTTAGCCTGCCGACGTCAACCGTCGAGGCCGCTACCTATTATGCCCGCTGGAAACTTAATACCTTCACTATTAAATACTCCCTAGGTGGTGGCACAAAACCTGGCTCAAACCCTGAAACCTATGACGTGACCCAGCTTCCCAAAGAGCTTGCTAACGCAGCCCCTCCAGCGAACTATAAGTTCGATGGCTGGACGTGTGCCGAGCTGAGTATCACCACCCCCACGCCAAACTATACTATTCCTGCAAACACCGCTAAAGATCTCACCTTCGTGGCCCACTATAGTCGCAGTGCCTACACGGTTACCTTCGACTCTAACGAAGGCTCTGCGGTTAGTTCGCAGCTAGTGGTTCCCAATGGCAACGTCACCAAACCCTCTGATCCCACAAGAGCAGGTTACGCCTTCGGTGGCTGGTACACGGATACTTCTTGCACGACGCCCTACAACTTCAACACGTCTGTGACCACTGATTTCACGCTTTACGCTAAGTGGAACCCTGCCTACACCATTGTCTTTAACAGCAACGATGGTACGGGCTCAATGCAACCAATGTCTATGGTACGTGGTGAAGCTAAAGCGCTTACTGTAAATAGCTTTACTCGTACAGGTTATAAATTCACTAGCTGGAACACCGAATCTGACGGTACAGGTACGACTTACACTAATCAGCAAAGTGTTGACCTGACTGTTAATCCTGGAACTACGGTCACTCTTTATGCTCAGTGGGACTTGGTTATCTCCTGTGAGTTCCCCACGGCAGGTGTGCTGGAGATAGATGCCTCTGGCAAGGTGACCGATGTAACAACAGGAGGCACTAACACCTTCCGCTCAGGTACGGTGGTTCCCTTGACGATTACTGAGGTTGAAAGCACCAAGCTTGGAGGAGCTGACTCTCTTTTTGCTAATGCAGATACCAGTGGAGCAAAGGTGGTGCTTACGCCTCCCACAGGTCAGGGTTCTGTGGTTGAAGTGCCAGTGGCAACCACCAAGACTTCTGCCAACTTCACTATTCCTGCTAAGGAGGGGAATACCGAAGGGCAGCTTGCCTTAAAGTTTGGCCTCTCGTTGCCTTCGGGGATGAGCCTTACTTACCTTCCTGACCAGTACCGCAGCATTGTTCAGTTGAGTTATGCGGTGAGTGTCGCTTAACACCCAACGACATCCTCGGTGAGGACCACCCGCCTCGCCACCACCCACAGGCGCGCCTTCCCATCCCCGGCGCGCCTGCGTGGTTTGGTGGTTGTAGTATTCCGTCGCGCGAAAAAGAGTGACGCGCTTCGCGCTGGCCAATAGGCCACAAGATGGCCGCCCTCCCTACCATTATGACGAGGGCTTGTTCATGTACCATAAATCTAACTAAAAAGGTAATCTACGTAGGGGCGCTTCACGAAGCGCCCTCTCCGCCGAAGGCGGAGCATACAACCATGACCTGAGTTTTCGCGCTCCGCGCGAACGGATGCTCTGGAGAGCATCCCTACGGGGGCTGACGTACCTGGTTGTTATTGATGGGTGAAATGGTTGCTCTGACCTGCGTTTTCGCGCTTTGCGCGAAAGGGCGCTTCGTGAAACGCCCCTACGGTCAACCTGTCTATTGGTCATGCTTTCTGGTTATTCAGCCCGCGTCATTATGTGTGGGGTGCGGGATGCTTCTGGCGTAATCAGTAGCGCGTAAACGCGTCACTCTAGTAAAGCAGCGTAGGCTGGGGGGGGGGGGGTTGGGAGGGTTCTTGGCGCTTCTGAACACTGTCTTCTTCGCGCCCGAAGGGCGCATGCTAAAGCATGAAGGAGCGCAGCGCACGAAAATGCTCTTCCGCGCGTTGCGCGAAAGAGCATTTGAGCAGCGGAGCGGCGCGCCAAGAACTCTCCCAAACCCCCCAGCCGGACAGGTTGATACTTACGATGAGGCCCCAAACTTCGGCAACTTCTTCAGCAAAGCCCACGCCGCCTGTTTACTCTTCGCGTCCTCCAACATCGCAGCGAAGGACGCAAACGCCACCGCGGGCCGCCCGAAGAGGTGCGCCGCCGCGTCCAGCGCTACCTCCTGGCGATACGCAACAGCCAACGCCGCCGCACTTTCGCCATCTGTCGCAATAACAACCAGCGGGTCCAGGCCTTCCACCAGCAAGAACAGCGCTTGGCCATCGAGTGCCGCACCTTCGCCATCCTCACCGCGTAGCACCGCATACGTGCAACCCGGGCGCCCGTACCCCAGCGCCGCCGCAGAGCTTTCCAAAGCTCCCCGCGCCGCATCATCCAGCGGGCGAGCGCTCACCACGCACACGCATCCGGAGGCCGCGCCGCTCAGGTAGGGCGCGAACAATTCCCACGTTTCCGCGAGCGTCACCTCGTACATGTTACCATTTGCGGATTTTTTCACACTGTCCCTTGCAGTCGCTCGGCGTTCCTCGTATAACGGCATAATAGCAAGAACCAACGACGGCGGCGAGCGCGCGAGAGCAAACCTTCAAAGCGCCGCGCGCCGCGAAAACGAAGCGGAGGAACATCATGTGCACCAACGGAGTGAACACCGGCCAGTTAGAGCAGATGATTGAGCAGATAGACGACCACGTGAAGCTGGAGCGCCGCTGGGCGCACACGCTGGGGCACACGGCGGGCGACGCCGGTTTCGCCACCGTGTCCGAGAAGCTGCATGCGGCCCAGGCCCTGCTCGACGACGTGCGCGCGCTGCTCGGCGAGGCGAAGGACGCCCTCGAAGACGACGCCGAGACGGCAAGCAACGTCACCGTCAACCTCGTGTAAGCGGCGCCTATGAGCAACGACCTCATGCGATTCTCGGTGGCTATGCCCGAGGATCTGCTCGTGCGGTTCGACCGGCTGGTCGCGCGCCGCGGCTTGGCGAAAAACCGCAGCGAAGTGGTGCGCGACCTCGTGCGCGACGCGCTGGTGGAAGAAGAGTGCGCCACGCCCGGCGCGGAAGTGATGGGCACGCTCACCATCGTGTTCGACCACCACGCCAGCGACCTGCAGGAGAAGCTGCACACCATCCAGCACGAGTATTTTGAATACATCGTGTCGTCGCTGCACGTGCACCTCGACCAGCACAATTGCCTCGAGGTTATCGTGCTGCGCGGCGAAACCGGCCTCGTGCAAGACATAGCGAACCTGATCCTGGGCACAAAAGGCGTCAAGAACGGCCGCCTGGTTGTGACCACCACGGGACAATATATATAGTAGGTTGATTCTGCCTCGCAGGTTGTGCAGGTTGGCCATGGCTGACGGCAAGGGCAGAGCCCTTGCCCTACGGCGGAGGTAGAGAAAGGGAATTCGATGGACACCACGGTTATGTTGGGGCACGGCAGTGGCGGGACGATGATGAAACGCATCATTGACGAGGTGTTTTTCGCTGCCTATGCGGGCGAAGAGTTGCTGCGCGGCGACGACGCGGCGGTGCTGCCGGCGCCGGCTCCGGGTGAGCGGCTGGCCTTCTCCACCGACAGCTTTGTGGTGACGCCGCACTTCTTCCCGGGCGGCGACATCGGCCGGCTCGCCGTGTGCGGCACGGTGAACGACGTGGCCACTAGCGGTGCCACCCCTCGCTACCTCAGCGTGGGCTTCGTGCTGGAAGAGGGCTACCCGCTGGATGACCTCAAGCGCATCTGCGCGTCCATGGCGGAATGCGCGCGCGAGGCCGGGGTTGCGCTGGTCACGGGCGACACCAAGGTGGTGAACCGCGGCCACGGCGACGGCGTGTACATCAACACGTCGGGCGTGGGCACGTTGGCACCAGGCGTGAACCTGGGCGGCGCGCAGTGCCAGCCCGGCGACAAAGTGCTGGTCACAGGCACGCTGGGCGATCATGGCATCACCATCATGAGCTGCCGCGAGGGCCTCAGCTTCTCGGCCGATCTGGAAAGCGACGCTGCGCCCCTCAACCACCTCATTGCCGAGGTGCTGGCGGCCGCACCTCACACACGCTGCTTCCGCGACCCCACGCGCGGCGGCCTGGCTTCCACGCTGAACGAGCTGGCGGCTCAGTCGAACACCGACATCACGGTGGAGGAAGACGCCGTTCCCGTGAAGCCCGCCGTGCAGGGCGCGTGCGACATGCTGGGCTACGACGTGCTACAAGTGGCGAACGAAGGCAAGATGGTGTGCGTGGTACCCGCCGAGGAAGCCGACGCGGCGCTGGCCGCCATGCGCGCGAACCGCTACGGCGCCGACGCGGCGCTCATCGGCGAGGTGTCCGCCGCCCAGCCCGAGCGCGGTCCGAAAGTATTTCTGCGCACGGCGTTCGGCGGCACGCGCATCCTTGACATGCTTGTGGGCGAGCAACTTCCGCGCATCTGCTAACCGGTGCCGCGCGCAAGGCGCACGGAGTCACAATCGCGTAACAGCCTCCTTCGCATCCGTGAGCGAATTTCGGCCGCACCTCAAAAAAACGCCGATTTTTGTTGCATTTGCAGGGAAGCATGGTATCTTGCGCTCAGTAAGTTTTTGGGGAAACAGCCCCTGTGCCCACAGGGCTTTTTGACGAGAAGGAGAGTGCCATGTCTCACCCGGTTATTGAAGCCGATGATTGCATCGGCTGCGGAATTTGCGTTGACGCGTGCCCGCAAGAGGTTCTTGAGGTTGTTGGCGGCGTCGCCGAAGTTGTGAACGAGGATTCCTGCATTGCCTGCGGCGACTGCGTAGAAGAGTGCCCGATGGGCGCCATCTCGGAGGTTGTTGAAGACTAACCACCGCCCGCGAACCTCGTTCGCGCGACATACCTAGTAATAGTGTAGTAGGTTGCATCCCCCGTTGCCGTCCGGCAGCGGGGGATGTTTTGTATGGGGGCGTTCCCCTTCACAGCGCACACACAAGCGCAGGTCTCAAACTTCGTGAGGGAAACGGGGGCGTACGGGCCGCGTAACGCTCGCTTTCTGCGCCTTCTTCAGCATCGCCTTCTGCGTATAGTGGGCAATGTTACAAAACATCAACAACACTCAGTAACAAAACTTGACAACCAAAGACTTAGATTATATAGTGCAAAAAGTCGAAAGAAGATTGAGCGGCACAACACTTAACCGCCGCCCGGTTCTCTCACGGCGAACGGGTGCGCCTTCAAGCGCGCCTCTTTTGCAAGAAAACCGAGCGCGCGAGCGCAGCGAACCAAACAAGGTAATAACTCCGAAAGAGAGGAACGATAATGGGCAAGATTCTGGGCATTGACTTGGGCACCACGAACTCCGCTATGGCCGTCATGGAGGGTTCCGAGCCCGAAATTCTCGTAAACGCCGAAGGCGACCGCACCACGCCTTCCGTCGAGGGCTTCCGCAAGGACGGCGAGCGCGTCGTCGGTAAGGCAGCAAAGAACCAGGCCGTTACCAACCCCGAGAACACCGTTTCGTCCGTCAAGCGCTTCATCGGCCGCTCCTTTGACGAGACGCCGGAAGAGCGCAAGACGGTGAGCTACAAAGTGCAGAAGGGCAAGGACGGCCGCGCGGTGGTTGACATCGACGGCAAGGACTACACGCCCGAGGAAATTTCCGCCATGGTGCTGCAGAAGCTGAAGAACGACGCCGAGAAGCAGCTCGGTGGCCCGGTGACGCAGGCTGTCATCACGGTGCCCGCGTACTTCAACGACGCACAGCGTCAGGCCACGAAGGACGCCGGCAAGATTGCAGGCCTCGAAGTGCTGCGTATCATCAACGAGCCTACGGCGGCCGCGCTTGCCTACGGCCTTGACAAGACCAACAAGGACCAGAAGATTCTCGTGTTCGACCTGGGCGGCGGCACGTTCGACGTGTCCATCCTGGAGCTGGGCGACGGAGTGTTTGAGGTTGCGGCCACCGCAGGCGACAACCACCTGGGCGGCGACGACTGGGATCAGCGCATCATCGACTGGCTGGCCGACAAGTTCCAGGCCGACAACGGCATTGACCTGCGCCAGGACAAGATGGCCCTGCAGCGTTTGAAGGAAGCCGCCGAGAAGGCGAAGATGGAGCTGTCTTCCACCACGCAGGCTAACATCAACCTGCCGTTCATCACGGCCGACGCCTCCGGCCCGAAGCACTTGGACTACACGCTGACGCGTGCCGAGTTCGAGCGCATCACGAAGGACCTGCTGGATCGCGTGCGCAAGCCTGTTGAACAGGCACTCAAGGACGCGGGCCTCAAGACCGGCGACATCGACGAGGTCATCCTCGTGGGCGGCTCCACCCGTATGCCCGCCGTGCAGGACATCGTGAAGAAGCTCACCGGTAAAGACCCGAACATGTCCGTGAACCCCGACGAGGTTGTGGCCATGGGCGCAGCGGTTCAGGGCGGCGTGCTGTCCGGCGATGTTGAGGGTATCCTGCTTCTGGACGTGACCCCGCTGTCGCTTGGCGTGGAAACCATGGGCGGCGTCATGACCAAGATGATCGACCGCAACACCACCATCCCCACGCGCAAGACGGAAATCTACTCTACCGCGTCGGACAACCAGACGTCGGTTGAGGTGCACGTGCTGCAAGGCGAGCGCCAGATGGCTGCCGACAACAAGACGCTCGGCAAGTTCCAGCTCACCGGCATTCCGGCCGCGCGTCGTGGCGTGCCGCAAATTGAGGTCACGTTCGACATTGATGCCAACGGCATTGTGAACGTGTCGGCGAAGGACCTGGGCACGGGTAAGCAGCAGCAGATCACCATTTCTGGCTCCACTGCGCTGAACGACGACGAGGTCGAGCGCATGGTGCGCGATGCCGAGCAGCACGCTGAGGAAGACCGCAAGCGCAAGGAAGAGGTTGAGGTTCGCAACAACGCCGACGCGCTGGTGAACGCTACCGAGCAGACGCTGCAGGAGCTGGGCGACAAGGCTCCGGCCGACGTGAAGTCGCAGGCTGAAAGCGCCATCACCGAGGCTCGCAGCGCACTTGAGGGTAGCGACATCGAGGCCATCAAGAGCGCAACCGAGAAGCTGCAGCAGGCGGGCTACAAGCTGGCCGAGGTTGTGTACTCCACCGAGGGCGCGGCTGCTGGTGCAGGCGCAGCGGCTGCCGAAACGGTGCCGGCCGACGACACCATTGAGGCCGACTACGAGGTCGTCGACGAGAACGACAGCAAGGAAGGGAAGTAAAACATGTCCCAGCCGAGCAACCCCTCGTCGGAGCGCGCGGCGCAAAACGAGGGCAAGAACATCCCGATTGAAGACGCGCGCGAGACGGCCGGCGCAGCTCGGCCCACCGCGAATGACGCTTCGGGCGCCGGCTCCGCCCCCTCCGAGCCCGGCGCCCCGGCCTCCGGCGCTACCGGCGCAGGCAGCGATGCCGACCGCATTGTTGCCGAAGCCGAGGCGGCGCTGGAAGGCGAGCCGGTTGACGCTCCCGCCGACAGCGAGCAGGTGGCCCAGGCGAAGGCCCAGGCGGCCGAGTGGCAGGACAAGTACCTGCGCCTGCACGCTGAGTGGGACACCTACCGTCGCCGCACGGCCGAGCAGCGCGAAGCCGAGAAGGCGCGCGCGACCGAGAAGTTGGTGGAAAGCCTGATTCCGGTCATCGACGACTTCGAGCGCACCATCGACTATGCAACGAAGAACGGCGAGCAGGGACTGTTGGACGGCGTGAGCGCCGTACGCACCAAGTTCGTCGATGTGCTGACGAAGGGAGGCGTGCAGGTTATCGACCCGAAGGGCGAGGCCTTCGACGCCCTGGAGTCGCAGGCGGTGGCCACGGTGGAAGACGCCAGTGTGCCGGACGAAACGGTGGCCGAGGTGTACCAGAAGGGTTACAAAATGGGAACGAAAGTTCTCAGGCCTGCCATGGTCACGGTGACCACAGGAGGTCCAAAACGCGAGAAAACGCCCGATGAGGAAGACGGCGGCAAGAAATAACGGCAATCGGAAGCGGGCGCGTTCAAGGCCCGCTTCTGTTTCATTCAACAAGATAAGGAGGTGGAGCGCATGGCGGCGACTCCGGACTACTACCAAACGCTGGGCGTTCCACGCACGGCCACGGCCGACGAGATAAAGAAGGCGTACCGTAAGCTGGCCCGCAAGCACCACCCCGATACGGGCGGTGACGAGGCGAAGTTCAAGGAGATCAACGAAGCATACGAGGTGCTCTCCGACGACAAGAAGCGCAACCTCTACGACCAGTACGGCACGGCGAACGAGAATCATATCCCGCGCGGCTGGGGCGGCGGCAACGTGAACGTCGACGACATCTTCGGCGGTGGCGGTGCGGGCGGCTTCGGTAGCTGGGCCGACATTCTGGAAAGCATCCGTCACGGCGAAGGCGCCTTCGGCACCGACTGGGACTTCGGCGATTTCTCCGGCTTCGGTGGCGGGGCGCGCCAGCCCCGACCCCGCAAGGGCCAGGACATGAACGTGACGCTGAACGTGACGTTCGACGAGGCCTTCAAGGGTGCCGAGAAGCTGGTGACCGTGCGTATTCCCGGTAAGTCCGAGAAGGAAACGCTCACGGTGAAAATTCCGGCCGGCGCGGTTGATGGCGGGCGTCTGCGCTTCAAAGGCAAGGGCGGCCTCGGCGAAAACGGTGGCGAAGCGGGTGATTTGCTGATCACCACCAAGATTGAAGACCACCCGTACTTCACCCGTAAGGGCGCCGACGTGGAAGTGGACGTGCCGGTTACCGTGGCCGAGGCGGCACTGGGCGCAAGCGTAGTGGTGCCCGCGCCCGACGGCACGAAGGTGCGCGTGCGTGTGCCCGCGGGAACTCAGGACGAAACCGTCCTCAACGTGAAGGGCAAGGGCGCGCCGCGCGTGAAAGGCGAAGGCACGGGCGACCTGAAAGTGAAGATTGACGTGCAGGTACCAAAGCAGATGAACGAAGGCCAGAAGAAGGCGATGGAAGACTTCCTGGCCGCAACGACCGATGACGTGAGGAGCTGGTGATGGCCGACCGCAACGACCGAAACGACCGCAACCGCCCGCTCTACATGATTAGTGTGGCGGCGCAGCTGGCGGGGGTTCACCCGCAGACGCTGCGCACGTACGAGCAAAAGGGCCTGGTCACCCCCCAGCGCACGAGTGGTAATACGCGCATGTACTCGCAGGCCGACATCGAGCGCTTGGAACTGATTAACGAGCTAACGAGCGAGGGCATTAACCTGGCAGGCGTCATTCGCATCCTCGATTTGCAGGGCCGCTTGGACGAGCGCGACTCCGAGCTAGACGACCTGCACAAACGGGTGCGCCGCCTGGCCGATCGCGTGCACGAACTGGAGACCCGCGAGAGCGTGAACGCGCTCGTGCGCATCTCCGACATGCCGACGGCCCTGCGCCGCCTGCCGTAGCCGCTGTGCTTTCGCCCCTCGACGAAAGCGAAGGAGGAACCGTTTATGAACATGGGCAATTTGAACAAACTGGCCCTCACCGCCCAAGAGGCGCTACAACAAACTATCGTGATTGCCTCCGAAAATGAGGCATCGCAAGCCGAGCCTATTCACATGCTGAAGGCCCTGCTTGAATCGAAGGAAAACAACCTGTCGGCCATTATCAAGCGCATCGGTGCCGAGCCGTTCCAGCTGCTTGCGAACACCGACGCGGAAATTGAGCGCATGCCGAAGGTGAGCAGCAGCGGCATGATGATGGCCGGCGCGCCCGGACCTGCGCTGATGAACCTCATCGACAACGCCGTAAAGATTGCCGAAAAGCTGGGCGACAGCTACGCCACAAGCGAGCATTTGCTTATTGCGCTGTCCGAGGACAAGGGCGCGGCGGGCAAGATTCTTACCGTGGCTGGCGTTACGCGCAAGACTATTGAAGCTGCCTACGACGAGTTGCGCGGCGATACGCGCGTGACCGATCCGCAGAACAAGGTGCAGTTTGAGGCGCTGGAGCAGTACGGCCAGAACCTCACGCAGCAGGCCCGCGAGGGCAAGCTGGACCCGGTCATCGGCCGCGCCGAGGAAATTCGCCGCACCATCCAGGTGCTGAGTCGCCGCACGAAGAACAACCCCGTGCTCATTGGTGAGCCGGGCACCGGCAAGACCGCTATCGTGGAGGGGCTGGCCCAGCGCATTGTAGCCGGCGACGTGCCTTCGTCGCTGAAGGATCGCGACATTGTGGCGCTTGACCTGGCCTCCATGGTGGCCGGCGCAAAGTACCGCGGCGAATTCGAGGACCGCTTGAAAGCCGTGCTGCGCGAGGTGAAGCAGAGCGAGGGACAGATCATCCTGTTCATCGACGAGCTGCATACCATCGTAGGCGCGGGTTCCACGGGCGACAGTTCCATGGATGCGGGCAACATGCTGAAGCCGGCGTTGGCGCGCGGCGAGCTGCATGCCATTGGTGCCACCACGCTGGATGAGTACCGCAAGTACATAGAGAAAGACGCTGCGCTGGAGCGCCGCTTCCAGCCGGTGCTGGTCACGGAGCCGTCGGTGGAGGACACCATCGCCATTCTGCGTGGCCTCAAGGAAAAGTACGAGATTCACCACGGCGTGCGCATCACCGATGCCGCCATCGTGGCCGCGGCCGAGCTTTCGAACCGCTACATTTCCGACCGTTTCCTTCCCGATAAGGCCATCGACCTCATGGACGAGGCCGCCAGCCGCCTGCGCATTGAGATTGACTCCATGCCCGAGGAAGTGGACGCGGCCGAGCGCAAACTCACGCAAATGCAGATTGAGGAACAGGCGCTCATGAAGGAGAGCGACGAGGCGTCCCAGGAGCGCTTGGAGATGCTGCGTCGCGATATTGCCGCTGCTCAGGAAGACCTCGACCGCCGCAAGGCCGAGTGGCAAAACGAGAAGGATGTCATCGAGAACGTGCAGAACCTCAAGAGCGAACTTGAGGGTGCCCAGCTGGAAGAGGAACGCGCCACGCGCGAGGGCGACCTGTCAAAGGCCTCCGAAATTCGCTACGCGCGCATTCCTGAACTGCAGCGCCGCCTGCATGAGGCTGAGGAAACGCTCAACGTGAAGCAGCAGGACGGCGCCATCCTGAAAGAGGAAGTGTCGGCCGATGAGATTGCCGAGGTCGTGTCCACGTGGACCGGCATCCCCGTGCAGAAGATGATGCAGGGCGAAATGGCGAAGCTGGTGGACTTGGAGGACAAGCTGCATGAGCGCGTGGTGGGCCAAGACGAGGCCGTGTCGGCCGTGGCTGGCGCTATACGCCGCAACCGCGCGGGGCTGTCCGACCCCGACCGCCCCATCGGGTCGTTCTTGTTCCTGGGCCCCACGGGTGTAGGCAAGACCGAGCTGGCGAAGGCGCTGGCCGAGTACCTGTTCGACAGTGAGAAGGCCATGGTGCGCATCGACATGTCCGAGTACATGGAGAAGTTTTCGGTGCAGCGCCTGATTGGCGCGCCTCCGGGGTATGTGGGTTACGACGAGGGTGGCCAGCTGACCGAGGCCGTGCGCCGCAAGCCGTACTCGGTGATTCTGTTGGACGAGATTGAGAAGGCGCACCCGGATGTGTTCAACATCCTGCTGCAAGTGCTGGACGACGGTCGTTTGACCGATGGCCAGGGCCGCGTGGTGTCGTTCAAGAACGCCATCATAATTATGACGTCGAACGTGGGCTCGCAGTTCATCCGCGAGTTCGCCGAGCACGGCGACGAGAAGGCCATGAAGCAGGCTATCGACGGTGCGCTGCGTGCGACGTTTAGACCCGAGTTCATCAACCGTATTGACGACGTGGTGGTATTCAACGCGCTGAACATGACGAACATCGAGCCCATTGTGGACTTGCAGTTGGAAGAGGTCCGCGACCGCCTGGCCGACCGCCGCATTACGCTGGATGTGACGCCGGCCGCGATGGAGCACCTGTCCATTGACGGCTACGACCCCATCTTCGGCGCGCGTCCACTGAAGCGCCTGATCCAGAAGGAGATTGTGGACCGGATTGCCCAGAAGGTCGTAGAAGGCCAACTGCGCGACCGCAGCCACGTATTAATCGACCTCGACGCCGACGGCAACTACACCTGCAAAGTGGAAGAGCCGCTGGACTTCGACAGCCTGACGTTGGATGCGGAGCCGATAGCGTAAGGTGGAGTGGAACTAGTGTGTGACGTGGGAGCCCTGGCGACGGGGCTCCCATTCTTTACCTGCGAAGTGTGACGCGCTTGGGCGCTGCTGTCGCTTTAGACGAACGTGCCTTCCTTGATGACGAGTTCGTTGTCTAAGTAGAGGGTGGGGTGGAGGATGATGCCGTCGAGGTGGCAGGCGGCTTTGGTGGTGCCGCCGAATGAGGTGTTTGTGCCGAAGGCCACGTGCACGGTGCCGTAGAGTTTTTCGTCCTCAAGGATGATGCCGCACAACTTAGCGGCCTCGTTGGTGCCGATGCCCAGCTCGGCGATGGTGCCGTTTTCCGGGCGCTCGAACAGCATCGCGAGGCGATCGGCGTAGGGGCCGTTCTCGTCGCCGCCTTCCACGCGCACGAGGCGGCCGTGCTCGATGGTTGCCACCAGCGGAGATGCCAGCGTGCCGATGCCCACCATGGAGCCGTCGATGACGACGCTGCCATTCGCGGCGTCCTCAAGGGGCGCAATATACGCTTCGCCTGAGGGGAAGTTTCCGCTGGCGCCTGGCTCGCGGTACACGCCAGGGCTTGCCACGCCGTCGCGTCCGGCGAGGGAGAGTTCCAGCACGTGACCGTCTTTCTCGATGCGCGCGGTTTGGGCGCGCGTGAGGCGTTCCGTTAACTTATGCGTGAGGCGTTCCACCTGGGCATAGTCGGCGCAGGCGGCACCTTCGCGCAGCATGTCCATGGTCACGCCGGGCATCGTTACCACGCGCGTGCCCGCAGCAGCAGCGGCGATGCGCGCGTTCGTGTGGGTGATCGACTTCGCCGTGGGACAAAGCGCCACATCAGCCGCCTTCATTGCGGCTGCCACAGCCGCCGGTGGTTCCTCGCCCGCAACGCGTCCCTCGGGCATCTGCAGTATGAGCGCGTTGTGCTCGGCAGCGCACGCGGCCTCGTAGAAGAGTTCGCCCACCTCGCGCGTGGGACTGTCGGTAACGACAAGGAGGGTTTCGCCAGGTTGCAGCGCGAGGTTGGTGGCGATGATGGAGCGAGCACGATCGTGAAGGTTCATGAGGGGGCCTTTCGTTATTCCTTTTGTCACCCGGAGCACAAAACGCTAGGCCTCAGGATCCTCCGCGGGCAAGGTTCCCATAGTTTGGAGGTGCTTCATGGAGCCGTAACGGGTGGTGAAGCGTTCGAATTCGTCGGCGTCGTAGAAGGCGCATTTCCTTTCGCCGAAGGCTTTTGCTACTTCAATCATGAACGCGCCGGCTTCCTCCACGTCACTCAGGTGCGTGGCGCCGGTGGCGCATCCGGGGACGGCGGTTTCGGTGGTGATAGCCACGCCCACCACCGGAGCATCGGTGGCGGTGCAGGGCTGCAGGATGGAGTTCAGGTGGTAGAGGCCGTTGCCGTACGGCGTGATGTCGGCCATCGACAGCGGATAGGTGCGCGCGCGGCGGCCCGTCGTAATTTCCATGAGCGACACTAAGTCCTCGCTCACGCGCAGGATGCAGCCTTCCTTCACGGTGGGCGAAATCATGAAGCCGCGCTCGTTCATGATGCGGTTGCCCTTCGTGGTGTCCACCACCAGCACGGCGTCGAGCGCCCAGGGACCGTGCGCCGCGTCGCCGCCCACTTCCTCGCGGTTGACGTCGGCTGTTGCCACCGGCGAGCCCATGAACGCCACGGGTTCGTGCGGAAACGTGGGCGCATGCGGGCACACGTGCGTCGAAACCACCACATCACCAGGCAATACGTCGCCGCGTGCACGCATCGACACCAGCTTCGCTGCGCACGCCAGCGCACACAACGCGCCGTCGCCATCCGACACAAAGCCAATGCGCTCCGGCCGCGCGCCCAAACCTCCCAAGCGTCCCAGCAGCCCGATGGTGGGCGCGTCGCCGCCGGCAGCGCTCCCGCGCGACCCGGGAATACGCACGCGCACCATGTCCGTGGAACCCTTCGGCCCTTCCAGTACATAGGTTTCCGCATCGCACGCAGGATCAATGCTTCGCAGGTACTTCACCACGCCCGCGCCGCTCGCAGCGGGCGAATCTAGCAGGTCATACAGTTCAATGAGCTGTTTGAGAATCATAGAAAGTCTCCTCACGCGCGCGAAAGACGCCGAGTTTTCGCGGTATTGCTGTCGCATTCTCTGTTCGCTTCTATGATAATACGGTTCGACGCAATTCGCAGAATCTTCGAGGAAAGGCGTGCTGTCACAATGAGAAGGATGATCGGCATCAAAGAGATTGAGGACATGGCGCTTGGCGCGACCGTTCTCGGCGCCGGCGGGGGCGGCGACCCGTACGTCGGCAAGCTCATGGCTATTGAGGCTATCAGGAAATACGGCGACGTGGAACTCATCACGCCTGATGAGGTGCCTGATGACGCCATGGTGTGCGTCTCGCAGATGATGGGCGCGCCCACTATTATGGTAGAGAAAATTTGCAGCGGCTTAGAACCCATGGCCACGTATGACGAACTGGTGAAGGAACTTGGCCAGGAACCCTATGCCATCTACGCGGTGGAAGCGGGCGGCGTGAACTCCACCATCCCGTTCATCCTGGCGGCCACGCGCCGCATTCCCGTGGTGGACTGTGACCTGATGGGCCGCGCGTTCCCCGAGCTGCAAATGACCACGCTCGGCATCAACGGCGTGAAGGGCCAGCCCGCGGTGCTCGCCGACGAGAAGGGGAACACGGTCACGGTGCGCGGCATCGACGACCGCTGGCTTGAGCGCATCGCGCGCCAGGCCACGTCGGTGATGGGCGGCTACACCATTCTGGCGTCGTACCCGTGCACGGGGCGTCAGCTCAAGGACTTCTGCATTCCTGGCACGCCGACGCTCTGCGAGGAAATTGGCCGCACGCTGCGTGAGGCGCGCGAGCAGCACACCGACCCCATTGATGCCGTGCTGGACGTGACGAACGGGTTCCGCCTGTTCCGGGGCAAGGTGCTGGATGTCGAGCGCAAGACCGACGGCATGTTCGTGCGCGGCCGCGCCGTGGTGGCCGGCCTCGACGAGGATAAGGGCAGCGAGCTGATCATCGAATTCCAGAACGAGAACCTCATTGCGCTGCGCGACGGCGAGCCGGTGACCACGGCTCCCGACCTTATTATGTCGCTTGACATGGAATCGGGCGCGCCCGTGACCACCGAGGGCCTGAAGTACGGCGCTCGCGTTGTGGTGGTGGGCATGCCGTGCGCGCCGCAGTGGCGCGAGCCGCAGGGCCTGGCCGTGGTGGGGCCGCGCGCGTTCGGCTACGACGTGGACTACATTCCGGTGGAAGAGCGCGTGGTGGCGCGCGCCGCGGCAGATGGGGAGGTGCAGGCGTAATGGCTGGTCAGGAGCAGAAGCGCATCTGGCGTCTGGGCATTGACGTGGGTGGCACGAACACCGATGCCGTGGTGATTGACGGCGACCTCAACCTGGTGGCCGCCACGAAAAGCCCCACTACTGAGGACGTGATGAGCGGCATCGAGGCCGCCATGCACGAGGTCATCGCGCAGATTGGCCCCGAGGCGGCGAAGAACATCGGGTTCGCCATGCTGGGCACTACGCACTGCACGAACGCTATCGTTGAGCGCAAGCGCCTCAACAAGGTGGCGGCGCTGCGCGTGGGAGCGCCGGCGACCACGGCCATCAGCTGCATGGCCGACTGGCCCGACGAGTTGAAGAGTGCCATGCGCGTGCGTGACTTTCTGGTGCACGGCGGCAACGAGTTCGACGGCCGCGAGATCAGCCCGCTGTCCGAGGAAGAAATTCGCGACGTGGCCCGCGTGGTGCGCGAAGAGGGCTTCGAATCCGTGGCGGTGACCAGCGTGTTCTCGCCGGTGTCCGACGCGCACGAGAAGCGTGCGGCGGCCATCCTGCATGAGGAACTAGGGGTAGACTTCCCCGTGACGCTGTCGAGTGAAATTGGCTCTCTGGGCTTCCTTGAGCGCGAAAATGCGTCCATCCTGAACGCGGCGCTCTATGATGTGGCGCGCACGACGGCCGATAGCTTCGAGGCGGCGCTCGCGTCCGAAGGCCTCACCGATATGGCTGTTTACCTGGGGCAAAACGACGGTACGCTCATGTCCGTGGACTACGCGAAGCGCAACCCCATCTTCACCATTGCCTGCGGGCCCACCAACTCCATCCGCGGCGCGTCGTTCCTTACGAAGGAGAAGGACGCCGTGGTGGTGGATATTGGCGGCACCACCACCGACGTGGGCGTACTGGCGCACGGGTTCCCGCGCGAGAGCATGGTGGCCGTGGAAATTGGCGACGTGCGCACGAACTTCCGCATGCCTGACCTGGTGTCCGTGGGTTTGGGCGGCGGCTCGCTGGTGCGCCAGCTTGAGGACGGCCGTGTGAGTGTGGGCCCCGACAGCGTGGGGTATCTCGTGACGAAGAAGGCGCTCTGCTTCGGCGGCGACACCCTGACGGCTACCGACATTGTGGTGGCGAAGGGCCTGGCCGAGGGCGTGGGCGACCCGGCGCTGGTGGCCGACCTCGATCCAGCGCTTGTGGACGCGGCATATGCCGAGATCACGCGCATCATCGAGGACGCGGTGGACGCTATGAAGACGTCGGCTGGCGACGTGACGGTTATCCTGGTGGGCGGCGGCTCCATCCTGGCGCCCGACCACCTGGAGGGCTCGAACAACGTGCTGCGCCCGGAGAACTTCGGTGTGGCGAACGCTGTGGGTTCGGCCATTGCGCAGGTGTCCGGCCAGATTGCCAAGGTGTTCTCGCTGGCGGAAACGCCGCGCGACCAGGCGCTCGCTGAGTCGAAGCAGCGCGCGTGCGACGAGGCCATCGAGGCCGGCGCCAACCCCGACACGGTGGAAGTGGTGGACGTCGAGGACATTCCCATGGCGTACCTGGGCGATGCGCTGTGCATTCGCGTGAAGGCTGTGGGAGATCTCAACCTGTAGAAGGGGCATGACAGTGAATACGAAGCAAACGGCACACCTGGCGCTTGTACAGTTCGAAAGCGTGCTGTGCGACCCCGCGGCCAACACCGAGAAGGCGTGCCGCATGATTGCGGAAGCGGCGGCCGAGGGCGCCGATTTGGTGGTGCTGCCCGAGTTGTTCTCCACGGGCTACGAGCTGAATATCGTGGGTCCGCACATTCCTGAACTGGCCGAACCGGTAGATGGCCCCACCGTGCGTGCGCTGCAGGAGGCTGCGCGCGCGGCCGGTTGCTACGTGGTGGCGGGCGTGCCGCTCACCTACGAGCTGGAGGGTGTCGTCTTCAACAGCGCCGTCGTGATCGACCGCGCGGGCGAGGTCATGGGCACCTACGACAAGCAGCACCTATGGGCGCTCGAGCGTTTCTACTTCCGCTCCGGCGCTGGCTTGCCCGTGTTCGACACCGACTTTGGACGCGTGGGTGTGCTCATTTGCTACGACCTGGGATTTCCCGAGGTCGCGCGCATGCTGGCGCTGCAGGGGGCCGACATTCTGGTGTGCCCGTCGGCGTGGTGTGCCGAGGACATGGACGTGTGGGACATCAACGTGCCCGCCCGCGCGCTTGAAAACACCGTGTTTCTGGCCGCCGTGAACCGCTACGGCGTGGAGGACGACCTGGTCATGCCCGGTCACACCAAGGTGTGCAACCCGCGCGGCCAGGTAGTAGCCGAACTTGAGGAAGAAGCCGAAGGCGTGCTGCACGTGGAGATTGACGTCAGCGACATCAAAGACTGGCGCCAAAAAAGCCCCTACCTCCGAGACCGCCGCCCCGACCTCTACGACTACGTACTGCTGCCGTAAATAATTACTGCGTTTGCGACGACAAGGGAGCTTGAACAAAAGTGTGACGCGCTTCGCGCTAACGAATACGCCAAGAGATGGTTGCCTTCCCTAGCACTATGACGAGGGCTCGTTCATGTACGATAAACCTAACTAAAAAGATAACCTTCGTAGGGGCGCTTCATGAAGCGCCCTCTCCGCCGCAGGCGGAGAACTCAACTATGACCTGCGTTTTTGCGCTTCGCGTGAACAGCGCATCCTATAAGGGACTAGGCGCTTTGCGCCGTCGCTGCTTACGCCGCTACGGAGGGTATGCTACTTACCAGTCAATGTTTTCAAGCCAGTCAGCCTGCGCCGCAAGGTAAGGTATGCGGGAAGGCTTATTGGCGTACTAGGCAGCGCGATAGCGCGTCACACTTTTGAGTAGCGGGGAGGGGCTTTTGTTGCAGCCCCCTTGAGACTAATGCGACCTGCTTAACGAAGCATATCAGCGAGGCAAAACTCGCCGGGTGGAGTTCGATGGATCCTTTTATATTCTCGTATCGCACAGAGTAAGGTTTCTTTGCTCCAATACGTTTCAAGAAAATCAGGTTTTTTGACGTTGGTAAAGCCAAGTTCCCTGATGCAAAACTGACTTGGCTTTATGCGGCTCTTTACCTTATTGAACTCAGTTAGTTGATGCTCGTTAATGATGACAAGCATTTCAATTTCTGGACTTGTACGTATATTACATACAGAAAAGCGATCCCGATAGAGATTTCCCAAAGTAAAACGTTCCGTTTTTGAATCGAGCACACGAGCAATAATCAGGTCTTTATCGTAATCATATCCAAGGAATTTCTGCTCAATAGCCGAGGCGCTTCTCAGGGAAGTTACCTCTACAATGTTTTCGGGCCTACAGAGAAGCTGCTCGCTCTCAATGAGCTTCCGAATGACAATGCGCTCGGCACCTCCTTCACAAACAAACAGAACATATGAGGAAGAAAGGGCAAAACGAAACTCACTGATGTCCATGAACCTCATCCTTCAAGCGGTCGATAACAGAACGCTTCAATGCCGCAACTTCGCTATATTTAGGAGCGGTACCTTTAATGTAATTAGATAGGAAGACCTCACTCTTTTTGTTCTCGATGCGTTTGACCCGATCGGAATACTTAATAATCTGCGTTCGGTGCTCGTCATTTCGCACGAGAAAATAAAGGTTGTCCTTACGTTGCATATAATCAAGCGCTTCAGGATAGTGAGTTGTGAAAATAAGAAGGGCACCGTACGGGTTAGTCTCTTCTGAGTCGAAAAGCGACATGATCATACCAACCAGCTGCTTATTGAGATGGTTTTCGATTTCATCCACAAGAAGATACCCACCCGTTTTAAGAACTAAAACAGCTTGGTCAACAAGTTCGATTCCGCGTATCGTGCCTGATGAAAGCATTGAAGATATGACACTTACAAAATGTTCCTCTTCTTCGGCGCTTCGTTTGAACTTAAGACGGAAAAGACTGCCGCCGCTATCAGACGGTTTAAGGTATTCGATGCTCGGGTCAAATACGTTTGCAACAGCACCACCCATGCGATTTACGACAGGAGTCTGCAAGGGTGCATCATGGTATAAAGCGGATACGACAGGTTTAGCCTTTTTCTGGATCGAAGAAACAACACTCACATCATCAGGTAAAAAGCGCGCAGCTTCTTCCGATAGAGTACTCCGCTGTATCATTTGCGTAGCAATACGGCGAAACTCCTTATAATCAAGTTGTTTTTTTAAATGCACATCCCTTTTTGCCACCCAGAGTGTTTCGTCCGCGAATGCCAATTTGAGGGGAACAAGGGAGGAATCTTCTTCCGTCTCTGCAACATAGTGGATATCGGAATCTAAAAGGTAGTACTGACCATCCTGATAAAAAAGAGCTTCGAGCTGAAAACTCTTACGGAAGGCAGTGGAATAAAATGCCTGACTATACGACTGAAGGGGTTCACCTGACAATAATTTAAGAACTGCCTCAATAAAGGAAAGGGCGGTTGATTTGCCGGTGGCATTTATGCCTGCCAAGCCAACGACTTTCTGGGTGTAAATTGGTTTGAGAAGTTCATAAACCAATGATGAATCAGGTACGCGATCTGTGGCGAAAAAGTCGAAAGCAAGTATTTCGTTTTCGAACAGGTCAATGCCGTTTAATCTGAATTTAATTAAGCGCATGAGGGCCTTCTTTACAGTTATGAACATAAAATCTGTTTATAACTTTATTTCAGGAAAACGAAAAAATCAAGGCGGTGGTAGATTTTGAGGGCAGAAGTACAAAAACTTTGTACTTTGATTTTCAAAAGTAGTACTTTTCTTTTCAAGTTTTGTACTTTTTGATACAAAAAAAGGCCCCCGCAGTGCGGGGGCCTTATCAAATTAAGTACGTTTCTGCAAAACGTTCTACAGCACCTGGTCGGTTTCGGTGAAGGTTACGGTGTCTACCTTTTTCATGGAGGCGTAGATCTTCATGACTACCCAGTACAGTACGCCAGCCAGCACCAGGGAGTTCAGGCCGGGGATGCCGATGTTTAGCATGCTGGTGACTTCGCCCACCACGAAGCCGGCGATCCAGCAGACGATGGCGATGGGGTTCCACTTCTCCACTTTCTCGGGCAGCTCGCCCTTTGCGCGCGAGGTGTCAAGGGTGCCGCGGCTGCGCTTCAGCAGGAAGTAATCCACCACCATGATGCCCGCGACGGGCGGAATGGCTACGCCCAGCAGCGTGAGGAATCCGGTGAAGTAGTTGATGATGCCAATCACGGACAGTGCGGTGCCCACAATGCCGAGTGCCCACACCAGTGCGTTGCGGCTGAGCTTCTTGTTGAACAGGGCGTTAATCATCGTGGCCAGGCCGAGCGACGACGAGTACAGGTTGATGTCGTTCAGCTTCACCGTGGAGGCCACCACAATGATGACGCCAATGACGCCCGAGGTGCCCATCATGATGTCAACTACGTTCTCGGTGCCCATGGCGTGCGCCAGCAGCACAGCAAGCAGGTTCATGCCCAGCTCGCCCACGAACGTGCCGATGAGCGTCATCCAGAACACCTGCGTGCCGTTCTTTAAGAAGCGCGCGTAGTCGGGCGTACAGATGGCGCCTGCAATAAAGCCGCCCGCCACCATGGTGGTGGCCGCGCCCAGCGTGAGCGCCGGTCCCGGAGGTGCCGTGGTCAGAAGCTCGGTGAGCGAGTGGTTCTGCAAAATGATGGCCGCAGCCACAATAACCACAATCACAAATAGCGGCACAAAAATGGTGGCGAAGTTCGCGATGGCCTTAATGCCGAACACTACCAGAAGCGTGATGGCCAGACCCGTGATGATGGCCCACACAATATACTCGGGCGTAATGCCGGCCATGACGCCAGGTAGAATTTCCTGCGTGCCCAGGAAGTCTGTGAATGGTACGATTTCGGCCATACCCTGGCCAAACACCGCGTTCTGTACGCCGAACCAACCCACCATAGAGATGGCCACCACGCCGCCGAACAGCGCCGAACCCACCTTGCCGAAGCCGGCCCAGCGGGAGAGCAGGCTGGTGGACAGGCCCTCGCGTGCGGCCGCCGTACCCAGCGCCCAGCTGACCACCTGCAGCAGCACCGAACCCAGCATGGTTGCCAGGAATGCGTCCCAGAACGTCAGGCCGTAGCCCAGCGCCGCGCCCAGCATCAGCTGTGAGACGCAGCAGATCGCGCCGATCCTGATGAAAAGAATCCGCCAAAACGGCTGTTTCGCTTCATCAGGAACGCGTGATAGCGAGTAATCGATATCTTCGTTCGCCATGATTCAAACCTTTCGCGCCTGGTAATTCCCCTGCATGTGCCGCGTCCAGGCAATGCCGCGGCCATGCGAGCTCCCTCGTGCGAGCGGCCGAAACGCCGCGCACGAAAAAGTTGGCAAGGAATTATACCGTGTGTAGCACATAATAAGCGCGCGACCGGTGAATTTTACGCTGGCTGAACGTGCGGAAAATGCCAGCGGCCAAGGGGGATCGGCCATGGCCTGCGCGCGGGTGGTCGAACGCGTGCGGGCCAGTGCCCGCGCCCCCGCTTACGCCCACTCCCGCGCCCCTGGCTACGCGCCTCCCGCGTATCCGTCGCCTGCCCGTCGCCCGCGCCCTGCGCTGGTTCAACGGTGTTGCTAAGCCGAACGTATCGCGTCAAGGGGTTTTGTACTAGAATACCGGCATGCGCACACGGAAGAAGGACATACGCCCATCGCTCTCGACCCCGCTGGTCGGCTACGGCATTATGCTGTTGTCCCTTGGGTGCTTCCTTATACTGTTGTGGGTGCTGACCATCGTGGTGAGGGTCGTGCTGGGATGACGAACCTTCTTCGGCCCACGACGCGCGAGGCGGTGCGGCGATAGCCATGTGGCAGCGATTCTCCCTCTATGATTTGCGCGTTATCGGCCATTATCTGGGCGTTCTCGTGCTGTTCTCCACACTGGCTCTGCTGGTGCCGCTGATTACGGCCGTGGTGTGCGGGGAATGGCAGCCCGCTAAAAACTACCTGGTGACCATAGGCATTGCGCTCATTGTGGGCTCGGCGCTGCGCTTTTTGCGCATCGAGCCGGGCAGGCTCAACCGCCAACAGGCGCTTGCCGTCACGGGCTTTGCGTGGATCGTGCTGGCGTTTGTGGCCAGCATCCCGCTGTATTTGTCGGGCCACTTCGCCAGCTACTTGGACGCGCTCTTCGATGGCGTGTCGGGCATCACCACCACGGGCGCCAGCATCATTCAGGACCTCGACCACCTGTCGTACGCCGACAACATGTGGCGTTTCATGATGCACCTGCTGGGCGGCTTCGGCCTTATTGTGGTGGCGCTGTCGTTTGGGCTGTTCGGCAAGCGTGCCGGTGCCAGCTTGTACTCGTCGGAGGGGCGCAGCGAGCACGTGGTGCCGAACGTGGTGCAAACCACGCAGTTCATCGCGAAGATTGGTATGGCGTTCATCATTGTGGCTACGGGCATTTGTAGCGCGATTTGCCTGTTCATAGGCATGGAGCCGCTGCGTGCGGTGCTGCAATCGCTGTGGCTATCCATCTCGGGTTTCGCCACGGGCGGCTTCGCTCCTATGAGCCAAAGCGTCATGTATTATCATTCGTTCCCGCTTGAGCTGGTGCTCATGCTGCTTATGCTGTGCGGTTCCATCAACTTCGTGCTGCATTCCGAAATTTGGAAGGGGCACATCGCGGTGTTCTTCCGCGACTTGGAAATTCGCACGATGGTGTTGTGGCTTGCGGTGATGACCTGCGTGTTTGCAGCGTCGCTGTCCGCTAGCCTGAACTTTTCTGACCTGCCCGCGATGCTTCGCCGCGGTGTGTTTATGGTGATATCCGCGTTCTCCACCACCGGTTTCCAGAACATCACGACGAACCAGCTGACTGGCGCGTTGTCCTCGGGCGCGTTTCTGGTGGTGGCCATTCTCATGGCCGTGGGCGGCAGCGGCGGGTCCACGTCGGGCGGCGTGAAGTTCAGTCGCGTGGGCATTATTATGAAGTCCATTATCGCTACTATTAAAGAGGCGCTGGCGCCCGACTCCGCGCGTGTGGTGGTGTCGTACAACCACGTGGGCCGCCGCATGATATCGCCCGAAGTGGTGAAGGAGGCCATGACGGTGTTCACGCTGTATGCGGTCACCTACGTCATTGGCTCTCTGGTGGGCATCGCGCACGGCTACGAGGCCACGCAGGCTATTTTCGAATCGGTGGCCATGGCGTCGAACGGCGGCGTGTCGTCGGGGCTGGCTTCGCCGGGCATGCCCGCGTCGCTTGAGGTGTTCTACATCGTGCAGATGTGGGCGGGCCGTCTGGAATTCGTGACGCTGTTGGCGCTGATTGTGGAAGTTATCGTGTCGTTTAAGCCGCGTCGGCGGATACTGCCGTTTGGGAAGGAGGGCGCGCGATGAGGGGCGTGCCTCTTTCTGTTCGCGGTGGTGGCTGCGCGGCACGCGGTGGCTGGCCGGTGCGTGTGGCTCGCCTGGTGCTGGCGTGCGCGCTGGCGGCGACGTGTGCGCTGGTGCCGCTTACGGCCTTCGCCGATGATGAGGGCGAAAACCGCGTGAACCCCCAGCAGCGCCCCGACAGTTCGTTCATTTATGACACGTCCATCGATGCGCTGGGTGAGGCCGACGCATACTACGACAACCAAACCGTGCAGGTGGTGGGTGAAGTGGTGGGCGACAACATCCGCTCGGGCGTGAGCGGGCGCTTCCGCTGGATCACGCTGGCTGCCGTGGAGAAGGATTCAACTTCCACGGTGTCGGTGTTCATGACGGCCGAGCAGGCGGCCAAAATTGACACGTACGGCAAGTATGGCACCACGGGCGCAAAACTGCAGGTGCGCGGCACGTTCCACCTGGTGTGTCCCGAGCACGAGGGCCTCACCGACTTGCACGCCGATATTGTGAGCGTGGTGGAAAAGGGTCGTCACCACGAGGACGTGTTCGACGCCAACGAGTTGGTGCCGGGCGCGGTGTTGGTGGCCGTGGGGCTGGCTTTGATGGGTGTGTTCTATTTCTTGCGGGAACGGCAGCGCTAATGCAAGGAGGGGTCGTTTGCTGAAAGGCCAGGTTGTCAAGCTTGATCGCGGGTATCCGCTTGTGCGGACCGAAGACGGGCGCCTCGTGCGCTGCGAGCACGCAACGGCGCTGGTGAAAGGCGAGCACGTGCGCGCCGTCATCGGCGACTTCGTGGAGGTGAACGCGCCCGAGGGTCACGATAAAGGCATCATTGAGAGCATTTGTCCCCGCTCGCGCGCGTTTGTGCGCAAGGATCCCACGGAGCGCGCGGTGCCGCAGGTGCTGGCCGCCAACTTCGACCGCGTGTTTGTGGCGCAACCTCTGGCAGATGTGAACGTGCGTCGTCTTGAGCGCGAACTGGTTTTGGCGTACGAAACCGGCGCGGCGGTAACGGTGGTGCTGACCAAGGCCGACCTGGCTGAAGATGAAGAACACGTGGTTGCCGTGCGCGACCGCGTGCGCGCGTTGGTGGGCCCCGACGTGCAAACTATTGTCGTGACCGAAAACGACCCCAGCAGCATTGAAGCCGTGCGCGCGTTAGTGCCGCCGGGAACCACGGCCGTGCTCATTGGGAAGAGCGGCGTGGGGAAGTCTAGCATGGTGAACATGCTGGTGGGAGCCGAGCTGCAGGACACCACACCGGTACGCGAGGACGGCAAGGGCCGCCATACCACGGTGAGCCGCGAGATGGTGCCCGTGCCGGGCGGCGGCTCCATTGTGGATATGCCGGGCGTACGTGGCCTCGGGCTGTGGGATGCCGACGCGGGTATTGGCGCTGCGTTCGCCGACGTGGAAGAGCTGGCCGAACACTGCCGCTTCCGCGACTGTCGCCACGCCGACGAGCCGGGTTGCGCCGTACGCGCCGCCGTGGAATCCGGCGAGCTGAGCCCCGAGCGATTCGCCTCCTACCAGGCACTTCGCCAAGAAACCGCCGAAGTGGCCGAACGCCGCGAAGAGGCCCGTCGCATGCGCGGCGAAAAAGCCTCCAACGCCGGCAAGCCCCAGCGCAAAGGCAAACCCCGCCCCCGCAAACGCTAAGACGCCGCCCTCCCTTGCCGCAAAAGTGTGACGCGCTTACGTGCTAACTAATACGCCAAGAGGCTATGCGCATCCTCATCATCATGACGAGGGCATGTTCTCCTCTGGTTAACGTACTTGTCGCCCTCGCGGCGCTCAAAAGTGTGACGCGCTATCGCGCTACCGATTACGCCACGATATGGCCACCTCCCTACCACTATGACGAGGGTATGTTCATGTACGATAAACCTAACTAAAAAGGTAACATTCGTAGGGGCGCTTCACGAAGCGCCCTCTCCGCCGAAGGCGGAGAACCAAACCGTGACCTGCGTTTTCGCGCTTCGCGCGAACGACGCTTCCCTAAAGAGACTAGGCGCTTCGCGCCGTCGCTGATAACGTCGTTACGGAGATTAGTCTTTGGTTTGCCAGCTATGCTTCAAATTCTATTCCGTATTTCTCGGCAAAGGCGCGTTCTTTAAGCTGGTCATAAGGCATGGCAAGAATTTCTGGATCGGGGTTACTTATACCGAGCTCAGCAAGCGTCTCGTCGCAAAGATGATGTCCGCGCTTGATAGCTGCCAATCCGCGCTCTCGTTTCGCCTGCTCTGCCATCTGCTGCATGAACTATCCTTTCACATTTGTATACATAGTATAGTACCCTCAAAGACCCTCGAAGAAACCAATCGGCATTCCACTCCACTCATTCGCTAAGTTTTTGCGTATAGGAGGCTTTTGTGTTAACGTCTCCCGCCAAGCGGGGAGGGGTGGCGCTTGTGCGCCACGGCCGCTAGGGGGCCATTGTGAAAAACATTAGCTTGAAGACCATTTATTTGGTTGCGCTTTCTGCCGTGTTCGCTGTTTCGTTTCTTATGTTTGTGCTGCTGGATATGCACTCGCAGCAAGAACAAACCGAGGCGTCTATGCTGGAAGAAGCGCGCACGTTCGCGCGCGAAATGGATGCCGTGTGGAAGTTCATGGATAACTCGCAGTACGTTATAAACACCACGTCAGACGGTGTGTATGAATTCAAGGGGCTGCACTGCTCGCGCGTGGGTAAAAGCGTGGGCGCGCTGTTCTCAAAGGGCAGCGACTACACCATTCGCTACACCAACTTCAATCCGCGCAACGTTCAGGACGAGCCGGACGCGTTCGAAGCGGCGGCGCTCGAATCGTTCAACGCCGATGCGCGCGTGCGAGAACATTATGGCGTGGCCGACTTCCAGGGCACCGAGCGGTTCCGCTACGCGCAGGCGCTTGAGGTGGACAAGAGTTGCCTCGAATGCCACGGCGAGCCGGCCGGCGAAATAGACATCACTGGCAAGGCGAAGGAAGGGTGGACGCTGGACTCGGTGGGCGGAGCCATTAGTATTGTCATACCGCTTGACCAGCAGCAAGAGGCCATGCGCGCCAACGTGGTGCGCGACGTGGCGTACTTCCTCATGATTACGCTGCTCATTGGCGGGGTGGTGTATGGCGTGACCACCTGGTTTGTGTTTCGGCCGCTCGAACGCATGAAGCTGGCG
This sequence comes from Gordonibacter faecis, assembly GCF_030077735.1. Taxonomy (NCBI): domain Bacteria; kingdom Bacillati; phylum Actinomycetota; class Coriobacteriia; order Eggerthellales; family Eggerthellaceae; genus Gordonibacter; species Gordonibacter faecis. The sequence continues at coordinate 239,452 of NZ_JASJEU010000022.1, read as the reverse complement.
TTCGCGCAGATGGAACAGGGAAGCCTGAAGGTGTCGCTTGATGATAGTCGCGCGGCGAAGGAAATTGGGCGGGTTATTGTGCAGTTCAACAGCATGGCCCAAGAGCTGAATGCCGTGTACGAGCATCTGGAAGATCAGGTGGAAAGCCGCACCGACGACCTGAGGCGCGCGAATGCCACGCTTGAGCAACAGCGCGACACCCTTGAGCGCTTGAACAGCGAACTGGCGAAGGAAACCCAGTTCAAGTCTGACTTGCTGGCCATGGTGAACCACGAACTGCGCACGCCGCTGACATCAATCATCACGTTTGCGCAGATCTCGCGCGAGGCTTGCCCGCCCGAACGCGCCAGCGAACGCCATTCCTGGGAAGAAATTGAGAAGAACAGTCATATTCTGCTTGCCATGATCAACGACATGCTGGATATCGCGCGCTCGGATGCGGGCAGCATTCGCACCTCGTGCGAGCCCATGGATCTGGGCGATATCGTGGCCGCAGTGCGCGAAACCATGACGCCACTCGCCAAGAAGTATAGCGTGTCGTTCACGGCGCGCGTGGCCTCCGACGTGCCGCTGGTGAACGGCGACTTCGAGAAGACGCAGCGCATGCTGGAGAATCTGGCCAGCAATGCCATCAAGTTCACGCCTGACGGCGGCACGGTGGAGTTGCGGGCGGACGTGAATCGCGCTAATGGCAGCGTGCGTCTGCGCATGCGCGACAACGGCATTGGTATTGCGCCCGAAGACCAGGAGCGCATTTTCGAACGATTCTTCCAGGTGGACAGCACGTCCACGCGCAAGTACAACGGCAGCGGCTTGGGCTTGGCGCTCGTGCGTGAATACGCCACGGTGCAGGGCTATTCCGTGTCGGTGGAAAGCGCGCTGGGCTGCGGCAGCACCTTCACGATTCACATTCCGCCTGACGCCATCGTCGGCTGAGGCATCCAAGGGAAAGGCGAAGGGCATGTATAAAGTAATGCTAATTGACGACGAGGACAATTTGCACGCGGCCATCGAGAAGCTGCTCGTGCAAAGCGGCTACGCGTTCTGCGGCGCGAAGGACGGCGAGACGGGGCTGGCGCTTTTGGCTGATGAGAAGCCTGATCTGCTACTGCTTGACGTGATGCTGCCGGGTATCAACGGCTTCGATTTGTGCCGGCGCATTCGCGAGGCGGGGCGGCGCATTCCCATCATCTTCCTATCAGCGAAGACCGATATTGTGGACAAGAGCATTGGCTTCAAGGCGGGCGGCGACGACTACGTGACCAAGCCTTTTAACGCTACGGAACTCCTGCTGCGAATTGAGGCGAACATCCGCCGCCATAAGGACACGCTGGAGTTCGCGCGCTGCTGCAACCGCGAGGGGGTGGCGCGCATCGGCGAGCTGGAAGTGCACTTCGACGAATACCAGGTGTTTGTGAAGGGCAAGCCCGTGCCGCTCACCACTAAGGAGTTCGAGATTGTGGCGTTTCTGGCGTCGAACCCAGGCAAGGTGTTCACCCGTAGCCAAATTCAGGAGTACATCTGGGGCGAAGGCGAGGCTGACGTAAAGACGAACAGCATCACCGTGTTCGTGCGCAAGATTCGCGAGAAGATTGAAGAGAACCCCAGCGAGCCAAAGTACCTGCTCACCGTCCAGCGCGTGGGGTACAAGATGACCGATAAGGTTGAAGGATAGAGGGCGCACAGGGGGGAACTTGCGTGTCGGTGGCGCGGCTTGCGCGGGCGTGTGGTTTGCGTTGTTGTTCTACGGCGGTCAGCGCTTGCGTGCGAGGATTCCCAAAACCGCGTGGCTGCCAGTGCCTCTTCTGCTCACCGCGTCGCTCATTAATATCTCGCTAAGATTTTCTTAACCCGAAAATTATTTCCGATTTATCGTAATAACTCTTGATGCTTCGTAAAGTGAGGGCAACGAAAAGTCAGGGGATGACAAGGCTTTTCGAAACCTTGATTCGCGGGGGTGTATCCCTCCCTCCCCGCTCTCCCGCGGTCGGGTTCTATGCCTTCAGGGCGCCGGTGTTCGGTCGCGCGCCCTTGAAGGCCCCGGTGGAAGGATGAGAGGAGAACCGCATGACAGAGAAGACGGCGAAGCCGCACGGCTTTTCGCGCAGGAGCTTCATCAAAGGCGCCGCAGCCCTCACAGCCGCAGGAGCCCTCGCAGGCTGCAGCCCTAAAACTAACAACCTCGAGGAAACGAAAGAACCACAGGAGGCTCCGGAAACAAAAATCTTTGCGGGAGTGTGCCGTGGTAACTGCGGTGGTGGCTGTTTCCTAAATGTGCACGTCAGAGATGATCAAGTGGTGCGTACCTCGGCACGCGATATGCCGAATCCGGAATATAATCGCATTTGCGCCCGTGGTTTGACGCAGGTGGGTCGTATTTATAGCGCAGATCGTGTGCTCTATCCCATGAAACGAGTTGGCGAGAGGGGTTCGACTGATTTTGAGCGCATCAGTTGGGACGAGGCGTTAAATACCATTGCAGAAAAATGGACTGGTTATCGTGAAGAGTTTGGTCCTCAGTCCATCATGCTCTTCTATGGTTCGGGCAATTACGCTCTTTTTAGCGGAAGTTGTAACGCGGTTGGTGCAGTGGTGCGCTTTGAAAATATTCTCGGATGCACAGATGCAGGACTCGATGTTGACGTGGGAACGGGCTACGGTGCAACACGCGCGCATGGAGGCAGCGATCTTGGCAACGAATTGACCGACCGCAAAAATGCGAAAACCCAAATTCTTTGGGGAAACAATCCTGCCATTTCGCTTCCTCATACTCTGCACTTTATGATAGAGGCTAAAGAGCAGGGTACTCGCTTCATCGTCATCGATCCGGTATACAACCCCAACACCGCTAAGGCTGACTGGTGGATACCCGTCAAGCCGGGTACAGACGGCGCCCTTGCACTAGGTGTGATCAATGTGCTGCTCGAAAACGGATGGGTAGACGAAGAAACGCTGCGCACTAAGACAAACTGCGGCCTGCTCATCAAAGAAGATGGAATGTTCCTTCGCATGAGCGACCTTGGTGTAAAGCCAACAGAAGGAGATGTGGATCCTCTCACGGGCAAACCAAAGATTATCGATCTGCCAGCGGTTTGGGATGAAGATACCGGCAAAGCCGTTGCGTTCAGCGAGGCGACAAAGCCGGCATTGAAAAACGTAGCTCCCATCGAAGGCCATGCGGTCCAAACGGTATACGAAAATGCTATGGGCTACATTTCGGCTTGGACTCCTGTGGCCGCTTCTGCTGTGTGCGGTGTTTCCGAAGACGATATTCGCGAACTTGCACGCGTCTATTATGAAGATGGTCCCGTGACGACAGAAATCATGCAAGGTTTGAATCACTATCGCAACGCCCATTACACCGGCTGGCCTGTGTACTTGGTCGGACTTTTGACTGGCAATGCTGGAAAGCCCGGCGCCGCTATCGGTCAAAGTGAAGAGTATCTGCCTCAGATGATGTTCTCCAACATTAAGGAGGCATGCTATCCGGTTGACTCTTCCGGAAAGGCAGCCCCTGGTGTTTCAGGTCACTTGGACACCACAGTATTCGAGGAAGTGTTTACGTCGGGTAAGTTCAAAGGCAAGGATTACGTGGTCAAAAGCGCGTATATCCATTGCTCAAACCCAATGGTTACCATGTGCAATAACGATTATACGGCGCGTTGGATGGACGCTCTCGAATTCGTGGTGGTTGCGGATATGTGCATGACTGAAACATGCAAGCATGCAGACATCGTACTTCCTGCTGCTCACTGGTTCGAACAGCAAGACATTGGTTTTTTGTTCTCGTCGCACCCGTATCTGTTGTGGCAGGACAAATGCATCGAACCTCTCGGTGAAGCGAAATCCGATTTTCAAATATTCGGCGAGATTCTCGATCGTCTCGGATTGGGTGAGTTCTGGTGCACGGAGGACGAGTATGCCGAAACAGTGCTCAATTCAGATTATTGGAAGTCCTTGGGCTGTACGTTAGAGAACATTAAAACCAAGGGTGCCGTCCGTATCTATCCGGAAGGCGACAAACTTGGCAAAGCTGATGTTCTTGCTACCGAAACAGGCCGTATCCAGTTGTATCAGGAGACAGCTGTTCCTAACAATGTGTCGACAACCGATTTCGATATTTCGAAAGAACGTGGATTGTATTGGGAGACACCACAATTTATCGGCGAGGACCGCGAATACCGTCAGCAATACCCATACAGCGTGTTGTCTGAGCATATGCGTACTCACACGCACACGCAATGGTGGGAATGCGGTTACGTGCGCGAGTTTGAGCGCGAGCCCATCGTGCGCATCAATCCTGACGACGCAGCTGAGCTGGGCATTGTGGAGGGTGATACCGTGCGTCTGTCCAATGATAATGGTTATGTAGTTATGAAAGCAGCGATCAGTGCTGGTTTGCCTCGCAAGATGGTGTCATCGGGTCGTAGCTGGCAAAAAGACGATTTTATTGATGGCCACTTCGCGAACCTATCTTCGAAAGACTACAGCCCTATGATCGCAAACCAGGCGTTTAACGACGTTGCGGTTATGATCGAGAAAATCTAGGAGAGTGGTGCAAGATGACCCATTATGGAATGGCAATCGATCTAAACCGTTGCTTCGGCTGCCAGGCATGCGCTGCTGCGTGTAAAGTCGCAAACAATCTGCCTAAAGACATTAGTTACAACGTGGTATATACCAAGCCGGATAAAAATTTTGACACTCTGGGCCTTGCCGTTGCAAGAGGAGCTCTTTCGAACGACTGCGCAGGTGGTACGCATGATGACCCCGTGCTTTCCTTCTTGCCCTTCCAATGCCAGCACTGCGAGAAGCCGGCGTGTCTCGAAGTGTGCCCCACGGGAGCTACTACTAAAGACGAAGAAACTGGCATTGTCCTCGTGGATAGTGAGTTGTGCATAGGATGTGAGTCGTGTATTAAAGCGTGCCGCTATGAAGGTGTACGTACGCTCATCGTTTCGCCGGAATACTATCTTGATGTGGTGGTAGGTGAATATGACGCGCCGCCGCACAAGGGAGGTACGGTGGAGAAGTGCACGTTCTGTAAGAATCTTATTGATCGTGATGAAGTTCCCGCCTGCATGCAACTGTGCCCCGGTCGCGCTCGTTATTGGGGGGATATCGACGATCCGGAGTCGGACGTGTCGAAGGCTATAGCTGGCCGCGAGACGCTGTTCCTCAACGAGGAAGCCGGCACGAAGCCCAGTGTGTACTACTTGCGATAACTGTCACGTGGGGCTATAACAGCACGCGCTGAAGATTGGCTGTAGGGTAGGGGCTGTCTTTGCTGCGAGAAGCGGTGAATGGCAACAAGGATCAAGCCCCTTCCTTGCAAACTCGGTCGGCGTGTGCTTGGGCGGCCTCTCATGTGCAAGGGGGAGCGAATGGAGCGGATGGAAGCGTTAAAAAGTAGTGTGGGGAAGGCTGACGCTTGCGAACTTTTGGCTTATGCATTCGCATTTCCAAACGAACAGCTTGCGGAAGGACTTTCCAGTGGCGCGCTTGCGGACGACGCTGAGGCATGTCTACGCGATGCGGGCGTGGCGAGCGAAGGTGCGCGTCAGGTTGCCAATGACCTTCGCAGGTGGCAGGGATTTGATGCTGCCGATTTGTGCTCACGTATGCGCACCACGTACTCGCGTCTTTATCTTGTACCTGGTGGTCACACGCCTATCTTCCCTTATGAAAGTGCATTTCTTCATGTGGAGCACGGGCTATCGGGTATTCCCGTGCTATTTCGCACGCCGGTGACACTTGACGTTGAGCGTCAGATGCATGAGGCGGGTGTTGCTGCGAAGAATGAGCGCAAGGAACCGTGTGACAGTGTGTTTGATGAGTTTGAGTTCTTGTCATTCCTCTTCGCCAAGTTCGCTGATGCAAGTAATCGCGAGGACACTGATGAGGCTACTATCTGGGAAAGCCGCGTTCAGCATTTTTTAACTGAACATGCCCAAGTATGGTTGCCTTCGTTTATGCGCCGTACACAAGAATTGGCTGCAGGTGAACCTTATGAAGCGCTCGCTTCCTTTGGCGCAGCAACGATGGGGGTACTCGAATGACATTCCTTCTGGTGTTCGTGATTACGGTGGTGGCGGTGTATGCGCTGCGCACGCCGTTGAAGCGCTGGCCCGTGGTGTTTTATGCGCTTGCCATTGTGCTTGATGTGCTGTTCGTGATGGGGTCGTTTGTGCGGCTGCCAGGCCCCCTTAACGATGTGCTGTTCCTGCTGGTGCATAAGTGTACGCTGGCCACCGCGCTGTTTATTGTGGTCATGTACATTGGCGTGTTCAGCCGCGATGGCCTTGTGGCGCAGCGGTTTCGCCCCATTCGAGCCGAGTTGTCCATCGTGGCCTGGCTGTTGTCGCTGGGGCACATGGCGGTGTACCTCGCCTCGTACGCAACGCGGCTTTCCGCAGGCTTCGCGCAGGTTAACGTTGCCGTTGCTTTGGTGATAGCGCTCGTGCTGTTTGTGCTGCTGCTGGTGCTGGGTGTGACCTCGTTTAACGTGGTGAAGAAGCGTATGCCCAAAGAAACGTGGAAGCGCATACAATGGTGGGCGTACCCCTTCTTCGGCCTGGTGTACGTGCACTTGATGCTGATGCTGCTGCCCGCGGCCTTGCGCGGCGGCGAAGCGGCGCTGATGAGCGTGGTGGTGTACACGGTGCTGTTTGGTGCCTACGCGGTGCTGAGGATCGCCCGTGCTCTCAAGGATCGGCGCGCCGCGCGCAATAAGCTTTCCGCTGATTGCTGCTAATTCTTCTGCTATACTTCGCTCCGGCTTTGCCTGGTGGGATCTCACGTCTGCTTTGGCTTTGCTCCGCGTTCGCATCGTTGGGCCCTGCGTTTGCGGCTTATTAGTTGCCCAAAGCCCGCGGCCGATAGGCCGTGCGGAGACAAGGAGAAATCCCATGGACAAGGGAAGATCGTCGTACGTCGCCCAGGCGGGCATGATTGCGGCCGTGTATGCTGCAGCCACGCTTATCGCACTTCTGCTGTTGCAGGGGTTTGCATGGGGGCCGGTGCAATTCCGCATTTCAGAGGCCGTGTGCGTGCTGGCCGTGCTCACGCCAGCGGCCGTGCCGGGGCTCACGGTGGGCTGCATCGTGGCGAACCTCATTGCGCTTGCGGTGAACGGCACCGGTGCGTTAGGCCTGCTCGACGTGGTGTTTGGCAGCCTGGCCACCTTCTTGGGCGCGCTGTGGTGTTGGAAAATGCGCGAGCGGCCGAAGCTGGCGCTGCTGGGGCCCGTGATTGCGAACGCGGTTATCGTGCCTGCTTATCTGCCGCTTTTGTTGCAGGGGTTGGGCTTCTACACCATTCCGTTCACCACCATCGCGCTGGATGGCGCCTACATTCCCATGTACCTGTTCGGCCTGGTGGCTACTGGAATTGGCGAGGCGCTGGTCATGTATGTGCTGGGTTTGCCGCTGCTTACGGCACTCAAGCGCTTTAATGTGGTGAAGCGTCCGGCGGAAAAGACGCGCTCGCAGGCAGGCGGGCTGGACTCGAAGCAGGCTGAAAGCCGCTAGGCGGCGTTGTGGTTTACCGCTGGAAGCGCCGCCTTCGCCACCCCTCGCATTGTTTTAGTGTTCGCGATACGCCCGCCCCTTCGCTGTTTACGTGAAGGGGCGGGCGTATGTGCGCAAAGCGGCTACAATATACGGTTGGACTAACTGAAGCAGGCGTGCCGAGGGGGCCGCCTCCGACTGAAGGAACCGCATGAACCCGGTTATCATCATACCGACTTTCATCTCTGCCCGCCGGCGCAAGGAAGGCGGCAGTCTTCTTACCACGTACGATCACACCACCCCCATCTCGCAACCCGGCGAGCTGCCGCGCCTTCTGCACTCGCTCCAAAAGGTGCGCGGCATCGGGCAGATTGTGATTCTGGTGGCCAGCGAGCCGTCCATCGAGAACCAGGCGGCCGAAAAGGTGCAGATCGCAGCCGCGCAGTACCCGTCGCTCAACATTGCCGTGGTGGGCGCGCCGGAACTTGCGCTCGTGCAGCAGCGCATGGAGCAGCTGGGCCTGGGCAAGCTGTCGAAGGAAATTGGCCTTTCCGGGTATGGTGCCATTCGCAATTTGGGCCTGGTGGTGGCGAACACGCTCGGCTTCGACGCCGTGGTATTCCTGGATGACGACGAGATTGTCGACGACGCCGACTTCCTGCAAAAAGCAGTTTATGGCCTGGGGAAACTCACAAAGAAGGGCATTCCCATTCTGGCGAAGACGGGCTACTACTTCAACTCCGAGGGCACGTTTTTGTCGAAGAGCCAGGACAAGTGGTACAACCATTTCTGGCAGCAGGGCAAAGCCTTCAATAAGATGATGACGAAGGCTATGCGCGGCCCGCGTCTGTCGCGTTCAAACCACGTGTGTGGCGGCTGCTTGGCGTTGCACAAAGAGGCGTTCAAGCGCCTGTCGTTCGACCCGTGGATCGCGCGCGGCGAAGACCTCGATTACATGCTTGACCTGCGCATGTACGGCTCCGACATCTGGTTTGACAACCAGTGGAGCCTGCGTCACCTGCCGCCGGAGACCGAAAGCGAAGGCACGCGCTTTCGCCAGGACATCTTCCGGTGGCTCTACGAGTACCGCAAGATGGAGTACAGCCGCACGCAGATTGACCTTTTGCAAGTGAAACCCTCGTCGCTTGAGCCGTATCCGGGGCCGTTTTTGGAGCCGGGCGTGACGAAGCGCATTCGCCTGACGGCGTTTCTGCGTAGCTTGGCACGGCCTGACAAGAAGGCGTATCGCAAGGCGGCGAAGGCGGCTACCGGCGAGGCTACCCTGTATGCGCAGCGGAACTGCTCGAAGTATTTCGAGTTCCAGTTTGTGTGGCCTGAACTCATGGCGCGCTTTGAGAACGACCAGATTCTGCGCACGGCGCTGGTGCAGTGCGCCGCGCAGCGTCAAATTGGCGTTGACGCACCGCGCCAGGCTGCCGCTATCGCGGCGCAAGCTGCCGGTATTGACCCCGGAGCGACGAGTGAGATTCGCCTGAATATTGCGGAGTAGCGCCTGCGCGCATGGCGTGTTTTGCGTGTCCGCGCGTTGGCGCTGCCGTTTGCCGGTGAGGCGTTGTCGCTGGGAAACGCTGTCGTGACGCTTGGCGGAATCCCGGCGCCTTATGTTCGCGCCCGCAGCCGCTTCGGCTACACTGTGACGTGGACAAATCGCGAATCTGCAAGGAACGGACGGCGCGCGCATGGACCTCTTCACTTCGTTTGTTTTGCCTGCTGTGGTGGGCATCGGCATCGGCATTCTGTCGGGCATGCTGGGCATCGGCGGAGGCACGGTGCTGGTGCCCATCTTCCGCTTGGCGTTCGGCATGAGCCCCATCATGTCCACGGCTACGTCGCTGTTCACCATTATTCCCACGTCCATCTCGGGCGCGGTGTCGCATGTGCGACACAAGACGTGCGTGCCGTCGCTGGGCATAGCCGCCGGCCTGGGCGGCGCGTGCACCTCGCCCATCGGCGTGTGGCTGGCGCAGATCTCGCCGGCTTGGCTGGTCATGCTGGTGGCCGCGCTCATCATTGGGTACTCAGCGGTGAATACGCTGATAAAGGCCTGGCGCATGAAGCCCGCGGCGAAGAAAGTTCCGGCTGCAGCTGCGGATGACCCTGCAGTGCTGGCGGAAACGGCCGTTGAGCAGGTGGGTGATGCGGCGGCGAACGAGGATGCGGAACTGGCGCCCACGCCCATTGCGGCGGACACGGGCAAGTCGTTTCCCAAGCTGACGCGCAAGCAGTTGCTTATTGGGGCGGCCATTGGCCTGGGCGCGGGCTTGGCCTCGGGGTATGTGGGCGTGGGCGGTGGCTTCATCATGGTGCCGCTCATGTTGTCGCTGGTGGGCATTTCCATGAAACAGGCGTCGGGCACCTCGCTTATTGCGGTGATGCTGTTGGCCATTCCCGGTGTCATTGAGCAGGGCATTCTGGGGAACATCAACTATATGGCGGGCATCGCGGTGGCTATCGGCTCCATTCCGGGCGCTATCCTGGGCGCGCGGCTCGTACGCATTGTGCCGGAGCGCATGCTGCGCTTCATCTTCGGCGGCTTCCTTATTGTAGCGGCCGTGGTGCTGGTGTTGAACGAGCTGGGCATCCTGGGCTAGCGGCCGCGCACCACGCGCGTTGGCGTGCGTCGCAGCCCGCCCGCGGCTCGCTGACCGCGCGCCCCCGCATACACCCCTGTCTAAAAGCGTGCATCTTGGTGACGTAGCTGGTAGGATGGTGGCCCACCTACAGCAAGGAGGTCCCCGTTGGTTCAGGAGACGACGGAAGTGAAGCCAGCGTTGCCTCGCTTCTTCACGCTTGAAATGCTTATGTTTACGCTCACGGCCTTGTCGGGGCTCGTGCTCATATGGTCGTCGGTGTCGCCGTATCGCAACATTGCGGTGCTCATTGTGGCGGGCATCGTGTTCACGTTTTCGCTGGTCATCGTCATTCGGCTGCTCATGGACCCGGATTCAGTGCGCGCGCGTCAGTCAGATGCCATGCTGCGCCTGGCCAGTCAAACGCTCGACTGCATGAAGGAAGGCCTCACGCGCGACGCGGCGCAGCGCATCTGCCAGCTGCTGCTTCCTTCCACGGCCGCCATCGCGGTGGCCATCACCGACAAGGATCACATTCTGGGTTACGCCGGCTACGAAGAGGCCGAAAACCCCTCCGGTAGCATTATTCGCACGCACGCGACGCATGCCACGCTGGCCGATGGGCACGGCCGCATCCTGCTCACGCCCGAGGAAATTGGGTTCCCGTCCAGCTCAACCACCATTCAGGCGGCCATCATTGTGCCGCTCACGGTGGGCCACAGCGTGGCGGGCACGCTGAAGTTCTACTACCGTCGCGCGCGCCACATCAGCGAGACGCAGAAATCTATCGCCGAAGGGTTCGGCCAGCTGTTGTCCACCCAGATGGCGGCCTCGGCGCTAGAAGAGCAGACGAAGCTTGCCACCAGCATGGAGCTGAAGGCGCTGCAAAGCCAGATCAACCCGCACTTTTTGTTCAACACCATCAACACCATCGCCTCGCTCATTCGCACCGATCCGGAGAAGGCGCGCATTTTGCTGCGCGAGTTCGCGGTGTTCTACCGCCGCACGTTGGAGGATTCGGCCGACCTTATTGTGTTCGCGCGCGAGATGGAGCAGACGAAACGCTACTTCACGTTCGAAATTGCGCGCTTCGGTGAGGACCGCGTGGCCATGGAGGTGGACATCGACCCCGCCGTCGACGACATGATGGTACCGCCGTTCCTCATTCAGCCGCTCGTGGAAAACGCCGTGCGCCACGCCATGCCCTCCGAGGGCAAACTCACCATTCGCGTGACCGGCACGGTGGAGGGCGATGACGTGATCGTGTGCGTGGCCGACGATGGCGTGGGCATGACGGAAGAGGCGCGGCAGAATATTCTGCACCCCGAGTCGTCCACCGGCTGCGGCATTGCGGTGAAGAACGTGCACGACCGCATTTGTGGGTACTTCGGCCCCGACACGCACATGGACGTGGAAAGCGAGTTGGGTGCCGGCACAAAGGTGACGCTCGTGCTGAAGAACGGGGCGCAACGGGAGTTTGAGCGCTGACAAGGGCACGCCCTACCTCTATAATGAGCCGTCATGGGAAAATTCGCGAACATACAAAACCGCATTCCTACCGGGGTCTATAAGCTGCTGCTGGTGGTGGCCACCATCATTTGGGGCCTCAGCTTCGTGGTGATGAAAGACGCCGTGGATGTGCTGCAACCGGCGTACCTTATTGGTTTTCGCTTTCTGGCCACGGGTGCCATTCTAATTGTGCTGTTCTTCGGGCGCATCCGCCGTGCCTTCACGGGCGAGATGGCGAAGGATTACCTAGTGAAGGGCATCATCCTGGGCGTGCTGTGCTATCTAGCGTTCTGGATTCAAACCATCGGGCTCGACCACACTACGCCGGGCAAAAATGCGTTTCTCACGGCCACGTACTGCGTCATTGTGCCGTTTGCCTGGTGGGCTATTGCGCGCAAGCGACCCTCGGTGTTTAACCTGGTGGCAGCTATCATGGCGGTGGCGGGCATCGGGCTGGTGTCGCTGACGGGATCGCTTTCCGAGTTGTCGATGGGCTACGGCGACGCCATGACGCTGGTGTCGGCGCTGCTGTTCGCCGTGCACATTGTGTACGTGTCGAAGTTCTCAGAGACGAACGACGTGCTGGTGCTTACGGTGATGCAGTTCGTGGTGGGCGGCATCTGCGGCGTGGCGTACGGCGCGTGCTTCGAAACGCTGCCGCCGATGGAAGCGCTCACGCCCGCGTTCTGGGCAAACATGGCGTATCTTGTGGTGTTCGCGTCGTGCGTGGCGCTGGTCATTCAGAATGTGGCGCTGGCGCACGTGCCGCCCGCGCAGGCGTCGCTGTTCCTCAGCCTGGAAAGCGTATTCGGCGTGCTGTTCAGCGTGCTGCTGTATGGGGAACAGATAGGGCTTCGCCTGGTGGGAGGCTTTGCCCTCATCTTCATTGCTATAGTGGTGAGCGAAACATTCCCGTTGAAGCGCGGGGCGGACGACGAGCCGCTGGCTCTTGAGACGCCCGGCGGCCCGGTGGTGGCCGTGGAGGCGCCGGTGCTGGCCGACGAGTGCGTGGGCAGCGCTGCCGCCGAGCGCGCGGACGGGGTTACCGAGTAGCGAGTTCAAGGAGGCATCATGGAGCAAGAGCGGAACAACGTTGTCCTCATTGGTATGCCCGGCGCGGGTAAGTCCACCCTGGGCATTGTGTTGGCGAAGATTCTCAACAAGGACTTCATGGACGCCGACCTGGTCATTCAGAACCAGTGCGACAAAACGCTGCAGAAGCTCATTGACGCGTGCGGCCCCGAGGGCTTCATTCAGGTGGAAAACGAAATTCTGCGCGACATTCAGGCCGACAACTCTATCATTGCCACGGGTGGTTCGGCCGTGTACTCCGATGAGGCCATGAAGCACCTCGCCGAGATTGGCCGCGTGGTATACCTGCAGATTTCCTACGACGAACTGGTGAGCCGCCTGCATGACTTGCAGGAGCGCGGCGTGGTGCTGAAGGGCGGCATCGGCATGAGCCTGCGCGACCTCTACGACGAGCGCAAGCCGCTGTACGAAAAGTATGCCGAGATCACCGTCAACGTTGACGACCTGTCCATAACCGCCGCCGCCCGCAAAGTAGCCGACGCCCTGCGCTAGGGGAGAAAAGCCTTTTTCGGGCACTCCGTAGGGCAAGGGCTCTGCCCTTGCCGCTCAGTCAGAATAAACCTGCCAGGTCAAACGTAGTTATCGGCAAAGGCAGAGTCCTTGCCCTACAGTCAACCTGGCAGGTGAGGGGCTTTTGTTGCAGTCCCCTCTTACGCTTCACGACCGTTAATCAGCCGTCATTCTAAAGGTCTACTTCCCTTACATACGGTGCAACTTTTTCAATAGCCGCTTGTACGGCTTCCGCCGGGTCATCCACTTCAACCAAGTCGTTGATAATTTCTATCAGGGCCTCTTCGGAAAGATCAGGATTAAGTTCTTTATCGTTATGGGCGAGAATCCACTTGAAAGCACGGGTGCCAGTGGACTTATTTCCATCCGTAAAGATGTGGCCAGAGCCAATCAGGTGGGCAAAGACAATGCCGATGCTCGTAGTGTCATTTATATCGTCGATGTAATAATCAAATGCCGCATTATTGAGACTGACAATATCGTCGAGATCTTCATCTTTAAACACTTCTCCTGTTCCATCTTGGGTCAGGCGATTCATGTTGATGAGATCATCCCTGGTGGGAGTTGTTACTGTTGTTCTGGGCATAGCGCCCTCCCTTCCTGTTTCAAAATGTATGTGATAGTTGGTGACTTCGGAAGAATCTACACAGCCAGAACTTCTTCAACGGAGGTCATGGCGTTAAGCTGTTCATCTATCTGCTGCTTTGCCTCAATCATCTCCGGTGTTACAAAATTCGGTAACGTATCGTTTTCGTTACCTGATTCCCAAGCGTTCAGCACCGTGTCGGGTGAGGTATCGCTGTCATCGAGCATTTTCCAACAAGCCCTCAGCTCCTTGATGAAGTCCATCACCTCTTCGAGAGGAGGATTTTCCTGACCAGGCTTTTGCATCATGTCGACAACGCAGTGCAACAGAAAGTCAATGCCTACCTTCTTGTGGTCCACAATAGATTTGGCCATGGTGTAAACAAAGATGTTCTCGACATCCTTTGACAGCACGCCTTTCGAAGTGAAGGTGTATTTGTAGGCCATCACGTCGACGCGCACGATAGAATAATTCTCGGGATATACGAAGAACATCTTTTCCTGGGTTTCGCCAATGGAGGTGTCGCCGATAAGTCCGCTAAGCGCGGTTTTGACGATTTTTTGGAAACCATCTTTCACGCCACTTGAACCTTTGAAGAAATCATCGACCGCCTCGCCGATGGCCGCGTTGCACCCGTTCGAAATATTGACATGCTGGGAATTCCGATACTCGAAAGCGCGGTCGCCCACAATTTCAAGCTGCCCCATGGCTTCCTTGTTGCTCAACATCACCTTGAGTTGAGTTTCGAACGTTTCCGCTTTTGAGCGGGCCATTTTCTGCAAGAAGGTGAACTGCTCGCGCAGCTTCGCCTCCTCCTCGGTCTTACCGGTAAGGTCGTCGATAAGTTTACTGATTTTAGCCATGCTCCATCCTTTCAATCATGATCCGGATGGGAGCTCCCTTGTTCTGCATTGTAATGTGAGGCCCCCCCCCCTCTGTCAAGACCCAAAAGTGAGAAACTTCATCAGCAATCAAAAAAGTTTGCACGAAAAACGAACGCACTGTTTCACGTGAAACAGTGCGTGTAAAAGCGAAGGGGCTGTACCAAGAGTTCCTTCCCGCGTCATAAAAGTGTGACGCGCTATCGCGCTAGCTATTACGTCACAAGGCAGCTGCCTTCCCGACCACTATGACGCGGGCTCATCCATGTATCATAAACCTAACTAAAAACGAAGCGCCCTCTCCGCCGAAGGCGGAGAACCCAACCCTGACCTGCGTTTTCGCGCTTTGCGAAGGGGGTTCAATTCATCGCGAAGCGCCCTATAGAGGTTGTACCACTTGTAAGTTGACGCCTTCAAGTCAGTCAACCCGCGTCGTAAGGCAAGGGACGCGAGAAAACTCCTGGCCTAATAGCCAGCGCGCTAGCGCGTCACACTTTTGTCTCGTGCGGCGATGCTCGCCGATTGCCGTCGATCTGTCACGAAATTGTTAACTTTTCCTGAATTCTCTGCTACACTGTGCGGCTGTGCATAGCGTCACCCCGTTGAGGCTCCCTGGATCTACATGAGACAGGGCGCGTTAGGGGCCTCTGGAGAATCCCGGTTACGGGTGCCGAAGGGGCAAGGCGCGCCGCCTTGCTGCGGCGTTGTCGAAACTCTCAGGCCAAAGGACAGAGCAAAGCTACCCGCTTGTCGCGCGCACGCGATACCTGTCGCTGCGCCCGCGTCCTTCCCGTGCACCCCGTGTATTTTCCACCCGCCTTCTTTCGCGCACCCTTTGGGGCAAGCTTTGCGCGTGCGCTGTGTTGTGCACCCCGTGTTATACGAGGTCAGCGGCTTGCGCATCATCTGCTGTCATGCGAAGGAGGAACGAGAAGTGGAAGGGTTTTTCGGTGTCATAAACGATGCGCTTGTCGCTATCGATGACTTCATCTGGGGCATTCCCCTGATGGTGCTCATCCTGTTCGGCGGCATTTTGCTGACGGTACGCCTGCGTGGCGTGCAGTTCCGTCAGCTGCCGCGCGCGCTGCGCTACATGATTAAGAACGAGACGGGCGGCGAGGGCGAAGTCACCAGCTTCGGCGCGCTGTGCACCGCGCTGTCAGCCACCATCGGTACGGGCAACATCGTGGGCGTGGCTACGGCCATCGTCACCGGCGGCCCCGGCGCGCTGTTTTGGATGTGGCTGGCCGCGCTGTTCGGCATGGCGACCAAGTTCTCCGAGGGCCTGCTGGCGGTGAAGTTTCGCAGCATCGACAAGAAAACCGGCCACGTGCTAGGCGGCCCGTTCTACTATATTGAGCGCGGCATGGGCATGAAGTGGCGTTGGCTGGCGAAGATTTTCGCGTTCTTCGGCATGTGTGTGGGCCTGTTTGGTATTGGTACGTTTACGCAGGTCAACTCCATTTCGACGGCTATCACCGGGTTCTTTGACCCCGAGAAGAACATCACGGTGAACCTGTTGGGCATGGATTACTCCATCTTCACCGTCATTGGCTCGCTGGTGCTGGCCGTGCTGGTGGGCCTGGTGGTCATCGGCGGCTTAAAGCGCATCGCGAAGGTGA
The DNA here is from genome assembly GCF_030077735.1 of Gordonibacter faecis. Taxonomy (NCBI): domain Bacteria; kingdom Bacillati; phylum Actinomycetota; class Coriobacteriia; order Eggerthellales; family Eggerthellaceae; genus Gordonibacter; species Gordonibacter faecis. The sequence goes on along the minus strand of NZ_JASJEU010000022.1, from coordinate 223,153 downwards.
GCGAGCGCGTGATCCCCGCCATGGTGGTGCTGTATGTGGGCTTCTCGCTGGTGCTTATTTGCACGAACCTTGATAAGGTGCCGGCGGCGTTTGTCACCATCTTCCAGAGCGCGTTTGGCCTGCAAGCGGCCGCGGGCGGCATGCTTGGCGCCATCATTGTGGCCATGCAGAAGGGTATCGCGCGCGGTATTTTCTCGAACGAGGCGGGTCTGGGTTCTGCGCCTATTGCCGCGGCGGCTGCGCAGACGAAGGAGCCGGTGCGCCAGGGCCTCGTGTCCATGACCGGCACGTTCTTGGACACCATCGTGGTGTGCACGATGACGGGCCTCGCGCTGGTGATGACTGGTGCGTACCAGATTCCCGGGCTTGAGGGCGCGGCCGTGACCACCGCTGCGTTCCAGGCGGGCCTGCCGTTCATTCCGGGCCAGGTGGTATCGTTTGTGCTGATGGCGTGCTTGGTGCTGTTCGGCTTCACCACTATTCTGGGTTGGGATTACTACGGCGAGCGCTGCCTTGAGTACTTCAGCAACGGCAGCATGAAAGCCGTGAAGGTGTACCGCTGGCTCTACATTGCTGCTGTGTTCATTGGCCCTTACATGACCGTGGCTGCGGTGTGGACCATCGCCGACATCTTTAACGGCCTGATGGCACTGCCGAACATGGTGGCCCTTATCGCGCTGTCCGGCGTGGTGGTGAAGGAAACGCGCGACTACTTCGACCGCCTCAAAGCCGCCGGCACCGAGGACGCCATGGCGCCTCACCTCCCCGGCGACAACTGGGACATCCCGCCCATCGACCCCCTGAACACCCCCGACAGCGAACTAGGCACCGCCCGCGGATAACGAACGCAGATTACGAACGCAGATAACGTAGCGGATAACGAACGCGGATAACGAATTCGCCAAACGGAGTCAACGCCTTAACAACGACAACAAAAATTCGCGCGAACGAAAAAACGACGCAATTAAAAAGAATACGCAACAAAAACGCCGAGCCTCCCAGGCCCGGCGTCGCAAGCCTGCGCTGCTGCGCGCGTTGTTTGAACTGGGCGCATTGTATTCAGGACAGGAAATTTCTTACCGGAAAATTATCGGACAACTTGACGACAAGGGGAACACCGACACCATCACGCACTACCTTGATCTCCTGTCGCAGGCTGGTCTTTTGTCGGGTTTGAAGAAGTATTCGGACAAGTTGCTTGAAGCAAAAACCAGTTCTCCGCGCTTGCTTGTCCACGACACCTCGCTCATGGTTGCAACTTCAGGGGAAGATCGCGCCGCCCTTATGGAGGACCCGGATCGGCGCGGTCATCTGGTCGAAAGCGCGGTAGGCGCGTACCTACTTGCGCGCAGCCGCAAGGAACATTTCGATTTGTACTGGTGGCGAGACGGCACGGCCGAAGTGGACTTCGTTATCAAAAAGGGGAAGAAGCGCACCGCCCTGGAAGTAAAAAGCGGCCGCCCCAAACGCACAAAAGGCCTCGGCGAATTCGTGAGTCGCTTCCCTGGAACCTATAGCCTCATCATCGGCTCGAAAGATTTCCCCATCGAAGATTTCCTGTTGGGGAAGGTGCCGCTCTTTCAATAACAAATGCCGTGAGGCTGTAACAAAAAGTCCCGCACATCACAAAAGTGTGAAGCGCCCCTACAGAGGTAACCTTTTTAGCTAGGTTTATCGTACATGAATGAGCCCTCGCCATAGTGGTGAGGAGGGCAACCACCTCGTGGCGTAATCAATAGCGCGAGGCGCGTCACAATTTTGTGAAGCGGGGTTGTGGCCCCGTCGCGCCAAAAGAGAATCCGCCGCGTCGGGCGTTAGCTTCCTGTGATGTTGTCGGCGTTCTTTTTGAGGGCGGCAAGAACGGTGACGAAAGTGTCGATGTCCTTCTGATCGATGCCTTCTACCAGGCGATTTGCTGTGTCGGCAGTGAGCGGCAGCACCACGCGAATAAGTTCGCGCGCCTTGTCGGTAATGCTGACCACGTGGGCGCGGCGGTCGCTTTGATGCTTGTTGCGCACCACGAGGCCTTTGCGCTCCAGCGTGTCCAGGTAGCGCGTGATAGTGGCTTGCTCCTTGCGCGTGCGGTCGGCCAGTTCCTTCTGTGACAGTTCGCCAGCTTGATCCAACTGGTTAATAAGGTTCCATTGACCAGGGGTGAGGTCGTAGGGCTTGAGGGTGGCCTCCAACGACCGGGTGATACACCGCTGCGCGTCGTACACGAGGAAGCCTATCAGGCGGTTGTGCTTGCTTTCCACAGCGGATCCCTTCTGCAGTGCGGTGGGCGGCGCGAAGCGTCGCCGCGCATGGTGTCTGTCGATATCGAGCGATGAGGCGCGGGGCTATCGCGCGCAGACAGCGGTCTCGTTCTCTCGCGATACACGAAACCACATGCCGCGCGGCCGCGTCAAGAAGCCGGTTGCTGTTCGGTTGAATCTCCGTCTTCGCTGCCAGGGTAGGGCGTTCGGGCGAAAGAGCAAGGGAGGTGCGCCGTTGTTTCCCGAGATGAGGAAGTGGTTTGAGATGAAGTGCTGCGGGAAGGCGAAGCGCCCGCGAATGTGCGCGTAAGCAGTACCAAGTGCACTATCTCCCCATTTCAACACTATTTTTTCATTAGATAATCAAAAGTTGTTGCACTAATAGTTGTGCACAATATAATTAGCTATGCAAGTAAATTGCTGCAAGGAGGAGAGGGAAGCGCGCGAGGGGCGCGCAACCGGGGGAGTTACAAGGTGCGGCGACGCACGGGGTAGGTACGCAGAATGCGCATCCCAAGCGCCACACGCACGCCGCCAGCTGGCAAAGGGATCGCACGCACATTGCGCCCGCGAACCCCGACAATGCGCCGCACCAACGTCGCGGCCCGCCTGCATTCCCCACCTGCGCATCGCTCGCGCGCCTTCCCCTTCTCCCCAGGCAACACTTGTCAACAAGAGGCAAAAGGAGGAGGAGAGATGTCACTTAAGATGAGCCGCCGAGGCTTCGTGAAGGCTTCGGCCGTCGCGACCGCCTCGTCGCTGCTGCTGGGTTCGCAGGCCGCCACGGCTTTCGCGGACGACGCAGCAAACGGCGCGAAGGCGACCTCGTCCGACGACGTGAAAATCATCCCGAGCGCATGCCGCCAGTGCTATGGCCGCTGCGCGCTGTTCGGGCACGTCAAGGACGGACGCCTGATGAAGATCGAGGGCAACCCCGACCTGTTCAGCGAAGGCACCCTGTGCGGGCGCTGCTTCGCCATTCCGCAGGAGCTGTACAACCCGCTGCGCGTGCGCTACCCGCAAAAGCGCGTGGGCGAGAAGGGCTCCGGCCAGTGGAAGCGCATCACCTGGGAAGAAGCCTACGAAGAGGCGCGCGACCGCTTCACCGAAATCGGCGAGAAGTACGGGTGGCACACCATTGCCCACCAGTACGGCACCGGCCGCGACATGCTGCAGTTCCAGGCCATCAACAAACTGTGGCTTGAGCTGGGCTCCACGGCCACGTTCGGCGTGGGCAACCTGTGCTGGGTAGGCTCGTACTTCACCAGCCAGCGCCTGTACGGCGATGAAACGCAGTACACCGGCTGGGACGGCAATAACACGGACTGCATCCTTATTTGGTGCCGTCAGGAGCGCAGCCGCGGCTACTACGACTGGCTCACTGTGAAGCGCGCGCAGGAGCGTGGCGCGAAGGTGATCTGCGTCGATCCGCGCTACACCTGCACGGCCAGCAAGGCCGACATCTGGCTGCCCATCCGTCCGGGTTCGGACATGGCGCTGGTGCTGGCGTTCATCAACGAGATCATCCACTCGGACAAGTGCGCCACGGACTTCGCGCGTTTCTACACCAACGCCCCGTTCTTCATCGACGAAGAGGGCACGGGTTACCAGCTGCGCGAATCCATGATTAAAGAAGGCGGCAACGAAGAGCTGTACCCCGCGTGGGATGAAGCGCATGACCAGCTGATTTTCTGGTCGGGCGACTGGCAGAACGCGAAGGGCGTGGGCGGTCCGAAGGCCTTCAAGTGGCTGGACGAAGCCGGCAACATTGTGGAAGACGCAAAGCCCGCGCTGTCCGGCACGCGTGAAATCAACGGCAAGAAGTACCGCACGAGCTGGGACATTCTGGTGGAGCACGTCACCCCGTGGACCATCGAGCGTGCCGCCGAATTCTGCGAACTGGACGAAGGTAAAATCCGCGAGGCCATCACCGCCTACATCGACGCCAGCCCGCACGCGTGCTTCACGCGCGGCCAGAAGGTGGAATTCTCCATCAACACTTCCGGCATCTCGCAGGCGTTCACCATCATGATGGCGCTGGCCGGCAACTTCGACTCGAAGGGCGGCCAGAACATCGGCCGCGAGCCCGCCACCGGCTACGACTCCTTCATGTTCGACGTCGTGCCGAACAAGGAAGGCCGCATGGGCAAGCGCCGCAAGGAAACGGCCATGAACATCAAGAAGCTGTCCGTGTGCCAGAACACCGGCTACCAGCAGATTCTTGTGGCCGACGATGCCACCGGCGAGTTGAAGGAAACCACGCAGAACTCCGGCGGCCAGGTCATCTACGGCCAGCAGGGCGGCTTCGGCGCGGCAACCACGAAGGCTATGGCGCAGGGCGACCCCTTCCAGATTCACGGCTACTGGCAGCAGACCTCCGAACCCATCCTGTCCATTGAGGGTGGCAAGGAAATCATCGAGGGCTTCAAGAACCTGGACTTCTTCGTGAACGTGGACATTTACATGACCCCCTCGGGCGAGCTCGCCGACATCATTTTGCCGGCCGCGCACCCCAACGAGGTTGACCGCGTGGAGTGGGCGCACTCCGGCCACGGCTACCCGACCAGCCACACCTACCTCATTCGTCAGCCGTTCCACGAGCCGCTGGGCGAGTGCAAGGATGACATGGACATTTGCTTCGAATTCGCGAAGTACATGGACGTGGATATGTACTGGAAGGACAAGTACGAGTTCTTCGATTACATGGTGAAGGGCCCCGAGACTCTGCCGCCGCAGCTGTCGTGCGCGAGCTTCGAGGACTTCCGCGAGCGCATCAGTGTGACCGGCGTGGAAATGGCCACCGTGAAGCAGGCACCGAAGTACGAGACGGGCTTCATGCGCAAGACGAGCGACTTCCGCCCCGGCTTCAACACCATGTATCGCGGCAACAAGATGGGCAGCGTGTACCGCTTCCCCGGCACCAAGACGCCGGACGGCAAGGTTATCCCTGGTCACCCGCAGTCTGACAACGGCAAGATGGAAATGTGGTCGGAGGACCTGCTGCTGTACGGCAACGGCCCGCTGCCCATGTACATCGAGCCGCCTATCACGAAGCTGTCGCGCCCCGACCTGCTGGAAGACTATCCCTACACGCTGATCACGGGCGGCCGCAGCCACGCGTTCTTCCACACCGAGTACCGCAACTCGCCGTGGATGCGCGAGGTGCACATGTTCCCGACGGTGGACATCAACCCCGCCACCGCCGCCGAACACGGCATTGAGCAGGACGATTGGGTGTGGATTCAGACCTACGTCGACAAGATTCGCCAGCGCGCGAACCTGACTGAGGCCATCAAACCCGGCATGATTCACGTCGAGCACGACTGGTGGTTCCCCGAGCGCGAGGCCACCGACGACTTGCACGGCGCGCTGGACTCGAACTGCAACATTCTGTTCGAGAACAACGGTCCCTACGACCCCGCTGTGGGCACCGACAACTTCGGCGGCCTGTGCAAGATCTACAAGGCCGAAGAGGGTGCGCCCGACAACATTTGCATGAACGAAGAGGACTTGAAGATTTTCTTGCCAATGAGCGCCGACGCGATTGCTGCGGACGATCAGCAGAACGGCGTCACGCAAGTGACCGTGAAGGGAGGTGTGGCGTAGCATGACGCGCAACATTATTGCAATCGATCTGGATAGCTGCATCGGCTGCCACTCCTGCGCCGTGGTATGCAAGCAGGAGAACAACGTTGGCCTGGGCACCTACTACAACAAGGTGCTGACCGTGGGCCCGTCCGGCACGTACCCTGACCTGGAGATGTACTACCTGCCCGTGGCGTGCCAGCACTGCGACAACCCCGAGTGCGTAAGCGTGTGCCCCACCGGCGCGTCCTACAAGCGCGACGACGGCGTGGTGCTGGTTGACCACTCCAAGTGCATCGGCTGCCAGTACTGCGTCATGGCCTGCCCGTACGGCGTGCGTACGTACGACGAGGCCAAGGACAAGGGCGTCATCGAGAAGTGCACGATGTGCGCGCACCTCATCGACAAGGGCGACAAGCCGGCGTGTGTGAAACACTGCCCCGGTCAGGCCCGCCTGTTCGGCGATATGGACGACCCCGAGTCCGACGTGTCGAAGATGATTGCCAAGAAGAAGACCTACAAGCTGAAGGACGTGGGGAACCATCCCGGCGTGACCTACGGCTTGGACAAGTGCACCTGGAAAGGGGATGAGTAAGCATGGATATTCAGTGGCCCCTTCTTATCTTTAGTGTGCTGTTGGGTGTGACCTCGGGATGCTTTGTGTTCCTGGGCGTGGGCGAGATCAAGGGCAAGTTCAAGGACGTACGATTCCTGGGCGCTCTGATTGCGTTTGTATGCTTGGCTGTGGGCGGTTGCGTGTCGGTGCTACACATGGGGCACCCGGAGCGCGCGACGCACCTGCTGGGTAACCTGGGCTCTGGCCTGTCGAAAGAGCTGTTCACCGTGGCCATCATGGGCATTGTGTCTTTGGTGTACCTCGTGTTGGCGAAGAAGGACTACCCGGGCGCTTCCAAGGTGTTTGGCATCATCGGTGCCGTGTTGGGCCTGGTGCTTCCCGTGGTGGCTGGCGCATCGTACCTGATTGCTGCCCGTCCCGCATGGGATAGCTTCACGTTGCCGCTCATGTTCTTGGGCAGTGGTCTGGGCATTGGCATGACGCTGATGGCGGCCCTCGTGGTGCTGCGCGGCAAGGCCGACGAAGCCGCGTTCGCGGTGAAGCTGGCGCTGGTGGGCGTTGTTGCCATGGTGGTGCTGTCGCTGGCCTACGTCGCGTGGATTGCGATGGCTCCGTACCAGGCAGAATCGCGCTCCATCGGGCGTTTGATCTCGGGCGACTTGGCGCTGGCATTCTGGCTGGGCGTGGTTGTGGTAGGCCTGGCCCTGCCGGTTGCGCTGACGCTGGTGGCGATGAAGTCGGTGGGGAAGAGCACCGAGCTTTCGGCACCGAAGAACCTGGCTGGTTATTTGTTCGCGGCGTGCGCGTGCTCTGTGGTGGGTGCGGTGGTTCTGCGCATCATCATGTACGGCGTGGGCACAAGCGTCGAGCAGTTTATTTACCGGTAGGCTGTGTACGGGCAGGTTGATTGCAGCGTGCGGTCAACCTGCCCGGAACCGGAGAAGCGGGGCACGGCGCTCGGGCAGTCCTGAGGTCGCACGAACAGCCCACTGGGCTGTTCGGCTCCTGCGGAATCTCGCGGCGCACCCCGCTTCTTCGGTTCCTTAGTTAAATACAATGTGTAAAAAGTACGTCGGGCGCGCCCCGTGGCGGAACGCAGTTCTCCCTCCCGATTGCGTTCCGCTACGGGGGACGGCCGATGACGAATGCCGCGCAGCTTGAGTTGTGGCGGATGATGCGAAGGAGTACATGAATGACTGAGACGATGCCTGCCGAGTTGGCGGAGAACCTGATTGAGTTTTGCGAGAATCGCGAGCGCGTTTACCTGCTGCTGTCGCGCTGCTTCGAGACTGAGATTGACGCGAACTTTGCGGCCGACCTGGTGTCGCGTGCGGAGCTTCAGTCTGACGACAAAGCGCTTGTTCAGGGGTTCACGGCCTTGAAGGCTGACCTCGCGGACTGCGATGAAGCGAAGTTGGAGCAGTTGGCGGTGGTGTTCAACCGCGTGTTCTTCGGTATGGGACCGCGTTCGGCGCAGAAGGCGTTTCCGTATGAGTCGGTGTACACGAGTGAGGGCGGCCTCATGATGCAGGACGCCTATAGCCAGGTCCTGGGCTTGTACCGAGAGGCTCAGTTCGCGAAAAACCCTGACTTCAAGGAGCCGGAAGATCATCTGGCCGTTGAGCTGGCGTTTTTGGCGAAGCTGTGCGAGCGCGCCGTGGAGGCGCTGCGTGCCGGCGATGAGAACGCGGCTGAGGCGTCGCTGCGCGATCAACTGTCGTTTGTGCGCGAGCACCTGTTGAACTGGGTGCCGCTGTTCGCGAAGGACATGCGCGCGGCTGCCGAGGGTGGGTTCTACGAGCACCTGGCCAACTTTACCGAGGCCTACCTGCAGGCCGATGCCGAGGCCGTGGCCGAGGTTGTGGAATAGGACGTTTCGCGGAACGTTCGCGAACGTAATTATGAGGGGATGATAGAGGTGGCGGAAGAGATCACGCGGCGAGGGTTTCTGGCTGCGGGGGCCGTGGGCGCAGCGCTGGTGGGCGTCGGCGGGTTTGGTGCGGTGACGGGACAGGCTGATCAGGCGTTTGTGCGCCCGCCGGGAACGACGTCGAACGTCAAGCTGGTGGCAGCGTGCAACCGCTGTGACCGCTGCCTGCAAGCGTGTCCCTATGGCATCATCACGCCGGCGCCCCTGTCCGAAAGCATTGTGGCCTACGGCACGCCGACGCTCGCGTTCGCAAATGGTTTTTGCGACTTCTGCATGAAGTGTGTGGATGCGTGTCCCACGGGCGCGCTATCTTACGGCGGCGAAGCCGAGCGCGACTTGGGCGTTGCCGTAGTAGTGAAGGATGCGTGCGTGGCCTGGGATTGGGCTGGCTGCACGGTGTGCAAGGATGAATGCCCTGTTGAAGGAGCTATCACGTTGGATGATCATGATCGCCCCGTGGTGCACCCGGATTTCTGCGACGGCTGTGGCAAGTGCGAGCAGGTGTGCCCCTCGGCGTCGCTGCGCGCCTATGACGCCAGCGTGGCCGAGAAGGGCATCGTGGTGGTGTCGCGTGCGAGCGAGGCTGCGCAGCTGCTAGGTGCGGTGATGAGTGCCGAACTTGAAGCCGGGCGCACTGCGCCCGCCGCGCAACCAGTCGCGCCGCACAGCAAGGGTATTCATCCGGACGGGCCTGACAACACGCGCTCGGCCGAGGGCAAGGGGGCGTTGCATGAAAACGCGTAACAAGACCATCCGCATTCTTGTGGCCACGGCCGTGCTCGTGGCGGCAGTGGTGTGCGCGCATCTGGGCGGCGGCGCGGCCATCGGCACGTTGTGTGCGCTCTGTCCCGTCGGGTTCACCCAGATAGCAGCCGCGTCGGGCAGTATTCCATGGCAACTGCTTCCCGGCGTGCTGGTGGTGCTGGTTGTAGTGTTTCTGCTGGGTCGCGCCTTCTGCTCATGGGTGTGCCCTTCGCAACTGTTGAAGAACATCTTTGGTGGTCACACGCCCCGCGGCATTCTTGGTCGCAGTGGCAAGGATGTGGAAGGTGAAGATGCTCTGGCGAAAGCGGCGATTGCTGAGGGAAGTGCGGACGCCAACGCGAGTGGTTCCGCTGCTGTTGCCGCTCCGGCCAAAACTGCCGGTTGCGCCTCGTGCGCGGGCGAAACGGTTAGCCTGAAAACGCAAGGCATTGTGTTGGCCGTGCTTTTGGTGGTGTCGTTCGCCGTGAAGTTCCCCGTGTTCTGTCTGCTGTGCCCCATTGGCTTGGTGTTCGGTACGCTGTGGGCGCTCAACCGTGTGTTTGTGCTGCTGCAGCCCGGTTGGGAACTCATCATCTTCCCGCTCATGTTGCTGGCGGAGTTGTTCCTGTTCAAGCGTTGGTGTTCGGCCGTGTGCCCGCTCGGTTTCTTCTTCGGTCTCATGGGTAAACTGCGCGCTAAGCTGGGCTTCGGCGTGCGTCCGCAGGCGAACTGCGCAACGTGCATCTCGCGCGAGGGCTGTCACACCTGTTCCACCGTCTGCCCCGAGGACATTAACGTGGCAAACCCTGCAAAAGCAACCCTGGAGTCCTGCACATTCTGCCTCGACTGCGTAGAAAACTGCCCCACCAAGTCAATCTCCCTCAAACTAACCGACCCCAAACAAACCTCCACCCCCAACCCCACCCCCGAAGAGGAGCCCGAACTAGTAGCCTAACCCCAACCCCAAAATCCAAACCCTCCCCACTGGCGGCCCCCACAGGCCGCCGGTGTTTCATAACTAGGTAATTTGAGGAAAAGAACGTCTGAAAAGGCTAGTACTTTTTCGGTTTAGAAGAATGATTTTAGGCATTCGCGTACGGCGCGCATGAATTCTTGGTGGTGGGCTGCGCTTTCGATGAAGGTAGGGTTGCGTGCTTCGAGGTCGAGCGCTCGTGGTTGCTCCATAGCGACAACCCCGTACGAGTTACACGTATGGGGAAGCACACTGGCTATGCATTTTTATTTTGTTTCCGCGCCGTTGCTTCTTGCCTCTCCTGCCGAAGAATTGCCAAATATCTCTCTACTTCCTCGGTGAGGCTGGAGGCTTTTGTTGACGCATCCTCGGCGGTTGCAAGTAAAACATTCACTTGTCCGCGGATATAGTCATCGCATTCCGCGTCATCGTGCCCTAATGCCGTTCGTACGCACCTGAGCCCCTGAGCAACATCCTCTGTCTCGTCCGTCAGCATCCCCAACTTATCCGCAAATCTCACAGACGCGCGCACATACTTTCTCCCCTTCGCCATGCTATACTCCTTTCGGTTTCCCGGCGCTGAGCTTTTTCTGGGGCGTACAGCGCCGGGGGCTTTTGACCCTCGCTTTATGCGGGGTCTTTTTGATTGTTCTAGAAAGGTTTTGTGTGTTAGGTGATAGAACTGCGGCGCTCGCCTGTAATCCTCCCAAGCGTCCACGGAGTGCCAGCAACCTTTCGATAGGTCAATACTACTCTAAAAGGTATGCATATTCACTAGCGTACTTATCAGATACATGATACCTACACAAATTGATACATATACACTTTATGGTATATTGCATCGTGTAACGATAGGAGATACAAGTATGGATGCTTACAGCGCAGTGCGGGCGATGAGCAAAGATAGCGGCATTACCCTTTATGCCATAAGCAAGGCACTTGGCAAAAGTGCGAACTACATTAACAATGGTGCCAGCCGAGGCAGCGTACCGCGCTGCGATACCATGGCCCGCATGGCTGACGTGTGCGGCTACAAGCTGGCACTGGTACCCGCCGACGAACTGACAAAGAGAGCTCTCGTTATTGATTCATCAGATGATAAGGAAGCACGCTAGACAGAGTCTTAACGCAGCAGGTTGAGGTTCTCATACTTGAACCTTACTTGTCCAAGCCATAGTGGGTTTTTACTTCATCAAGCGTGAACGTTTCAAGCTTGCCCGCGCGATAGGTCGTGGCGTCGCGCAGAATTCCAGCGTGATTGGTCGCTTCACTCTCTACCAAATCTATGAGTTCTTGTTGGGAGTGGACGTCTAGTTTGGCGTAGATGTGTTTGATGTGGCTCTTTACGGTGTTGCGCGAGATGACGTAGTGCTCCATGATGAAAGTGCCGTTGCGGCCGCGGGCCAGCATGGAGAAGATTTCTGTTTCGCGTTCGGTGAGGCCGTGCTGCGCACCCAAAACAGCACAGCACTCTTCGATGCTGGGCGTGTGAGACCTTTGAGGGATCGCTTGATCTTCGCTCGATTGACCGGGGGAATCTGCGGCTTCCGTACTCGCAACGTGCGCGTCTGCCTTCACGGCGACACCTTCCGCAGTTTCCTTTCCCGCAGCACTGGTCCCTTCGGCCACGCCCGCCATGCCGCGGATGGTGCCCGAGAAGCTGAACTTCCTGAAACCCACCCACAGAAGCGCCACAAACAGAAACAGCGCCACGGCGGCAATAAGCTCAGCGGCTTGCTGGTTCGCACCCACGAAGCCATTGGACGTGTGACCTGCGATAGCGCCGAGATTCGTACCCAGCGCACCGCACGCTCGGATGAGCGCAAACGTGGGCAACAGCGCGAACACATTGCGTCGCCCCACTGCGGCAATGACCATCCACACCAGCATGCTGAACCCGTCGTTGCCACATCTCAACAGCGTGTTTGCCGAGGGCAGCCCCGTTGAGAAGGTGAACGGCGCTAGCAAAAATCCTGCAATCACCAGCAGTACCGCGCATGAAAACAGCGTATCTTCCTTGTCTCCGTCGCGGCCAAAGATAGCCCACAGCGCCAACGCGACGGTAAGCAACGCGGAGAAGTCGCTGGTCACCGGCGCATGTCCCACCTCATTGATGGTGAGTGCGTAGCCGGATGCCACGCTGAACAAAAACGCGCACAGAAACAGCGCGTGCGTGGGCGCAAAAAACGACTCGGGGTTCGCCACTTCAAGGTCGAACGGGGGCGCACCTCGGCGCACTGCGTCAAGCACGTCGGAACTACGCCGGTAAAGAAGCGCTACGACAAGTACCGGAAAAGCCACGTGCAGCGCAATAGCAATCTGCCAGTTGGGCGTGGGCGCCAGCATGGCCACAATGCCGCCAAGCGCAATGCCGCCCGCAGCAGCCACAGCCGCTTCTTTCGCCGAGCCGAGCGACCCAAGCGAACATGCAATCAGAGCCGCCGCCCACGTCTTGCCTGCCGTCGAAAACAACAACCCCACAACAGTAGCCGCCGGATCGGCAAAACGCACAGCTAACTCCAAAACGACAGCGGCGGTTGCCAAACACCCCAGCGCGCCCACGGTCATGATGCGCTTATCCAGCAGCGACGGCCAGCGCACAGCAACCACAAACAGCACAAAGAACAACGCTGCGCTACCGAACGTGTTGATTTCGCGCGCGATGCCACAGTAGGTTGCCACCTGCGAATACAGGCCTGCATTCAGCACGAACCCGCCGAACGTGGTCAGCGCAATAGTCACCGCAATGGCGGCTGCGCCTCCCACGCGGAGCGCACGTGTGTCGCTTCGCTGGTTCGCGCCAGCATGGGTGCTGTCGCTCATATCCCTCCCAAATTGTTCAGTTCCCCCTTACTGCATTGTACGCTACCGGACGCCTCCGCGCGAGGGGCGGGCGCATTCCTTGCCCTGTTGTTGAGTTTGCCTGCCTCTTACAACAGCGCCATGTGATCTGGGGTTTCTTACTGCGTCACCCCAGCGGGGGGAGCGCGCACGCAACGATTCTTTACGCAGAAACGCCCCACGTGGGGTGGTGTGGCGTGCCCTCTTTGCGCGCTACGATGCTTCGCGAGGGAGCGACCGCGCCCTCTTTCGCACGAGGCTCCGTGCCGCGTCGAAAGAGCGAAACGCCGTCGCAGAACATCTAAGGAGGATTCACTATGCAAACGAACACCACAGGCATCTCCCGCCGCAACTTTATTGGCGGCATGGCAGGCGCCGGCGCGCTGGCCGCGCTTGGCCTGGCCGGCTGCGCTCCGAAGGCGCAGGGCGAGGCGACTGGCGACACCAAGAAGGCCGACGGCGCTGCCGAGGGCCAGAACGCCGCAGCCGACTGGCTGGGCACCGCCCCTGAGATCGCCGAGAGCGACATCAAGGAAACGAAGGAGTGCGACCTGCTTATCGTCGGCGCTGGCAACGGTGGCATGGCCGCCGCCGCGTACGCCGCCGACAAGGGCGTCGACTTCATGATCTGCGAAAAGGGCGAGACCGTGGGTGCTACCCGTCACTGGTTCGCTGCAGTTGACACCCCGCCGTTCACCAGCCAGGGTGTCACCGTCGACCGCCAGCGTCTCATGGGTGAGATCGTGCGTTACTCGCAGGGCAACTGCGACCAGCGCCTCATCCGCATGTGGATGGACGAAAGCGCCGACATGTTCGCGTTCGTCGACGGCATCATGACGGCCGCGGGTGCGCGCGTCATCGCTGACGAATATGAGATGCCCGGCGGCATGGGCGGCACCCCCTACTACACCCCGCCGTTCGAGCATCACTACGGCGACGAAAAGGGCGGCCGCGACATCGAAGAGCGCAACAAGCTATTCGAACAGCACATTCAGAAGGCTGGCCACGAGGTCATGTACAAGCACGCGCTGGCCAAGCTGGTGCGCGAGGGCGACGGCACGGGCAGCGTGACGGGCGCCATCTTCGAAACCGGCGGCGGCTATGTGCAGATCAACGCCAAGAAGGGTGTGCTTCTAACCACGGGCGGCTACCCGGCGAACCCCGCCATGGTGCAGGCGCTGTCCCCCGTGACGGCGCAGAGCGTGACCGCGCTTGGCTACAACCAAAACGACACGGGCGACGGCATTAAGGCAGCCCTGTGGGCGGGCGCTGCGAAGGACCTCACGTCCGCGACGATGATCTTCGACCGCGGCCTGGTGGCTCCTGGTACGAAGGCGGGCTACACCGAGGAAAGCATCAAGGCCGGCGACCCGCAGTTCCCCAGCAATGGCCAGTTCAACCCCGGCACGCAGCCCTTCCTGAAGGTGAACCTGAACGGAGAGCGCTTCGCCAACGAGTCCGCCGACTACGACTACCTGCCGCACGCGGCAACGCAGCAGCCGGGCGGCGTGTACATTTCCGTGTGGGACTCCAACTTCGGCGACGACGTGCAGCGCTTCCACACGCTGGGCTGCTCGGCCGGCACGCGCATGGGCGTCCTGGGCGTGAAGAAGGAAGACGGTACGTACGACCTGGACAAATACTTCCAGAAACAGCTTGATGACGGCCGCCTGCAGAAGGCCGACACCATCGAGGAACTGGCTGACAAGTTGGGCTTCGAGGGCGATGCCAAGAAGAACTTCCTGGCTGAGGTGGAGCGCTACAACGAGCTCTTCGACATGCAGCAGGACCCGGACTTCGGCAAAGAGGCGTATCGCCTGTCCGCGCTGCGCAAGCCGCCGTACTACGGCGCAACGCTGGGCGGCACACTGCTGACCACCATCGATGGCGTGCGTATCAACCACGACTGCCAGGCCATCGACACCGAGGGCAACCCGATTGAGGGCCTATACGCCGCCGGCGACTGCTCCGGCAGCGTGTTCAGCGGCTGCTACCCCGACCAGCTTCACGGCTTCGCCTGCGGTCGCACGATGACCGAAGCCATCCACGTTGTGAAGCAGATGGCCACTGCGTAAGCGGCAACCGTTTCGACCTATTTCGCCTGCCCACGCGGCACGCAACACGCGACGCCCGGAGACTCCCCCTCCCTCCCCCGGGCGTCGCTTCGCGTTTAGAGGGCGCCTAGTGCGTTTGTGCTGGTTTTGCTGCCCTCGCTGTGTTCGTCTGCTTGTTACTTAGCCACGCTCCAGGGCTGGGCCCAAGCCTCCACGGTGGCGTATTCCGGCACACCGTAGCCGATAATGTCAAAAGCGGTGGTGCCGCCCGCCGATAGGTTGTCGGCAAAGCCCGTGTAGCCGCCCACGATGACACCATTCGCGTCACGCAAGAGGGCACTGACAGCAACCTGATTCATGTTGGTATCCTCAAGCAGACTGGTAATCTCACCCACGAAGTGCACCATGCCGTATCCGCTATCCTGGACATTAAGCCCGTCGATGCGGAACATTTCGATATTCGGGTCCGAATCCTGCCAGTTGCCGGAACCCACACTCACCTCAAACTCAACGGTAGCAGGAGGCGTACCGTGCCCCGCCTGACCACCCCAAGCAAGTTCCTGATCAGGTCGAATGCTCATGAGTACCTGCTCGTCGGAGGAAATGACGTTGCCGCTTTCATCCTTGCTCACAATTTTCACCGTGGGAAACAGCGCCCCCTGAGCACCTTCGTTCTTGATGATGACGCCATAGTGGATATAGCCCTGCTCATCTACCGACCAACCGGAATCCACCAGTGAGACTTTGTTCTCCTTCGGCTCCGGCGCCGTCTGCGTTTGTTTAGCGGGTGCGCCGCCGCCTTCAGTCGGTTGATCAGCCGGTTCGCTTGCACACCCCGCAAGAGTAGCAGCCAACAGCGCCGCCGCACCCAATGCAACAATCTTGTACACGATACCTCCTATCGCACGACCGCGCGTCCCACGCCCGGCCCATGTCAACTATTCAGCGCGCATCCCGCGCGCCCGGCCGCCCGCGCGACCATCCTCGCCCACCATACCGAACCGTCACCCACCCGTAGCTAAGCCCTCATCCCCTCGCAAAAACCGCACAAACATTGCGGGGGGGGGGGTAGTGGGGGCATTCGCCTCTCCCAGAAGAGTTAGGGACGATTCCTCCTGCGGTTGGCCGTGGATTGTCTTCCGTAGGGTTTTGGATAAGAATCAAACAGGCCACCAGTAGTATGCTGGTGGCCTGCGACTTTAGGTGGTGCCCCCGGCGCGATTCGAACGCGCGGCACCCGCTTTAGGAGAGCGGTGCTCTGTCCCCTGAGCTACGGAGGCGTGCTTGGTATTGTAGCATTCCCTTCTGCTTCGGGGAACGGGGTGCGCGTTCGCGTTCGCCTTCGTGCAGAAGGTTCGCATGGCGCAAGCGTCAGGTGCTGCGCCGATAGCGCTCCCCGGTGTGGTTTCTTATTTATTTGAAGCCGGTTTCCTTAACAAAAAGGTGTTCAACCGGTATCATATTCGCTTGACCCCAGAGCCTCAAAATCGGCTCGAAAAGCTCGAAAGGCTCAAGCATGGACGTGCGCGCGTTATATGAAAACATCGGTGTTGATTTCGCCGATGTTTTGGCGCTGCTTCGCAAAGAGGAACGCATCAAAGCGTATCTTGTTCAAACTATGGACGACCCGGCATTTGCCGCGCTGGATAGCGCTATGGAGCAAGGTGACCATGAGGCCGCCTTTCGCGCCGCGCACACCATCAAGGGCATGAGCATGAACCTCATGCTGAAGCCCATGACCGAAACCGCAGTTGAACTGGTGGAATGTTTGCGCGACGGACTTGCTCCTGGCGAGGAAGAGCGGGCGCACGCACTGTATCGCCAGCTTAAAGCCAGTTGTGAGCATCTCACCGCACTAGTCGGTGAACTCGCATGACGGCCAGCAAACGCCAAACCATCCTCATTGCCGACGATACCGCTGTCAACCGTTCCATGCTTTCCGACATCTTGTCGGATGACTACGACATCCTGGAAGCCTGCGATGGCGTAGAGGCGCTCAACATCCTGCGCCGCCGTGAAGGCTCCATCGCGCTTCTTCTGCTGGATATTGTCATGCCGAACATGGACGGCTTCGACGTTCTTACCCACTTGCATCGCAACCATTGGAGCGACGACGTGCCGGTTATCGTCATCTCCGCCGAGACGTCGCCCGCCTATATCCGCAAGGGCTTCGAGCTGGGCGTGGTCGATTACGTGAACCGTCCGTTCGACCCCGAGGTGGTGCTGCAGCGCGTGCGCAACACCATCGCGCTGTTCGCGAAGCAAAACCTGCTGAAAGATTTGATAGCTGAGCAGGTGCAAGAGCGTGAAAAAACCAACACGCTCATGGTGGACATCCTGAGCACCGTTGTGGAATTCCGCAACGGCGAGTCGGGTTTGCACGTGGCGCGCATCCGCATCATCACCGAAATTTTGCTGGAAGCCATGAAAAGCCGCTTCCCTGACTACAACCTCACGCCGTCAAAGATTGCGCTCATCTCGAACGCGGCAGCGCTGCACGACATTGGCAAAATTGCCATTCCCGAAGAGATTCTCAATAAGCCGGGACGTTTGACCGAAGAAGAGTTCGAGGTCATGAAGACACACGCCGCCATCGGCGACGAGATGCTGGAAGGCCTCCACTTCGGCAAGAACGAGGCCCTGGTCACGTGCGCGCGCGAGATCTGCCGCTGGCACCACGAGCGCTGGGACGGTCGCGGCTACCCCGACGGTCTTGCCGGTGAAGAAATTCCCGTGGCGGCCCAGGTGGTGGCGCTGGCCGACGTGTACGATGCACTGGTGAGTGAGCGCGTGTACAAGAGCGCCTTCTCGCACGAAACAGCCGTGGCCATGATAGAAAATGGCGAATGTGGTGCGTTTAACCCCGACCTCATGCGTTGCTTTTTGGAAGAGGCCGACCATTTGCGTGACATGGTAGCGCTGCGCAGCGACCGGTCGCTTGAGTTGTTCGACGTGGGCAAACTCTCGCGCGAAGTGATGGAACGCAGCGAGCCGGGGCTGGCCGACCGCACGGTGCTGCTGCTTGAGCGCGAGCGCGCGAAATTCAAGTTCACTGCTTCGTACTTCGACGGGGTGCTGTTCGACTATGACATTGAAAGCGACACGGTGGTGTTCTCCGGACGTGGCTGCGAACGGTTTGGGTACGCCGAAATTGTGGTGGGCGCCTCTGCCAGGGAATTTTTGCCCGACACCGCAAAGGCCATTGGGGTTCTTGCGCGGGTGAGCGAGAACTCGTCGCCGACCAGCCCCGTATTCGAGGCGCAGGTTGACCTACCGCTGGCTGATGGCACCTTGCTCTGCTGTAATGTGGCGTGCCTGGTAGTGTGGGCCGAAGACGGCGACACCCTGCACAAACTGGGTGTGGTGGGGCGCATCGTCGCAGTGGAGGGAGCGGCTGCATGACACCGAAGACGCCCCGCACAGGAGTTCGCCCGCTGGTTTACCTGGCCATGTGTGCGGTTGCGGTGGTGGTGTTAGCTGGCGGCTATCTGCTCTACCAGCAAAGTATCACGCAAGCGGTGAACGGAACTACCCTTTCGTTCATGGAGCAAATTGCCGACCACGATGCGCAGGGTATTCACAACCAAATGACCAGCAAGTGGGATTATTTGGATTCAGTATCCGAGCGCATTCGGCTTGCGCGCAAGGGCGAAGTGGCTGACTTGTCGTACCAGCTGAGCGTGGAGGTGCGGTCCTCTTCATTCGAACGTATCTATCTGGTAACTGACCAGGAACATCTCTACGATAATACCTACCTTGCCTCCACTCTTAATGATGTCGAATGGGCCGACACCTATCGCGCTGCCGACGACCGCTTCGTCATACGCTACACACTGGAAGAGCGCGAAAAGTGGGGCGAGTACCTGGTATATGGTGTGAAGCTGGATACTCCGGTAGTTTGCGACGGAGAGCGCATCGAAAGCGTGGTGGGGCTTGTGCCTGTAGCCGATATCGAGGCTGGCATGCGGTTCGAAAGCTTCGATGGCCAAGGCGTCGCCCTAGTTATTCGCAATACGGGCGAAATTGTGACGGCCAGCCGTTATTACGGCGGGTCCGATGGTCAGGACTTTTTCGCCGAGTTGAAAGATGCCTCATTCGTGTCAGGTTCGCTTGCCGAAAGCCGCGCCGCTATCGAGCGCGGCGAAAACGTGTTTGCTGAGTATCGCATGGGCGACGAGCGCTACTACGTTACCATGGTGCCCATTGCTGACAGCAGGTGGTATTTGGTGGTGAAGGTGAACGCGTCGGTGACATCGCACCAGGTGAACGAGCTCATGACGCGCTCGCTCTTGTTCTTTGGCCTACTGGGACTTCTGATAGCGGGCGTGCTGTTCACGGTGTTTCGCTCGGTGCGCGACGCGCGTGTGGCGCGTGAGTCCGAAAAGGCAAAATCCACCTTCCTTGCCAACATGAGCCACGAGATACGCACGCCGCTGAACGGCCTGGTGGGACTTCAGTATCTCATGCGGCAGAATGTGGATGACAAGGAAAAACTGTCCGGCTATCTGGATCAGGCGGACGTGTCCGCGGACTACCTGAAGAGTGTGATCACGGACGTGTTGGACATGTCAAAAATCGAAAGCGGCCAGATGGAGCTGTACGCGCAGTCGTTCGACCTGGCGGCTATGCTGGACGACATCGACACGCTCATCGGTCTGCAGGCGAAGCCGCGCAACTTGCAGTTCTCTGTTGTGTATGGTGAGTTGCCGGCTCGCCGGGTGGTGGGCGACGAAATGCGCATCAAACAAGTCATTGTTAATTTGCTGGGTAACGCGCTTAAGTTTACACCCGAGGGCGGCCGGGTGTCGTTGAACGTGAGCCAAGTTGTGGCGGGCGAAGGAACTGTGGCGCGCACCACGTTTGTGGTGTCTGACACGGGGTGTGGCATGAGCCCCAGCTTCCTTGAACGTATATGGGAGCCGTTTGAACAGGAGAAACGAGCGGCATCGCGCAACGGTACAGGTTTGGGTGCCTCGCTTTCCAAGATACTGGTGGAAGAAATGGGTGGCACCATTGAAGTGGAAAGCGAGCAGGGATGCGGGTCGACGTTCACGGTGACGGTGCCGTTGCAGATGGCAGCCGACCAATCGACCGCCGATGCCGTAGGTGCGGCTGCAGATGACGTTACGCTTGAGGGAAAATGTGTGCTGGTGGCCGAAGACAACGGCGTGAACCGCATGATTATTGTGGATATCCTTAAAGATGAAGGCTGTGTGGTGACCGCCGCAAGCGACGGCGCAGAAGCGCTGGAGGCTTTTGCTGCCAGCGAAGAAGGCACCTACGATGTGGTGCTGATGGACTTACAGATGCCGCGAATGGATGGCTACCAAGCTACCGATGCCATCCGCGCGCTCAAGCGCACAGATAGCGCCGCTGTGCCCATCCTGGCGCTGACGGCGAACGCATTTCGTGATGACGTGGATCGCGCTTTAAGCGCCGGTATGAATGATGTGGTAACCAAGCCACTTGACGTGGGGCTTTTGCTGGATAAACTGCGCGCAATTGGCTCAGAGGGAAAGGGAGGGACTCGATGAGCGAACAAACTATGAGCAGGAGGGAGTTCGTGCTGGCCTCGGCGGGTGTCGGCGTGGCTGTGTTGACGAGCGGCGCGCTGACGGGTTGTGTGGGCGGCGGCGGTGCGGGTGGCGCTGGTGATGGTACCGCAGGTAAGAAGCAGGTCACTATCAACGTGAAATGTCCTCCTGTGACCATGGCTTATGATGCGGACCATCCCGATGCTGAGGTGTTTGACCTGTTTCAGGAGGCGGGTGAGCGCTTTGCTGCCACCTATGAGAATTACGACGTTTCCTTTAACTACACGAAGTTCCAGTATGTGGATGAAAAGACGCAGGTTATCGATAAGTTTGGTACGCCCGAGGCCGCCGATGTGCTGTTCGCGGGGTCGTTCAATCTACCCACCTACATTCGCGAAGGTCGCGTGGCGGCGCTTGATGATGTGATTGATGCCGAGTTGCGTGCAGATATCGACGACGCCATCTGGCAACAGTGCAGCGTGGATGGAGTCACCTACACCATGCCGCTTTATCAGCTGCAAAACACGCTGATGGTAAACGGCGAGCTCATGCGCGCCGCTGGCCTGGACCGATTCATTCCCGCCGAGGGCGAAATTGCCCAGTGGAGCATCGACGAGTTTAATGAGATTCTGAACGCCCTCAAGGCATCCATGGCTCAAGGCGGCACGTTTCCTCTGGCGTTTTATGCAGCGAACAACCAGGGTGACACGCATATCATGACGTTGCTGCGCGCGTTTGGCGCCCCGTTCTACAACGCGGACGGCACCTTTGACGTCAGCTCACCGGAGGGCGTACGGGCGCTTGAGTGGCTGGTGTCGCTGAACGAGCGCGGCATCATTCCAAAGGGTGCCGAGAACTTGGAGTTCATTGATACCATTCAGCTATTCAACAGCGGGCAGGTAGCTTTGTGTCCGGGTAATATGGTTAACGTGCGTATTGGCGACGAAGCGGGCTTGGATGTGTTTTTGGCAAACTTCCCTGACCCTACGGGCGCGGGCATTGCCACTACGTTCTTGAATGGCTTTACAGTGTTTAACAACGGTGATCCGGACAAGGTGCAGGCCACGAAGGATTTTGTGCGTTTCATCTATTCTGACGATGATATGCTGCGTTATGCGCTGAGCAGTATTCCGGTGAACAAGCATGTGGTGGAGCAGCACAAAGACGAGATTGCGTACCTTGATACGTACAGTCGCAACTCGCAAAACACGGTGGACTTCCTGAACAACACGCCCAATTGGGAAGGCGTGCGCGCGGCATTCTATCCCAACATGCAGGATTTGTTGCGCGGCACAAAAGCGCCTGCGGAAGTGGCCGCTGCTATTGACGAGGGCTGTAACGCGGCGCGGGCAGAGGGATTGGCTGCAATAGAGGCGGCAAGGTCGTAAAACGAGAACGGCCACCTGCTGTGGGTTGGGTGGCCGTGAGATTGCGGGTTGCCGCGCGCTGACGCGCAACAGGTTTAGAAGCGTAATGCGCAGGTGAAACCCGACCAGCCAAGCGAGTCGGTGTCGCGTACGAGCGCGCCTTCGGTGGGAGCGTGTACGTACGGTACGCCGCCGTAGCCCACGGCAATGCCCACGTGGCCGTAGCGCCACAGCACGTCGCCCGGGCGCGCCTCCGACACGGGAACGCGCTGGCGCGCAGCGCTATACTGAGACTCGCTCTGGTGCGGCACGTACATGCCCACCTGGCGATATGCCCAGGTCACTAACCCCGAGCAATCAAACGAGTCGGGTCCTTCGGCCCCCCATACATACGGACAGCCAATGCGTGAGAGCGCGTAATCAACCACCGAACCCTGCGAGGGAACTTCCACACCATTGCCGCCGGAAGGTATGTCGTAGCTACCCCCGTCGGAGCCTCCGCCGCCCTGCTCGCGCTGCAGCTGAGCTTCGAGTTCGGCCTGCTTCTGCGCGGCCGCAGCTGCGGCCGCGGCGGCCTGTTCCTGCTCCAGCAACTGACGCGCCTCGGCGTCGAGTGAGTTCATGAGGTCTTGGGCTTGCTGTACTTTGGCCTCGGTTTGATCCTTGATGGTTTTGGCCTCGGCGGCCTTTTCGGCAGCAATCTGTTCCTGCTTTTCGTATTCGGCCTTCGAGGCTTCCACCTGGGCGCGCAGGTCTTTGGTCTGCGCCACCATTTCGGCGTCGCTCTCGTTCAGGCCATTCAGCAGATCCCAGTTCTGGGTGAACTCGGCAAATGAGGTGGCTCCCATGAGGAAGTCCAGGAACGTGGCCGACCCGGAGCGATACATGCTGCGGGCGCGCAGGCCCAGGCGGCTTTGCAGATCGGCGATCTCTTGGTTGGCGAGGTCGATTTTGGCCTGTTCGGCCTCCATGGCTTGCTTTGCAGCGTCGCGCTCAGCTTCGGCGGTGTAGAAGTTTTCGGCGGCGGCCTCGAGGTCGGCCTGAAGGCCTACCAGTTGATTGCGAACGGCGTCCGCTTCGGCCTGCTTCTCGGCGGCGCTTACGCCAAGCGCGGTTGAGGGGAAGGCGAGGGCAGTAGCACCTGCGACGGCGGCGCCTCCAATAAACGTGCGCCGACTGAGGGCGTTGAACGGCTCGGGCATGCGGTACCTCCTTGAGTGGGCCTGGGGCATGGCAGAGCATACGGGTACTATCTTACCACGCTCCTCAGCCCTCACCAAAAAGCCCGCCAATACTCCAAACCCCCAAGGTGTAAGGAGAAGATGGATAGCGCGTTAGCGCGTCACACTATGAGGCGGGAGGCGACTCGCTCGTGCAAAAAAACGGGCACCGTGGGGTGCCCGTTTGGGTTAGTTTGTTGTGGGGGTTTTCTCGTCGTCCGGGGGGTCAGGGGTGGTGGGGGTTGATTGTTGGAACGTTACCGTTATGTTCACGTCGTTCTTGACGTTCGGCACGGTGAACGTACCGCCGGACTGAGGCACGCCGTCGAGGCCAATCACCGAGGCCACGATGTAGCCGGGGTCAGGCATGATGGTAATTCGTACGCTGTCGCCTTCTTCAACGGAGAAGCTGGAGGCGTTCACCGTGCCGCCGCCGTTGGCGTTCAGGTTCACATTGTAGTACGTGGCCTGCTTGCCGGTGCTCACCACAATGTTTACGGTCTCGCCAGGCTTCAACTTTTGCTTCGCGTTGGGGCTCTGGCTAATAACCAGGCCCGACTCAACGCTATCGCTCGAAGTGTAGTCCGTCGTCACCTTGAAGCCAGCGTTCTGCAGCGTAGCTACCGCTTCGCCTTCCATGCTGCCCACCACGCTCGGCACGTCGGTGCCCTCGGGCCCAAGCGACTGGTAGTATTCAACCGTTGCGCCCTTCTCTACCTTGGAGCCGGCCTCGGGGCTCTGGCCCATGACCTTGCCCTTCTCCACGTCGTCGGAACTCTTTGGCGTGCCGGCGCTGGGCACGAGGCCCTTCTCAATCAACAATTTCTTCGCGTCATCCACGGTCATATTCTTCAAGTCGGGCACCGCAATTTGCTGCGCGCCTTGCGACACGGTGATGTTCACCTTGGTGCCCTTTTCGCGCTTGTCGCCTGCTTTGGGGTCCTGGCCGATAATCTTACCGGCCTCGGCCTCGTCGTATTTCTGGTCGACCGATCCCAGTTGGAAGCCCTGTTCCTTCAGCTTGGCTTCGGCCTGCTCCTGTGTCATGCCCTTCAAGTCCGGCACGGGGTCGCCCGACGCGCCAAGACCGCTCATCAGCGCAAACGCAATGCCGCCCACCACAATGAGCGCGGCCAGAATACCCAGCACTATAAACAGCGTCTTCTTCGAACCCTTGGGAGCATTGTTGTCGTTGCGGTAGTTTTTGGAGCCGCTGCTGGAAACCGCGGGTTTGACGCCGCCCTTGCCCATGGCGGGCATCACGGCGGTGCCATCGGCCACAGCCATGGGGGGCACCACGCCGCCCATCACGGCCGTCTCAGCGCTGGTGAAGTTGCCTGCGTTGCCTACATTCACGGGACGTCCCGCCAGGTAGTCGTTTAGCGCGTAGCGCATGTCCTGTGCAGTGGCGAAACGCTCGGAGGGGTTCTTTGCCATGGCGCGCATGATAATGGCTTCAAGCGCCGGGTCGATGTCGGGGTTGATCTCGCGCGGCGGCGCGGGCAGCTCGTTCACCTGCTTCATGGCCACGCTCACGGCATCGGGGCCGTCGAACGGCAGACGGCCGGTGGCGGCTTCGTACATCACAATGCCCAGCGAGTACATGTCGCTGGCGGCGGTGAGTTCCTTACCCTGCGCCTGTTCAGGCGAAATGTAGTGGGCCGTGCCCAATACCGAGGACGTTTGCGTCATCACGGAGTTCTTCGCGCGCGCAATGCCGAAGTCCATCACCTTCACGTTGCCGTCGGGCTGCACCATGATGTTCTGCGGCTTAATGTCGCGGTGGATGATGTCCAGCCCGTGCGCCACCGAAAGCGCCTGGCACACCTGCGAGCCAATTTCGGCCACCTTGCGCTGGTTGATGGCGCCGCGTTCGTTGATGGCGGTTTTCAGGTCGCTTCCGCGGACGAACTCCATCACTATATAGTAGGTGCCGTCGTCCTGTCCCCAGTCGTACACGTTCACAATGTAGGGGCTTTGCAGGTTGGCGGCCGCGGCGGCTTCCTGCTTGAAGCGCTTGGTGAAGTTGGGGTCGGCGGCGTACTGGGGCAGCATGACCTTCACGGCAACCAGGCGCCCCAGGACGTTGTCCTGCGCGCGGTACACCTCGGCCATGCCGCCGATGCCGATGCGCTCCGTTATCTGGTAGCGGTTGTTGAACACCTTGCCCGTCATGTTTCCGGTCACGTTTTTGCTCCTTTAGGTCACATGCCCTTGGCGTGCTGCGTTTTCAAAGCTGATATGATCGCCACAAGCATACCTTATTTACAAAAGCCCTTGCACCTGCAAGGCCGTTTTCAACACATTTTGCGCCCGCTCAGTTCCCGTGCCCTCCTGTGCGTGCTCCAGGTTGATGGCCACTACCACGCGCGGGTTGTCGGCGGGGGCTAGGCCCACGAACCAACTGTCGTTGCCGTCGGGCTTTTCAGCGGTGCCGGTTTTGCCGGCTACGGACACGCCCTCAATGGCGGCCGCGGTGCCGGTGCCGTTCTTCACCACGCCCTCCATGACGGTTTTCACGCGGTTGGCCGTTTCCTTGCTCACGGCCTGCAGGAACTTACCCGGCGAGGCGGTGTAGCTGCGCTCGCCGCTGGCGTTGTAGATGCCTTCCACCAGGTAGGGGTCCATGATGGCGCCGTCGTTGGCAATGGCGCTGCCCACGAGTGCCATCTCAAGCACGGTGGCCTGCGGGCCGGCCGGGCTCTTGTGGTTGCCCACTGGCTCGCCGGCGGCGGCCCAGGCGGTTTCCCACTCGGTCATTTCGGCGGGCTCGGGCATGAGCGAGGTGCTCACGGGCAGTTCGAAGTCGAGGTCCTGGTTGAAGCCGTACTTCGCGGCGGCCGCCACCAGGCGCTCGGCGTCAAGCTGAATGCCCAGCTGGCCGAACACGGTGTTCGACGACAGTTCCATGGCGCGCGCCAGCGTGATGTCGCCGTAGTCGTTCTTGTTGAAGTTCGTGACGGGCGCGTTGCCAATTTCCATGGTACCGGGCGAGGAGTACACGGTGTCTTCCTTCGCCACGTCGTCCTCCAGCGCGGCGGACAGGGTGACAATTTTGAAGGTGGAGCCCGGCGCGTAGAGCGCTTGCGTGGCGCGGTTCAGCAGGGTGCTGTCGCCGCTGTCGGGGTTTTCCGCGGCCTTTTGCAGCAGCGCCTCGAAGTCGGCGGCGTTGTAGGTAGGGGCGGAGGCCATGCCCAGCACGGCGCCCGTGTCGGGATCCAGCACCACGCACGCGCCGGAGTAGCCGCTGAGCGCGTCTTGCGCCGCCTGCTGGATCTTCGAGTTCAGCGTGAGGGTGACGTCGTTGCCCGGCGTGCTGATGCCCGCGAACGAGTTCAACACGTCAGTCCAGCTGGCGAAGTTGCTTTGGCCTTTCAGCGTGTCGTTTTCAGCCGCTTCAATGCCGGACGTGCCGTACTGCTGCGACGCGTAACCCACCACGTGGCTGGCCAGGTCGCCCGCCGGGTACACGCGCTCGTACGTGCCGTCGTCCTGCCGCACGCTTTGCGCCAGCACCACGCCATCGTAGGTGGAAATGGTGCCGCGCTCGGTGTTGGCCTCTTTCGCCAGCGTGTGGTTATTGCCGGGCATGTTCTGGTAGTAGTCGGCCTGCACCACCATGATAAGCGTGAGGTTGGCCACCAGCAGGGCAAACATGGCGGAGAAAATAATCATGCCGTGCGTGAGCCGCTTGCCCAGCGACACGCGCCCCAGCACGCTGTTTGCATGGAGCGAGGTGGTGGCGCTGGCCATTTCGGTGCCCACGCCCGTGCCCTCGTCGCCGCAGCGCAGAAGGAAGCCTACAATAATGAAGCTGGCCAGCAGCGACGAGCCGCCCTGGCTGATGAAGGGCAGGGTGAGGCCTGTCAGCGGGATGAGCCGCGTGACGCCGCCCACAATGATGAACGCCTGCAGCACGATGATGGACGTGAGGCCCACGGCCACAAACGAGCTGACGTCGTTCTTCGCGCGCGCCGCCGTCACGAACCCGCGGATGGCGAAGCACAGGAACAGCAGCAGCACGCCGGCCGCGCCCAAAAGGCCAATCTCTTCGCCAATGATGGTGAAGATGAAGTCGCTCTCGGCCACGGGGATGGGGGGCAGGCCGTTGCCGCCGCCGGCCAGGCCGCGGCCCACGCCCACGCCGAACAGGTCACCGTCGGCGAAGGAGTAGAGCGATTGCACCAGCTGGTAGCCTCGGTTCTGCGTGTCCGCGAATGGGTCGAGCCAAATGTCCACGCGCGTTTGCACGTGGGTGAACTCCAGGTAGGCCCCTACGCCGCCAATAGCGATAAGTACCAGGCCCACCACCAGGTAAAACTTCTTGCCCGTAGCCACGTACAACATAATAAGAAACACGAAGAAGAACACGAGTGCGCTGCCGAGGTCCTTCTCGAACACGACGATGAGCAGGGCGACCACCCACATGAGCAAAAGCGGCAGTAGCGTGCGAATATCGGGCAGGTTGAACGGCCCCACGCGCCACGTGAACACCGACAGCATCTCGCGGTTTTGCGCGAGATAGCCCGCGAGGAAGAGCACGATGGTTATTTTTGCTATTTCGCCTGGTTGGAATGAGAATACGCCGGGGATGCCAATCCAGATGCGGCTGCCGTTAATTTCCTGGCCGAGGACCGGGATAAGCGGCGACAGCAGCAGCACAAAACCCACTATCATGAGGGTGTATTTGTAGTTGGCAATCTTTTCCAGGTTGCGGAACAACACCAGCACCACCACCATGCACGCCACGCCCAGGAAGAGCCACATCACCTGGTTAAGCGCGATGTTGGACTTCTCCGCGTAGGGTGCAAGGCGCGTGATGAACGCGATGCCAATGCCCGAGAGCGCAAACGCGATGGGCAGGATAGCGGGGTCGGCACCTGGCGCGAAACGGCGCACGGCCACATGCGCGATGACGAACGCCACGAAGATGCCGATGGGCGCGCCCAGTGTGTTCGCGTTCAGGCTTTGTCCCTGGTTGATGGCCAGCATGGCAAACAGCAGCACCACGATGGGCGCCGCTACGCACAACAGGACCAGTTCTATGTTGCGGCGCGTCATGCGGCACCGCCTTGGGTGGGTTGGTTGTCGGTGGTGGAGGAGTTGCTGGCGTTGGGAGCGGCGTTGGCGTTGTTGTTGCCGTTATTGTCCGCGCCGTTGCCCGGTTGCGTGCGGGCGGCGATGTCCTGGCGGTATTCTTCCACCAGTTCCTGAGCCGCTTCCACGCTATCCACGCGCCAGCCGTCTTTCAGGCGCTCGGCGAATCCGGGCTGCAAGTCGTCCACACTCACGTCGGTGGTTTCCACGTGCTCGGAGTACGACAGGCCGAACACGTCGCCGGGCACGCCGCGATACACGGCTACTTTCCCGTTGTCTTCGGCCAGGTAGGCGGCATTGTGCAGGTAGGTGTTCGTGCCCCAGGCCGTCGCGCCCACAATGGCGGCGAACAGCACCAGCACCAGCGCGATGGTGAACTTCGTCTTGCGCGCCATCTTCTTGCGGCGCACCTCGGCGAAACCGGACACGTCCGCCACAATAACGGTGACGTTGTCGTGGCCGCCGTTCGCGATTGCCTCGTTCACCAGCTGCGAGGCACAGCGCTGGGGGTCGCGCACGCGGGCGAGCGTTGACTCGATGTCGGCATCGGACACCATGCCTGAGAGACCGTCGGAGCAGATGAGCAGCCTGTCGCCCGTTTCCACGTTGATCTCGTAGAGGTCCGGCTGGGTGTTGGGGTCGCTGCCCAGCGCGCGCGTGATCACCGAGCGGTTGGGGTGCGTGCGCGCTTCCTCGGGCGTGAGCTGGCCGGCTTCAATCATGTCGGCCATAAGGCTGTGGTCGCGCGTGAGCTGCTGGAGTTTGCCCTGGTGCAGGAGGTACGCGCGCGAGTCGCCCACCTGGGCAATAATCAGGCGTTCGCCTTCCAGCATGGCGGCAGTCATGGTGGTGCCCATGCCTTCGCGCCCGCGGCCCTCGTGAGCAGCGCGGATGATGGCGCGGTTCGCCTCTTCCACGGCGCGACCCAGGGCCTCGGGGTCGGGATGGGCGGGAGCCAGTTCGGCCAGCACGTTCACGGCAATTTCGGAGGCCACTTCACCCGCGGCGTGGCCGCCCATGCCATCGGCCACGGCGAACAGCGGCGGCGTCACAATGAGACTGTCCTCGTTGTGGTCGCGCAAGCAGCCGATGTCGGTGCGGCTGCCGAACGTGGTGGTGGCCCCTTTGCGGGTGTGGGGCGTCGATTTGTATGCGCGCTCGGCGGCCATCAGGCAAACCTCACGCGGATGGCGACGTCGCCCACGTTCACCACGTCGCCGTTCTTGAGTGCCACGGGTTCGCTGATGAGCTGGCCATTTACGGCTGTGCCGTTCGTTGAGCCCAAGTCTTCTACGAAGAGGTTCTGTCCCATCAGGCTGAAGCGTGCGTGTCGGCCGGACACGTAGCCCGCTCCCACCACGATGTCGGCGCCGGGGCTGCGGCCCACAATAACGGGACCGCGCACCACAATGGACACGCCGCGCAGCTCTTTCGGCCCGCGTTCGACCGACAGATTCCAGGTGCGTTCCTTTTTGCGCTGGCCGCGCACCAGCCCCACGCCCGTTTTCATGAGAGCGAACAGGAACAGGTATAGCAGCGCCACGAACAGCAGGCGGCCAATCAGCAGCACGACATCGATCACGAGAACACCCCTCGCTCTATGCGGTTAGGTACCATTGCGCGCTCGCTCCGCTCACTGCGCCTGCGTGAACACGAAGTTCGTCATGCCGATGGTGATGCGGTCGCCTTCGCGCAGGGGACTGGTGGCAATTTCAGCGCCGTTGACGAAGGTGCCGTTGGTGGAGCCGAGGTCGGTGATGGTCCACACACCCTGGGGCTCGAAGCGCAACTCGGCGTGCGTGCGGCTGGCGTTGATGTCGTCCACGACGATGTCGTTTTTCGATTCGCGGCCCATGAGTAGGCGCGATGCTGCCAGCGTGTAGGTGCGGTTGTTCGTGGTGTCAATGAGGCTGGCGCGCACTGCCTGCTGGTTGGGCACGGGCGTGGCCTGGCCGCCGCCTGCGAATACCACGGTGTCGGCCGCGACGGGGGCGCCGGCTGCGGGATGCGCGGCGTAGGCGGCTGCTGCGGCTGCTGCTGCTGCGGCACCGGCGGCTGCGCCGCCCGCGAAGCCTGCGGCTGCGGCGGGGGAGTCGGGCGCGGGTACGGGCCGGGCTTGCGAGCGGCCGTTTTCGCGATAGTCCTGGAAATCTTGGCTGTCGAAGGTGTATTCGCCGTAGTCGATGGAGTAGTCGATTTCGTCTTCCGGCACGTAGGGCAGGGGCGGCTTGGCGCCCTGATCGTAGGCATTGAAGTCGTCATAGCCGGTGAAGCCCGCGTCCAAGTCCTGGTAGGGTTGGGGCATCGGCGCAGGTGAGGCGGCTGCTGGGTAGGCGGCCGGGGCTGCGTACGGGTCGCTGGGTGCGTAGGGGTCGGCTGCGGGCGCGGGTTGGCCGTGGCCGTAGGGCTGCGCCTGCGGGGCGGGCGCGCGCGAGGGAACGGGCTCGGGCACCGGCGCGGGTGCAGGTGCAGGTGCCGGTGCTGCCGCATAACCCCCGGCCGGCGCACCATAGGGAGCCGCCTGTCCGCCCGCGGGCACTGGAGCCGCGCCGCCCAGGCCGTAGCGCTGCATTTCTTCCGCGCGCAACTGAGCAATAATAGGTGCCGCCACGGGTTCAGCAATAATGTCGAACTTCCCGTGCTTCAACTCTTCGTCCACGATGAAGCGCACGAGCGGCTGCCCGTCCATGACCAGGCCTTCGTCGGCCGCCTTCGCTGCAAGATAGGTTTCCGTTTCGCCCGCCAGCGTAGGGTAATAGCCGAACAGGCGCTGGTCGTCATCCGGGTTCACCAGCACGGTGTACAGCGTGGGGGCGTACTGCTTACCCGCGCCCACCATCTTGCCGCGCCGCATCTGCTTTTCCGCCTTCTTCGCAATCTGAACAGGCGAAATGGGAGCGTCGAACATGTGGTCGGCCGCACCTTCCAACGTGTCTTCCATCTTGCCTTCGAACCTTGAGAGAAAGCCCATCGCATCTCCTTTATCGCGCGAACTCCGGTTGCGGATATCCCGCGCAGCTACCCCTGTCGCCGCGGGTTGCGGCGTGCGCGCTTGCATCGCCGGCCACGCGCAAGGCGCGGACGCGGTCGCTCGACTATCGTGTGTCTCTGCATATGACTATGCAATGCTCCATCTTGCCATAAACCACTACCCCGCGCCCCATCCTTTACGCAATCGTCATTATTGTGAAGAGGAAGGGGCGGCGAGAAAGCTTTGCGCCGCTGCGCAAAAGTGTGACGCGCTTCGCGCCGGCTATTGGGGCATGAGATGGGCGCGCTGTGTAAGAATCATCCGAGAATTTGGCACAAAATCGCGTTCGTGTACGGATTTGAAGCTCCAAAATCAAAAGAGGAAAATAGCGAACAGGCGTTTCTTTAATAACAGCGAAAGATCCGCGGTCCCAAGAGGTTCAAATCCGTACATAAGGGCGATCTGTGCCATTTTGAGGCAACTTGAATGCCAAGGCGTAAAACGGTATCCCCATCCGCGTGCTTCATGCGAACCTTCACATAAAGTGACGCGCTTACGCGCTACTGATTACGCCACGGGGTGGGTACCCTCCCTACCACTATGACGAGGGCTCGTTCATGTACGATAAACATAACTAAAACGATAACCTTCGTAGGGGCGCTTCACGAAGCGCCCTCTCCGCCGCAGGCGGAGAACTCAACCGGAACCTGCGTTTTCGCGCTTCGCGCGAACGGATGCTTCCCTAAAGGGACTAGGCGCTGCGCGCCGTCGCTGGTAGCACTTCTACGGAGGTGATCCTTGTCGCACGTCAACACCTTCAAGTTAGTCAGCTCGCGTCGTAAAGCGAGAAGGTTGGACACCTTGTGGCGTACTAGCCAGCGCGATAGCGCGTCAGACTTCTTCCAGTTCTGCCGAATCGGCTGGTTCGAGTTCTGGGTGTTCGAGCACGTCTGCCTCTTGTTTGGCGGCGGCGCGTTGGGGGAGGTATTCGCTGGCTACGATGCCAGCGAAGATGAGCGCGAAGCCGGCGAACAGGGGCAGCGTGAGAGCTTCGCCAAGAAACAGGATGGAAAACGTCACGCCGAACACCGATTCCGTAGCCAGGAAGAGCGAGGCTGGCGCGGGATCGACGTGGGCGACCGCCGTGTTTTGGAGCAGCAGCGCGAGGCATGAGGCGAACAGCGCGAGGTACGCCAGGCTGACCCACGTGTCGGTGCCGAGTGCTGCGAAATTGGGCATGGGTTCGAACACGCCGCCGAAGATGAAGCCCAGCACGCCAGCCACAAGGAATTGGATCACCGTGAGCAGTGTCATGTCGCGGCCAGGCGCAAATTTCGCCGAATACACCACGTGGAAGCTGAGGAACAGCGCTGAGAGCAGGGTAATCAGGTCGCCGAACCGCAGCGAGAAGCCGGCCGCCCCCGCGAACGACACACACCCTACGCCCGCCACGCACACGAGCGCTGCGGCAATGTTGTAGCGCGTCGGCCGCGTGCCGCGCAGGCCCCATCCCAAAAAGGGAATGATGACGCAGTAGAGCGATGTGAGAAACGAACTGTTCGAGGCCGTGGTGTCGGTGAGCCCCGTGGAGTTCGCCCAGTAGGCCAGAAACAGCCACACGCCCAGGACGGCGCCTTTCTTCAGGTGATCGAGGTCCAGTGAGCGGCGGAAGCGCGGCAGCATGATCAGGCCTAACACAATGCCCGCAACCGTAAACCGGGTGCCGACGATCCATGCGGGTGGAAATGCGTCCACGGTGGATTTGATGACGACGGTGCCTAAACCCCAGATGGCGGCAGCGATCAAGAGGAAGCCTTTGTAGGCTGCCAGCGGAAGCGGGGCTGAGGTGTGTTCGATGCGCGTCATGGTGTTGTGCATGATAGCATGCGCGGGCGGCGCGCGCGGGGACGTTGGCCGGCGCGTTGCGCGGCTGTCGGCGGCGCGCTTGCGGTTTGGCGACCGGGGGATGACCGATGCGCGGGCGCATGTGGGGCGGCGCGCGGTGGTGCTAGGCTGGGAGGTTGATGCAGGTAGGACGCTTGGTGAAGCGGCGCCACGGCAACGTGGTGGCGAACTGGCGAATGGCAAGGGAGGTGCGCATGCCCACGTTTCGAGAAGTGGCGCAGGTGGCGGTTGAGGCGCGGCGCGACAAGGGCGCGCACTCGGGCCGGCGGCTGCGCGAGATCGAGCGCATCCTGCGGCGGCATCACGTACTGAAAGGACTCACGCCTTATGAGGCCACCAGCCTGTTGGAAGACTTGGGCCCCACGTTCGTGAAAATGGGGCAGATTGCGGCGAACCGCAGCGACGTTATTCCGCCTGCCTACGCCGAGGCGTTCAAGCGCCTGCGTGCCGATGTGCCACCCATGCCGTATTCCCAGGTGATAGCCACGGTGGAGGTATCGCTTGGGCATCCGTGGCGGGAGACGTTTTCGTGCATTGAAGAACGGCCGCTGGGCTCGGCGTCTATCGCGCAAGTGCATCGCGCCCGCATTGCGCCTGATGGCCCGTGGGTGGCGGTGAAGGTGCGACGGCCGCACGTGGTGGAGCAGATGACGCAGGACTTGGCGCTTATTCGCCGGGCTGTTGCGCTTATCGGGCT
Source organism: Gordonibacter faecis (assembly GCF_030077735.1). Classification (NCBI taxonomy): domain Bacteria; kingdom Bacillati; phylum Actinomycetota; class Coriobacteriia; order Eggerthellales; family Eggerthellaceae; genus Gordonibacter; species Gordonibacter faecis. Next base: position 189,403 of record NZ_JASJEU010000022.1, on the reverse strand, counting down.
GACGCGCGCAACCGACGGCATCAAGTTGTCGCTGGAGGACCTGGTCACAGAATTGGAGCGCACTACCCGTCAGGAGTTGGACTTCCGCGTGGAGTTGCGCAACCTTGAACGCTTCCGTACGCTTTTGGCTGACCAGCCGGGAGTGGAAAGTCCGCGGCCGTACCCGCTCATCAGCTCAGATGATGTGTTAGTCATGGACTTCATCGAGGGCCCCATGATTAACGACATACCCGCGCTGTGCGCGCGGGGGTTGGATCCGCGCGAGTTGGGACATCGGCTGGCTGAGAGCTACGTCACGCAGATTGTGGACAACGGCTTCTTTCACGCCGACCCGCACCCTGGCAACCTGCTGGTGAGCGACGGTGACATTGTATGGATTGACTTGGGAATGGTGGGTTTGCTTAGCCCGGTGGAACGCGGGCTGGTGGGCAAGATGCTGCGCGCCGCGGCCGAGAACGACCCCTACGCGCTCATGCAAGCCCTGCTCACCGCCACGCGCGAGGATGGCCCCGTCGATCACGGGCGGCTGCTCGACCAGCTGGGTCAGCTGGTGGCTTCGTACGCCACGGCGAACCTCGCTTCTATAAATGTGGGGCAGGCGCTACTCGACGTGTTCGACGTTCTGCGCTCGCAGAATCTGGCCATGCCGCCGTCATTTACGCTGCTCGCGCGCGGCATGGTGACCATAGAGGGCGTGCTGGTTGATATTGCACCTGATGAGAGCGTTATTGATATCATCGCCGACCACGTGCGCCGCCGCGAGCGTACGTGGGAGTCGATGGAGACGAAGGCACGCGAGTTCATGAGCATCGCGCTGTCATCCACGGAGTCCGCCGTGCGCCTGCCCACGCAGGCATCGCACACCCTGGACATGGTGAATCGTGGTCAGGTGAAAGTGGGCGCTGAACTGGGTATTCCTACAGACGTGCTGGCCGCCCTCTACTCCGTCAGTGGCACGGTGGCCATGGCGCTGATCTCGGCGGGCCTGTTCGTGGGCTCCAGCCTGCTCGCCCAAACAAACATGCACCCCCAATTCCTCGGCGTCCCCTTCCTCGCCGTCTTCGGCTACGTAGGCGCCTTCGTCCTAGCCGCCTACGTAGTCTGGCGCAACCTCCTCATCCGCCACCGCCAAAAATCCGAGGAGCGGTTGTAGTACAAAGAAGCGGCCCGCTTGGGGGCGGGCCGCTTGGTGAATCGTTGGATGTGTCGCTTTGCGCTCCGCGCGTTCTATGCCAGTACGGCGATGGCGGCGGGGTCTTTGATGCGGAGGGCGGGGGTTTCCATGATGCGGAAGGTGTGGTTGAAGTCGACCAACTCCAGGTAGCCCACGGACAGGTCCAGGCCCAGGGCCACGTCCAGGTACTCCGGCTCGGCGCACACGAGGACGGCCTTGCCGGGGTCAAGAACGCTGGTCATGTACACGTCCTGCACGAGTTTCTGGATGCGGTCAATTTCCAGCATGCCGGTGTTCGGCTGCAGGCGCTGCAGGTCCAGGAACAAATCGGGCGCCACCACCAGGGCGTAACGACCCAGATAGCCGTTCTTCGCCAGCTGCGAAACAGCGGCGGCCACGTCGGTGAACGCGTTCTCGCCGACTTTCCAGTCGCCCTTCTTCACCTTCACCGAGCCCTTCACGGTGAGCAGGCCGTCAGTGCCAAGCGCCTTGTTGCCGTTCAGGATGAGGTCGTCCTCGCGGCGCGTGGCTTTTTTGGCGGCGGCGATGGCCGGGGCCATGTCGACGGGCGTGCCGGTGCGTGCGGCCAGGTCGAGGTCGCGGCCGAACAGGGTGAAGTCCTCGTAGAACAGCGGCAACTCCAGCTGCGTGCGGCCGACGATGCGACCGATGCCGTCTTCCAGCACCTCGTCCTTCGCCACGCCGTCAACGGCGACCGTGGTAATGCCGGGGCCCAGCGGGCCGTACGTCTTCAGGAAGCGACGGCAGGTCAGATGCGCACGCGCCGTGCCAATGACGGCGTCGTCGATGCGGTTCCACAACTCGACCGAGAGATCGGCCGATTCACGAGCCAAGTAATCCATAACGGGCTCCTTTCGATGGTTGATGCGTGTGGCCGGTGCGCGGGCACTGTTTCACGTGAAACATTCGCGCGTGACCGGGGGAAATGCTTAGGACAGGTCGCCCACGGTGGGGGCGGGGGCGGGCTCGGCCGGGGCGGGGGCAATCTCGCCGTCGGTGATGATGCCAAGCTCGGCCAGGTGCTCCTGCACTTCGCCTTCGCCCTCCAGGAAGAACTCGGTTTCCTTGGGGTCGAGGTGGCGCATCAGCGTGATGAGTTCGCCCATGTGGGCCTTTTCCTCGTCGCGGATGTCGGCGAGCACGGCCTTCGCGGCCGGATCGTCGGTGGCCAGGTAGTGCGATTCGTACAGGTAAATGGCTTCAAGCTCGCCGGCGATGTCCAGGCGCAGCGCCTGCATGAGCTCGGCGTTGGTCATCTTGCGCTCAACATTTCCGGCGAACGGATTGGCGAAACTGGGCATATGATCCCTCTCTTTCAATGGTGCCGCGTCGGGGCGGCCTTTCCTCTAACCTTGAAAGATATACTACTCTGCTTGTCGCCTTTTGTCTCGAAAAATCGTTGGGCTTATTGAGAATTCCTCTCAATAACCACGTTTCGCCAGCGAGCGGTGGGGAAGAGGGGGGAACGTGGCGAAATAATTACTGCGTTTTGGCGCTTTGCGTGCGGGCGAGTTTGCGGTAGGCCACCACGCCAAGGGCCGCCAAAATCAGCGTGAGTGCGACGATGAGGGCGGTGGCCAGGTAGTTTCCGTCGCCGAAAGTGCCAGCAGCCAGGGTGGAGGACACAATGGAGGGGATGCGTCCTACCGTGGTGAGGGCGACGATGCGCCACACGGGGCTTGTGCCGAGGCCGGCCACGTAGGTGAGCAGGTCTTTCGGTGTGCCGGGGATGAGGAACACCACGAACAGCAGCAACTCGAAACGGCGCGAGTCGCGCAGCCACTCCACCGAGGCCAGCTTTTCGGGCGGGAAGAACAGCCCGACGATGCGCATGCCAAAGCTGCGCACCAGCAGCATCACCAGGGTTGTTCCGAGCGCGCTGGCCACGAGACACCAGAGCGTGCCCTCCCAAAAGCCAAACGCGTAGCCCGCCGCCAATTCCAGCGGCTCACCAGGGAGAAAGGCGAGCACCACCTGCGCCATATTCGCCGCAACGAACGCGACGCGAGCGAGCGCGCCGGTTTCATCCACCCACGCGCGGAAGCGCGGCGCGTCAGACACGAAGGCCAAAAGCTCGGGCCCGTAGAGCACCCAGAACGCGCCGATCCCCGCCGTGAGTGCGACAAGCGCCACCACCACCGCAATGCGCTTACGCATGAGGATGCGACGCTCGCTGGACAAACTTGTCTGAGCGGGCGACGGCGAACAGGTCGCGGACTTTTCCATGGGGGCTCCGTTTCTCGATTCGTTGGGTGCGATTCGATAGTACGGAGCAAATATCTACGGGCGGTCAACGTCCGGGAAAGTCATGGCAAAACGCGCGATTGCCCGCGCGCCGCCGCTGGGGCGGTTTTCGAGCGAAAGGGTGCCGCCGTGGCGCTCGCACAGGAGCGAGGCAATGTTGAGCCCCAGGCCAAAGTGGTTTTCCGAGGGCGTTTCGCTGAAGAAGGGGGCGCAGCCGTGGTCGAGCGCCGCAGCTGAAAAGCCGGGGCCGTCGTCGTCCACCACCAGGGTGAGCGCGCCTTCGCTCACGTCGAGCCGCGCGTCCACGCGGGAGTGCGCGAAGCGCAGCGCGTTGTTAATAAGGTTTTCCGCCACCTCGCCCACAATGGTGCGATCGACGTGCAGCGCAGGTCGCGCAACGTCGCAGCCGGGGCTCAGCGACAGCGCGAACTGCTTGTGCGCCGCAGTGGCCAGCCCGCGCCCGATGTCGTCGAGGCCCGCCGCCACTGTGTCAAACGCCAGCGTCTCGGGCGTGGCCGTGCGGTCTTCCAACTTCTGTAGCCCGCTCATGGCCGCCACGTAGCGCTCAAGGCGTTCCACCTGGTGAGCGAGTGCCGCGGACGATGCCTCCAGCTGTTCGCGCGAAGCGTTGCCCGCCTGCACGTGCGCATCCAGCAGCTCAATCTTCCCCTTTAATATAGTAAGCGGTGTGCGCAAATCGTGCGCGAACGCGGCGTTCAGGCGCTTGCGTTCCTCGGCCGTGCGCCAGAGCGCCCGCTGCGAATCGGCCAGCGATGCGCGCATGGTCTCGAATGACGTGGCCAAATGCCCCAGTTCGTCGTTGCGGTTGTACGCCACGTGGAAGTTAAGGTCCTGGTTGCCAATCTTCGTTGCCGCCTCGTCCAGCACGGCCAGCCCCGGCTCAAGCCGCATGCGGAAGAACCGCCGCGCCGCCGCAAAGATGCACACGCCAAACCACAACGGGAACATCAGAAAGGTGAGCAGGCCAAACAGCCCGGACAGCGCCCGTGCCTCGGGGCTGGGTAGCGAGTACACGTAGTAGCCCACCGGCGAGGCAGGCATGCGCGACGTGCTCGCGCGCGCAAAGTCGGCCAGCGGATCGTCCGGGTGCGCCGCCGCCCATTCCGCGAAAAGCAAGCGCGCAGCCGCGTCGTAAGCGGCCAGGTTGGCGGGCGGAAGGTAGCCCTCATCGTTCCAGAACAACGCGAGGTCGCTGTCGCTCGCGAGGGCGAATTCGAAAGAGTTGTCGCCTTCGACGCTTTCGCCGCTACCTTCGCCATCAGGGCTTTCGGCGGCAGAATACGTCGTGTAGGTGTGTCCGCTCGCGTCGCTGATGTGCGTGCTCTCGTTCAGCTGGCTCACGGTTAGTGGGTTGCGGTAGTCGGACGCGGTTTGTACATACAGTGTTGAACCCTGCTCGTCCAGTTGCACCGATCGCGCCGGTTGCAGCAAGCCCGCGTTGGCGTCGTATATAAACAGCCCGGTGCCTTCGGAGGCATCTTCGGTTGCTTGGTTCTGCAAAGTGGCGAACATGCTGCCGGTCACGGTGGACAGCACGAGCGCCGCCACCAAAAATCCTAGCATATACACCATAAATGAGGTTTTGAGCGACGCGTTGCGCCACCGCTCGCGCAGCGTGCGTTTTACGCGCGCCATTTGTATCCCATGCCCCACACCGTCTCGATTGGGTCGGGCGCAGCGCCCGCAGCGGCCAGCTTTTTGCGAATGCGACGAATGTGCTCGGTCACCACCTGCGGGTCGCTTTCGCTTTCCCAGCCGCCTACGCGCTCGTGGATGCGCTCGCGCTCAAACACCTGACCTGCGTGTTTGGAGAGAAACGCCACTATGTCGAACTCGCGCCGCGTGAAGTCCACCGCCGCGCCCGCCACCGTGACGGTGCGCGCGCGGTAGTCGATGGCCAAGTCGCCGTCGAAGCGCACTTCGGCCTTCGCTTGCTGACGTGTCTCGCGCGCCAGGTGTGCCCTCACGCGCGCGCCGAGCACCGCCAGCGAGAAGGGTTTCAGTACGTAGTCATCCGCGCCGGCCTCGAAGCCCTCAAGTGCGTCGACATCTTCCACGCGCGCGGTCAGAAACACAATAGGGCAGGTCAGATGCTCGCGGAGGCGACGGCACACGGCGTAGCCATCCATGAGCGGCATACCCACGTCCAGCACAATGAGGTCGGGGTTCTGCTCGGCACGCTTGAGCGCGGTGGGGCCGTCGCTGGCCGTGAGCACGCGAAAGCCCTGGCCAGAGAAGTATTCGTCCAGCATTTCGACAATGCCGGGCTCGTCGTCCACCACAAGCAGCGTCGTCTGCTGCTTGCGTTCCTGCTCATCCATGCCGTGCGTTCCTCCGTTCGCTTCTCCTTGTGCTCGCGCGCCCGCTAGCTTCGCGTCTCGCGCCCCGCGCGCTCGCCGATCCTACCACCCAAAACTCTACAAACGGTCAACGGCCGCGCAGCCACCAGGTCAGTCGTCGTTACGCTGCTTCACCACTAGCACGGGAATCTCGGCGTTGCGCAACACGTAGCTGCTCACGCTGCCCAGCATACCGCGCAGCGCGCCCAGGCCGCGCGAGCCCATGACAATGAGGTCGCACGCGCGCTCGGTCGCGTAGCTCACAATTTGCTCGCCCGGCAGCGTTTCTTCGAGAATTTCTACCGTGACCTCGTTCATGAGCCCCTTCACCACCCCGTCAACCTGACGGTGTAGCGCCGCGAGGGCTTCCTCGGTGGCCACTTCGTAATACGAGTGCAGAAGTTGGGGCGAAAGTTCCTCGGCGCCGTCGCGCCCTTCGGCTTCCATCCGCTCGATGACCAGCTGTTTTAGGTCGAAAATCTGCACGATGCGCAGCGAAAGCCCCGGGTCCTCGCGCGCATAGCGCACCGCCTCCGTCAGTGCCGCCCGCGCCGATGCTGAGCCGTCGTACGGAACCATGATGTTGTCGTAAAGCATGGCCGCCTCCTCCCTCCGCGCCCTCCCGCGGGCGCGCATCGCGTCGCCTCAAGTATAGCAGCCGCAGGGAAGGGGCGGGCGTGGGCTGGCTCGGCGGACAGGCGGGGCAAGGTTGGGAAGGTGGGGAAGGGCGCCGGCGGGCACGAACAAGCTACCGACCTGCGTAAATCATCGCGCACCGGAGCGCTGCGCCCCTACGCACGCGCGTCCACCGGTTCCGGCGACACGTACTCGAAGCTCGTATTCGCCCCGTCGCTTTCCAGCAGCGTGTGGCCATCTTTCACGAAACGAAAGCGCCCCGGCACCGACGGACTTTCGTGGATGGGGCGTTCCATGGCACCCTCGTGCGGCGCTTGCAGACGATGCCCGTGCGTTTCCGGAACCTCCACGCGCAGGCTCATGTCGCCTTGCCGTAGTTCCACCGTGTGCTCGGTCGATTCCACAATGTGCACGCCACGATACGTGGCGAAGCGGTGCTCGGTGCCCGCCAGCAGCACCACGGCGATGCAGCCCGTGAATCGCAGTCCGGCCAGGGGAATCTCGGCGATGGCCACCATGACCGAGGCCGCGCACCCAAAATCCAGACTCTGCACCCACGTGTAGCCGCGCGGGAAACTGTGCCCGCGGTCGCCCTCCATGTAGCCGAGGCCGCCGTCGAAAGTGAGCGCGCGCCCGTCCAGCACCACGTCGCCTTCCACTCGGTGGCGCATGCTGAACACGGTGTGTTTCGTTTCCATGGGCAGAAGCGCGAACGGCCCCATGATGTCCGAGCGCAGGGGCGTGACCTCGTGATAGCGCAGTCGGCCGGTGAGCGTGCAGTCGGGGGTGTGCACGTCCAGGAACATCCCGCGCGGCGTGAACAAGCTTTCGCCGACGCGCAGAAACCCCTTCCCTTGACTGAAGTCCTCCAGGGGAAATTCGAGGAAACGCGCGCCCTGCTGTGTCACCACCTGGATGAACGCGGAGTCCTGCGCGCGACCGGGAATGAGGGCGAGCACGTCGTCGCCCTTCTGCTGTTTCATGTACCAGCCTTCGTAATACGGTTTCATAGGCACCTCGCTGGGGGCTCGCATCGGCGTTGGCGGCCGATGATAGCATCGAGCGGCGGCGCTGCGTACTGGCCCGCCCGCGTTGTTGGCGAGGCGATGCGCGTTCGTACGTGGCATGTGGAAGAGAGTGCGGCGGCGCACTTTTCCTCTTCTGCCCTTCTTAACACGTTGAGAGAGTCAAAACTTTGCGTAGAGTGGTTAACGACAGTTTATCTGCCTGACCTCCTGAGCGCATATCCTTTTACTATGAGCGAGCTGATCAAAAAAGACTTCGGAACCCGCGTGAGGGCACTCCGAGAACAAACGGGCCTGTCGACGAAGAAATTTGCGCTGATGGTAGGCCTCAGCAAGCCGTATATCATTCAGATAGAACACGGCAACCGCAACATCTCCCTCGACACCATAGAAAGAATAGCCGCCGGCCTCAACATGACCCCATCAGAATTACTAGAAGGCGTAGGAAGCTACACGCGCAACTAGGGTGTGTGATTTACTTTTTCTTGTACGCCTCTCGGCGGTGCGCTATTTCGACGGCGAGTACTACCAACTCGGTGTCACGAAGTTCGCACAGTACTCGGTAGTCGCCAATTCGGTAACGCCATGATCCGGCAAGATTTACGACGAGCGCTTTGCCCCGCTGTCTTGGATTTGCGCAGCCGTCAATGTTCTTCTCGAGCCAGGCGAGAATGAGTGCTGTTGTTGGCTTATCAAGTTTAGCGAGCTGCTTGACTGCCTTTGGCGCGAATTTGAGCCTCCAGGCGCTCATAAACCGAGCATCTCTTTAACTTCGGAAAGGCTGTAAGACGTGGGGTTGGCATCGTACTCCGCCTTTGCCGCTTTATATGCTTCGATATCAATTTCATCTTCGATGCGTTCAAGAGCACAGCGACGCACGAATTGTGATGCGCTCATGCCAAACATGCGGGCATAGTTGGAAATGAGCGACTTCTCGTTCTCATCCAATCGAACAGTCATCGTCGACTCAAGCATAACGACTCCTTTTCCCTCTACCCATTCCGTATGACATTGTAACACGACAGGATTGAACTCGTCCATGTTGTATGGAAGGCTTGGAGCGGAGATAAAAAAGCGCCGGAGGTAGGTGATATACTCACCGTTCGGGCGCTTTGCAGTTTGTACTTTCCATGCGTTACGCTATGAAGTAAACCCATGTGCTCTATATATAGGATTGAGGCTTGGCGTAGAAAAGAAAGAAAGCGCCGGAGGAAGTGAAATGCTCACCATTCGGGCGCTTTGCTGATTGAGAGTCTATCACGCGTCACTTAAAGATGCAAACTTTGCCGTGGCGATTCACATAGATCAGATGCTTCATGGTTCGCAGTTCGCAGCACCATTTCCGAACTTCGCGTTCGATTGCTATATCGGGTAACTTTTTCATTCTCCTCGAATCAAAGATCACGTTTTCTGACTGATGCAACGCTTTACGTAGGTTCTTTTCAATAACTTTTGCCTTCTCTGATTCAGGTGCTTTAATTTCCCATGCCAGCCCATTGATAATCACATCTGCCGAGGTCGTTCGGTATTCTTCGCTTCTTCGGATGAATTCTACGGTCATGCCTGCCATTGCAAGTGCCTTGGCGGTTTCATACTCGTGAGGCCAAACGTTAAGGTCTGGCGCAATGATGATCTTTCCCCTTTTATTCTTCATGGGGCCATTATACGGCTAAATATGGTTAGAAAGCGAAGAAATATGATCTTTCTTATCAGGTTTCTTGTCTAGAAATCTATGAGGTCTTTCACCTTTATGCCAAACGCTTCAGCTATTCGGCACAACACATCTATGGTGACATTCTTTGAGCCGTTTTCGATGGCGGAAATGTATTGCTTACTTCCATTACCGATCATGCTTGCAAGCTGCTCTTGAGTCAAACCCTGCTCGTCGCGGAGTCTCCGAATGCTGCTGCCAAGTATTTTTCTCTGATCGATTCCCATTCGCCGAGCATATGCGCTAGAATCATGTGATGGTCATCCCATAGGATGACTTTAGCTAAAGGATGCGTTTCGTAGCATCGCTGAAAACCCCTCATCTCGCGCACAAAAAGCGGGCGATCAAGCACAACAAATGCAAAGAAAGCGCCGGAGGTAGGTACAATACGCACCGTTCGGGCGCTTTCGTTGTTTATTTTAGCATGTCACTTGCGCTTTTGGTTGGGGGTTTGCCAGCGGTCGGGGTCTGGGTCGCCTAGGGCGCCTATTGATATGTCGAGGCCTTCGGCTATGCGGCAGAGGAGGTCGAAGCCTATGTTGACGCGGCCGGCTTCGATGTCGCTTAGGTACGACTGGGCGGTGCCAACCATGCTTGCGAAGCGTTTTTGGGTAATGTTTTCGGCCTCGCGATACTTCCTGATGCGCGATCCGAGCAGTGCTTTGCGGGATTGAGTATCCATTCGGGTACACCCTTCGCCGGCGAGTTCGCTGAGTTTGTCTTGAAGGTGCGTCTACGTGGTAAAACAATTCGAAGGTGCACCAAGGCGCACGACGGACACGTTCATCCCGTTAACTCACGGGGGTGTTTTCTGGCTGAGGAAAAGAAACAGGTCACCGGGTTTCCCCGATGACCTGCGCTTTTTCTGGAGCCAACGAGCGGATTCGAACCGCTGACCTACGCATTACGAGTGCGTTGCTCTACCAGCTGAGCCACGTTGGCAAACGGCTTCACTAAGAAGCGCGAATCGGTAGTATACCGAAAGCTCGCCCACCCCGCAAGGGGTCCAAGCCGCAAATATGCGCGAATTCAATGGCTTCGCGCGGCCGAGGCTTCAAGCGGCCTGCGGCATCCCCCCGACGCTTCTCGCACTACTCGCGCTCACCCTCAAACCCTACGCTGGCGGGAACCGCACTACTAGGTACAGGCCTGCGATCGCTACCGTCAACAGCATGATGGGGAAGCCTGTCTTCAAGAATTGGACGAACGTAATCTCGTAGCCGTGTTTTTTGCTGATGTCGGACAGGACCACGTTCGCGCTGGCGCCGATCAGGGTGCCGTTGCCGCCGAGGCAGGCGCCAAGGGATACGGCCCACCACAGCGGGGTCACGTCCATGCCGGTGGATTCCATCGCCAGCAGAATGGGGATCATCGTGGCCACAAACGGGATGTTGTCCAGGAAGCTGGAAATAACGGCCGAGCCCACCAGCAGCACCAACATCGTGATGAACACGTTGCCGCCCGTCGCGTCGATAAGGGCGCGTGCCAGCATTTCGATGACGCCCGTCTCGGCCATGGCGCCCACAATGATGAACAGGCCGGCGAAAAACGCCAGCGTCGTCCATTCTACCTGCGACAACGCTTCCTCAATGCTCTCGCCCGAAATCAGCAGGATAATGCCGGCGGCGCCAAGCGCAATCACGCTCGACTCCAGCCCCAGCGCGCCGTGGGCCATGAAGCCCACTACCACCAGCGCCACCATCACCACGCTCTGCTTCAGCAGTCGGCGGTCTTTGATCTGCGCGTGCTCGTCTAGCTCCATGACGCGAGCGCGATGTTCCTCGCTTACGTGCATCTTGCGGCCGTACATCAGGTAAAACACCCCCAGCACTGCGGCCAAAATAACCACCACGGCGGGCGCGTCGTACAGAATGAAGTCGAAGAAGGTAAACCCGGCGGCCGAGCCAATCATGATGTTCGGCGGGTCGCCAATGAGCGTGGCCGTGCCGCCAATGTTCGATGCCAAAATTTCGGTCATGAAGAACGGAATGGGGTTGATGTCCAGCAGCCGACACACGGTGAGCGTCATCGGTCCGATAAGCAGCACGGTGGTCACATTGTCCAGAAATGCCGAAAGCACAGCCGTGAGCAGCACAAATAGCAGCATGATTTTCCACGGGTCGCCCTTGGCCAGTCGCGCGCACTTGATGGCCAGGAACTCGAATACGCCCGATAGTTTCACCACGCTCACGAATAGCATCATGCCCAGAAGCACGCCCAGCGTGTTGAAATCAATGTGCTCCATGGCGGCATCGAACGGCAGCACGTGCAGCGCCAGCAGCACCATGGCACCCACAATAGCGGCAAGCGAGCGGTGCAGTTTCTCGGTCATGATGGCCAGCATGCACACCGCGAACACGGCAACAGACACAATCTGACTAACGTCCATGGCGCTGCGCTCCCCGCGAATCGAACTGTGCGATGCTCACCGCATCCCCTTCCGCTGCATTTTCGGCCGCCTGCGCGCGGCCATATCCAACCGCATCACTATACCAATATCAAGCGGGGAGAAGAAGGGAAAATCAACATGCCCGCACGTCAGCGGGGTGACGAGGAAGGGGAAGCCCTATGCCAGCGGGTACTTCATCAATTCGTCAATCGTTACGAACTTGTACCCCTGCTCCTTCAAACGCGGTAGGGCAATCTTTAAGGCCTCGATGGTTTGAGAGCGGTCGCCGCCTCCATCGTGCATGAGGATAATGGCTCCCGACCAGGCATTTTCTAGCTGCTCCACAATGGCGTCGGCGCCGGGCTTTTCCCAGTCGCGTGAATCGATATCCCAACCAATTTCAGCGGTAATCAGCGGCCCAATATTCTTCACCACGTCCTCGCCGAAGTTGCCGCCGGGCGTGCGAATCACGCGGCTGGCCTCGCCGCCCGTGACAGCCTCGATGGCGGCGTAGCCCTTCTCAATTTCGGCGCGCTGCTCTTCGGGAGTCATGTAACCCAGGTTTACGCCTTGACCGCTGCCCGAGGCGTGATCGTAGGAGTGCGTGCAAATTTGATGCCCCTCGGAGGCGGCGCGCTGAATGCGGGAAGCGCCGTCGTTCTGCTCGATGCGGTCGCCCACGGTGAAGAAGGTGGCCTTCGCGCCGTGTTCCGCCAGCACGTCTAGCACCTTATCCGTCTGGTCTGACCAGGGGCCATCGTCGAATGTGAGCGCAATTACCTTGTCGCCGCCGGTGTCGGCCGAGACGTTGCGCCGCTTGATGTGGCTCGGCTCGCGCGTGATCTGCTGCGCCGTGATCTGGGAAATGTGGCCGGTCTTCGTGGCCTTCACGCCGTCGGTGCCCTCGCCCTCAATGAGGTGGATGGCACCGTTGCCTTCCTCGGTAATCTCCCAAGGAATGGCTTCCTCCACGGAATCGCACGGTTCCTCGATGGGCCCGCCGTTGCCAATTTCCACCACGTCACCTGCGGAAAGCTTGGTAGTCAGCTCGCTCACTTGGGTGCCGTTTACGGTGGCGTGGAACGGCTCGCCCTTGCCTGCTTCCAGCACGCTGCCGTCCACGGCCACAAGGTCGCCCGGCTTCGGCTTGATGCCGCTGGCCTTCAGCGCATCTTCCAGCGTTTTTGCGCCGCGCACGTCGGCGGGAGCCCCGTTCAGCGTAATGCTAACGGGCAGGCTTTGTATAAAAAAGAAGATGCCCAGCGCCACGGCGGCCACCACGCCAATGCTAACGAACAGCCCGGCATAACGGCGCAGGCCGCTTTTCTGCTGGGGTGAAGTTCGGCGGTAGCGTTCGCGGTCGCGATACGTTGCAGGCGAAGCGGGTGTTGCAGGAATTGCCTGTTCATCGTAGGCGTTGTAGGTGTCGCGTCCGTAGCTGCTCGCCGCAGTAGTCGCGCGTCGCGGTCGTGCTGCCGCGCCGCTTTCGCGCTGCGCGGGAATACGTCCCGAATGCGAGGGCCGTGCGTTCGAGCGCGAAGAGGGGTGCGAAACCGGGCGACTTGAAGCCCGTCTGTTGGTGGTGGAAAGGTCGTCATCGTCGATGAATCGCGTGCGGCCGGTAGCGCCGCGTCGCTCGCGTTCCACCTGATCAGAGGCCGAGGAACGGCGTGTGTCGGAGCGCGCTCTCTCGCCGGGCCGAGGCGCCCGGTTGGCACCAGCGCGCCGCGCGGAGTAGTCGTCGTAGTTCTCGTGCATACCCGTCCCCTAGTGCAATCGAAAAGCAGGTGTTCTGCCTCTGTCGCGTGTCCCATTTTATCGTAATTCGTTAGCCTTTTGCGCTTTAGGCATCGAATTCGCACAGCTGTTCCAGTTCAGCCAAAGTAACACCATATCACCATCAAAACGCCATCAGTGATTCCTGCGCGGCTTTCTACTGAAATTTGTATGGAGGTAAGGCGGCGCCCGCGCGTGGAAGGGCCGGGGCGGCGGCGCGGAAGGGTTATACTGGGCGCACTCCGAACGGAAAGGACTTCCATGGGCTTGCGATTCGCCTCCGCGCGCGCTGTTGGCGCCGTGTCTACCTGGGGTTTGAAGCACGTCTTCCATCGCCCCGCCGCGAACTTCCCCGGCAAAATTGGCCTGTACGCCGACCCGCGCCTCATCGAGCACCTGGCGCCGCGTTTGCAGAAGGGTTCGGTGTGCGTGGTGGGCACCAACGGAAAGACCACGGTGACGAATCTTCTGGCTGACGTGCTGGAACGCGCGGGTGAGCGCGTGGTGTGCAACCGCACGGGCGCGAACCTGGATTCCGGTGTTGCCACAGCGCTTCTGCATGGCGGCCGCGCCGACTGGGGCGTGTTTGAGTGCGACGAGCTATGGCTGGCGAAGATCCTGCCGTTCTTGAAGTCGGATTACGTGGTGCTGTTGAACCTGTTCCGCGACCAGTTGGACCGCGTGGGGGAAATCGACCGCATTCAGGAAAGCATTGCGAACACGCTGGGCGCGTCGCCCTCCACTGTGTTGGTGTACAACGCCGACGACCCGTTGTGCGCCGCCATCGCTGTGCGCGCTGCGCAACTGCCCGGGCGCGAGAGCACGCCGTCCATCGCGTTTGGCGTGAACGAAGACATGGGTCTGCCGCAGAACACGGTGGCCGACGCGCAAATGTGCCAGCAGTGCTCCACTATGCTGGAGTACGCGTATCGCCAGTACGGTCAGCTGGGGGCGTATGTTTGTCCGAACTGCGGGTTTGCACGACCGGCGTTGGATTTCGCGGTTGAGCAGGTGGAACTGGGGAGCGAGGGGCTGTCGTTTAGCGTGCGGGGACGGGATGCGGGTGTCGCGGGTGTCGCGAGCGCGTCGGGCGTGCCGGGCGCTGACCGACAGGTGAGCGCGCCGTTCAAAGGGGCGTATATGGTGTACAACCTGGCCGCCGTGTCCGCCGCATCGGTGCTGCTTGGGTGCCCGGGCGAGGCGCTGCAGGGTGCCATCGACGCGTTCGACCCGCAAAACGGACGCCTGCAAACGTTCACGCTGAGCGGCCGCCGCATTCTGCTGAACTTGGCGAAGAACCCCACCGGCTTCAACCAGAACCTTAAAATAGTAGCGCAGGATCCGAACCCCAAAATAGTGGCGTTTTTCGTGAACGACAAGGAGGGCGATGGGCGCGACGTGTCGTGGCTCTGGGATGTCGACTTCGAAGAACTGGCTGATCAGGGGCAACTTGCGGTGTTCGCGGGAGGTATTCGTGCGAACGACGTGCAGGTGCGCTTGAAGTACGCGGGTATTTCGTCGGACGTGGTGGCCGATACCGACGAACTGTTGGCGCGCATTGCCGCCCTACCCGCGGATGTGAACGCGTACTTTATTGCGAACTACACGGCTCTTCCCGTGGTGAAGGCCGTGCTGGACGCGCGCGTGGAAGGCGAGGCTGGGGGCGCGCCCACGTCCGGAGCCGCCACGTCAGCCGCCGCCTCCGCCGAACTCCGCCTCCCCTGGACGCCGCCCGCGTCAGCGGACGAGCCTCCGCTCGTGATAGCGCACCTCTTCCCCGACCTGCTGAACCTCTATGGCGATGGTGGCAACGTGAAGGTGTTGGAGCGCCGCGCCCGTGACCGGGGTATTCCCGTTGAAGTGCGCCGCGTGGAACACGGCCAGCACACGAACCTTGCCGAGGCCGACCTGGTGTTCCTCGGCGGCGGCCCCGACCGTGAGCAACGCTTGGCGTCAGCCGAACTCATGAGCCTGCGCGACGACCTACACGTATTTGTGGAAGACGACGGCGTGCTGCTGGCCATCTGCGGCGGCTTCCAAATTCTCGGGCGCGAGTGGCTTTTGGGCGACGAGGTGGTGGAGGGCCTCGGCCTGGTGAACATGACCACCGAGCGCGCGTCCGGCGGGTCGGGCAACCGGCTTATCGGCAACATTGCGCTGCGCTCGCCGCTGGCATCGGCCCCCGTCGTGGGCTACGAGAACCACGCGGGGCGCACGCACCTGGCGGATGGCGTGGAGGCGTTCGGCGACGTGGTGTCGTCGGGCGGCCACGGCAACAACGACACGGACAAGAGCGACGGCGTGCGCTACAAAAACGTGGTGGGAACCTATTTGCACGGCCCGCTTCTGCCGAAAAACCCCCAGGTTGCCGACGAACTTTTGCGCCGCGCACTCGCACGCCGCGCCCAGCGCACCGGCACCCTCGCGCCGCAGCTCACCGCACTTGATGATGCCGCAGAACAGGCGGCAAACGACTGGGTGGTTCGTCGTCTCAACGTGAGTTAAGGCGCAAAACCCCAAGAAAAATGGGTGTGGCTTTTTCCGGGAAACGGCCGCGTTCCCTTGCCGACACCCGTCGGCCGCGTCACAATAATCTGTTATGAGCAGAAAAAGCAGCCAACGCCGTTCCACCCGTCGACCGTCCGATTCCGCTGGAATTGATGCCCGGTCGGGTGGCTCATCGCGCGACGCAGCCGAGCGTCGTGGCGCTTCCAGCCCGGCGCACGGGCGAGCGTCCACGCGCACCCGCGGCGGTGACCAGGCGCGCCCCGCGCCCGCCGACCGCCTTGAACGCGAACCGCGCGACCCACGCGCACTGCGCGACGCGCGTCCCGAGCGCGATTCCCGCGACGCCCCCTACAATCGCCGCATCTCGCAAGCCGAATACGCGCAACGCCGCAAGCGCGCCAAGCGCAAGAAGACCGCGCTTATCGTTCTCGCTGTTGCGCTGGTGGTGTGCCTGGTGGGAGCCGGTGCTGCGTTCGCCTACTACCAAACGCTTTCCAGCAACCTGCACGACGGCATTGACGACGACCTTCGCCGCGCGCTCGATATAGCAGACAACGGTCAGCCCTACGAGGGCGGCCCGTTCTACATGCTGCTTATGGGTACGGATGGCTCGTCCGACCGCGAGGCGTCTGCGGAATACGCCGGCGACCAGTTTCGTTCTGACTCTATGATGCTGGCGCGTATCGATCCGCAAGGCAAGAAGGTTACGCTGGTGTCGCTGCACCGCGACACGCTGGTTGACATGGGCGAAAACGGCCAGCAGAAGCTCAACGCCGCGCACTCCATCGGCGGCGCGGCCTACACGGTGGAAACGGTGTCGAAGCTGGCGGGCGTTCCCATCACGCATTATGCCGAAATCAACTTCGACGGGTTCAAGGACATCGTGGACGCGCTGGGCGGCGTGGAAGTTGACGTGCCCATGACCATCGACGACGAAGATGCCGGCGGCCACCTGGACGCCGGGCTGCAAACGCTCAGCGGTGACCAGGCCCTTATCTTGTGTCGCGCGCGCCACGCCTACGACGAGTTCGGCGACGGCGACCGCTATCGCGCAGCCAATCAGCGTCTCGTGCTGTCCGCCATCGCGAAGAAAATCCTTTCGGCCGACCCTGCCACCATGGTGAGTTCGGTGCAGGCGCTTTCGCGCTACGTCACCACCGACTTCGAAATCTCCGACATCTTGTCCATCGCGCTCAGCCTGCGCGGGCTGGATCCGGCGAAGGATTTCTACACGGCCATGGAGCCCACCACCTCCGCCTACATCAACGGCGGCTGGTACGAGTATCTGGACGCGAAGGCGTGGAAGACCATGATGTCGCGCGTTGACCAGGGACTTTCGCCTACGGAAGAGGACGAAATTGACGCTACATCCGGCACGGTGCTGGCCACCACTGGCTCCGGCGAGGCGAATTCCGATACCTCCGGAAGCTCTGGGAAGAAGCCCGGCAGCGCTGGTCAGTCGAATAAGAGGTCCGGCACGGTGCTGGTACGCAACGGCAACGGCCTGACCGGCGCCGGCGCCGAGGCTGCCTCCAAGCTGGAGGAACGCGGCTACACGGTGGAAACCGGTAACGCCGAGAGTTTCGATTACTCGCAGACCATCGTGGTGTACGAGCGCGACGACCAAGCCACCGAGGCCAAGGAGATTGCGAACGCCATCGGCGTGGGCAAGGCGCAACTCAACAACGGTGACTACGCGTTCGAAGGCGACTTCCTGGTGGTGCTGGGCGCCGACTGGCAGGGGTAGGTGGGACGCGCGCCGCGAGCGGGGTCGCACCCCGCGCCCCCGTGCACCCCGCGTGTCGCCAGCCCTCCGCAACCCAACCTCTTCCGCCTAGTATGACCCGCGCGCCCACCTTTTTCGCGTAATTCATCCCTGCAGCACGAGCGCCCGCGCTTTTTCCCTCTTGGGGAGGGAAGCGCCCGCCCGCGCGTCCTCGTAGAATCGTTCCCATCCGACGGAAACGAGGAAGGGAATTCGCCATGTACGAGGAACTTTACGCGCCGCTGCCCGACCGGAACCTCTATTGGGAGCGCCTGGGCATGGAGCCGCCCACGGGCGAGCCCACCCGCGAACTGCTCGATCGCATGATTCTGGCGCACCAGTGTCGTATTCCCTTCGAGAACCTAGACGCGTGCGATTTCCGCCGCCCCATCTCGCTGGGCATCCCGGACATCTTCCAAAAGGTGATCGTTGACAAGCGCGGCGGTTACTGCTTTGAGTTGAATTCGCTGTTCGACGCGCTGCTGCAGGAAACCGGCTTCAAAACCATGCCGTGTTTGGGCCGCAGCCTGAAGGATCGTGGCTACGTGTATCCCATTTTGCATCGCGGCATCATGGTGAACCTGGACGGCGAGCGCTACCTGGCCGAGGTCGGCTACGGCGGACCCACGCCCGCATGCGCCATCCCCCTGGTGGATGGCGCGGAGTTGGACTCGCGCGGTCAGCGCTTCCGCGTAGAGTTGCATGAAAACGGTTGGTGGCACCTCATCTACCTGGGCAGCATCGCCAAGCTAAACGCCGCCGCCGAGCGCGGCGAAGAGGTGCCGCCCACGCCCGCATACGCCATTCTGGATGTGCCCGCGGCCCTCACCGACTTTGTGCCGCTGTCGTACTTCTGCTCCACGCACCCCGATTCCGTGTTCACGCAGTGGCGCATGGTGAACCTGCGCACCGACGACGGCAACATCTCCATCACCGACGACGCGTTTACGCGCGTGACCCCCGAAGGCAAGGAAACGAAGCGCGTCGAGTCCGACGACGAATTCCGCGCGCTCTTGTCCGAGCATTTTGGGATTGAACTGCCCGCATAGCCGCTACCCGCGCTGCGCCGGCGCTGTGTGCGGTATCATGCGGTGAGCAAACAAGCGGCGAAGGTGGCGAAAGGGGAGCGCATGAGGTTCACCGTGGTGGCGGTGGGGAAGCTGAAGGAGCGGTTTTGGGCGGACGCGTGTGCCGAGTACCTGAAGCGTCTGCAGCCGTATGCGCGCACCAGTGTGAAGGAAGTCGCTGACGTTGACCCTGGTCGGGCGGGGGGAGTGGCCCCGGCTCGCGAGCGCGAAGGGGCCGCCATCCTGGCGGCCCTGCCCGCATCGGCCCACGTGGTGCTGCTGGCGATTGAGGGTGTGGAACGTTCCAGCACGGGGCTGTCGCAGCGCTTGGATGCGCTGGCGCTGGGAGGCACGGGCGACATCGCGTTCGTGATTGGCGGCTCCGACGGCGTAAGCGACGCCGTCCGCGCCCGCGCCAACGAGACGCTCTCATTCGGGAAAATCACCCTGCCCCACAACCTCGCGAGGGTAGTCTTGTTGGAGCAGTTGTACCGAGCCCAAAAAATCTCCCGCGGCGAGCCGTACCACAAGTAGAGAGATGCCATTCGCCTGCGCGCACCCGCCCAAAAAGTGTGACGCGCTTTCGCGCTACCTATTTGGCCAGTATTTCGAATAACGGCTGAGATTGACGGGTATGGCAGAACTAATCGCATTGTGGAAATAGCACTCGGAAGCCCAGTACGTAAAAGCCCAGGTCGTTAACACGCACCCTTTGTACTAAGACTTAACGAGGCGAAGTCCATCTGCCATACCTGTAAATCTCAGTCAAAATACGAAATCTTTCTCAAAAATCGAAGACCCAGTGTGATCCGGCGTAACTGGAATCTCCGTAAGCATGCCGCATAATATGGAGAAAATGTGTAGGCAAAGAGGTTTTAGTGATGGCTCCTGTGGTGGGGTTCGAAATATTGCCTACCTGCGGTAATAGGGTCTTGAGACTGGAGTTGTCTTTGCGATAGCGAAGGAAAACCACTCTTCACAATCCCTCATCGCGTGCTACTATGCCGACTATATGCCGCACTAAGCGACGGACCGGGAAACGATGTCGCGCGGCAAGAACGGGAAGAAGCACTACAAAAGGACAAGGGATAACCATGCGAAACCGAATGTCACGGTACGGCAGAACAGCGTGCATGCTCGCACTGTCGTGCAGCCTCGCGGTTGGGCCAGCAGCCCCCGCTCTGGCCTCTGAATCCGAAAATCTCCGGGGGGGGGGGGGCTTTCTGAGCCTTTAGCCGCTCCAGGCGACACCCCAGGAACCTCAAGCCCTGAACCTCTCGCGACTACGGTCACCCTTCTTGAATCCCAAACAACCGGATCACTTCCCTTAGTCCAAGGAACTCCCAAAGCAACCCTCGGAACCTTCGTGTCCGAAGGTCTCGTTTTCGAAGTGAACGAAGACGGCACCACAGTCGCTCTTGTTGGCATCCACGCCACCGATCTCAAAAACATCTCCGTCCCCACCCAGGTAGTAAGTGGTGCAGACACCTACACGGCGACCACCCTCAAAAACCTTGCGGGGGGGGGGGGCATTCACTGAGTATTCTGTAGAATCACTCTCTCTTCCTGAAACAATCAAAGATATCAACGACGAGGCACTCAAAGGTATCTCGTCGCTTAAGCATGTCCAGATAAGCCCCAAGTGTGAGGGCTTTTCGTCGTTGGATAACATGATCTTCTCAAAGGATTACTCGCATCTCCTGCTCATTCCCGAGGGCAAGGAGGGTGCTGTTACCATCCCCGGTTCTACAACCCATGTCTCTGCCCAGGCATTGTCCCTGTGCCATCTGGGCTCCTCACTCACCACCGGGGATGGCGGCACCAATTTTACAACTCATGACAGAATGCTCTTCTCAAAGGATATGAAGACTTTGGTTGTCTGCCCGCCGGCTTACGGGAAAGCCGTCGTGTTCCCAGCCGAGACTGAGGCTATTGGCGAGTATGCTCTTGCTGGTTGTAAAGACCTCGCGTCGATCACCGCTCTGGGTAACGTGCAATCAATTGATCCGACTGCTTTTGCTGACGAGGTCAAAACAACAGCCGTTGTCGCGCTTCCGGCAGGAAACGACTACGGAGCTCGTAAGCTTATCTGGGAGAATGTAGGCTTCCAGCACTTCGCTGAACCCGCTCAACCTGGTGCCACTACAAGCTCCGACACCAACAACGAAGCCACCAGCGGCCTCACCTACACTTTGCTCGACGACTACACCCTCGCCGTCTCCTGGCAAAGTAAAGACGACCCCGAGGCCAACCTCGAAATCCCGTCGTCCGCCGAGATCAACGGTGTACCCTACCGCGTGAGCACCATCGCCGAGAATGCCTTCGCCAACAGAGGCTCCCTCACTAATGTCAAGCTCCCCACAACCATCACTACCATCAACACAGCCGCATTCGCCGGCTGCGCCAACCTCTCAACCATCGAGTTTCCCAACACCCTACGCACCATCGACGAACGAGCCTTCGAAGCCACCTCCCTCAAGGATGTGTGGCTCCCCGCCAGCATAGAATCCATCGGCCCCCGCGCTTTCGCTTCATGCTCCGCCCTCGAACGTGTGGTCGCTCTCGGCACTTCCGAAGTAGCAAGCGATGCTATCGCCGGTTGCTCCAACGTCTCCATCTACGTCCCCTCCGGCTCCGAAGATTCTTGGAATCCCGGTCTCCCCTCCGACAACAACCACCTCATGCCCTACGGCATCACGCTTTCCGAAGAACCCCTCGCCATCGAAGCGGGCCAGGAAGCCAATCTCCTAGAAGGCGGTAACCTACAAGCTCCCGATCCTGTGGAGGCTTCCTACTCCTACGCTGCCGCACCTCTGTCAGTAGATGCCGGCACCGTCTCAGCCAAGAAAGCCGGCACTTCGGATGTCACTGCCGTTCTCTCCCTGGATGGCGTAGAACTCACTCGTGCAACTCGCACGGTTGAAATCTCCCCGAATCCGAATGGTGAGCCTGCTATCGAGATGTTGAACTCCGACGTCCCTCTACCTTCCGCCTACCTTGCCGAAGCTCGCGACAATCAGATCACCGTCGTTGCTCCCTTTAACGTCACCTTTGGACAGGACGTCCCTTACGATGTCTACACACATCCAACCTCAATTGAGGCTAGTAATTCTTTCAAAAACAATGGGTCCGTTCCCGTACAACTTGCTCAAGTCACCTGTGGTCCTCTTGCTGTTGCTACCTATCTTCAATCAACTAACGGTACGTCCCTTGATAGTCAGGATCTCTTTAGTATCTATCCAAAGGGCAATGCTGGTGCAGCGGTAAACTTTGGTTATGGACTTAACAACAGCATAAGGACTCCCGATAATCCGGGTGCTTTTGTTATACCGCCCACCTCTTCATCTGACTATACGTTCCGCCTAAACCTGAATAACGCCGTAGTGAACTCAGGTGCTGCTGATAATGGCACAACAGTAAGGCCTCTTGTTTCAGTGACGTGCACCTTTGCTCAGTATTCGGGCTCTTTCTATTTAAAGGACAACAACACAGGTAGGGCCTATAGCCTCTCTGAAGTTAAGAAGCATGCCAATGACATATCAGCAAACGGAAGCAGTTCTCCCTACTGGAATCAGTACAAAGGTTACGTTGGTAATGACTCTACCTACACGTGCCAAACTGTCTGGGGTGGCACTCCCTATGACGTGCGCATCATCGGCGTCAATCATGACGACAGGGCGGACACGGACAGCCCCGCCAAGGCAGGCTTGACGTTCCAGTTCAAAGAATGCCTCGCGGCCAACGACGTGGACCCTTGGGATAACAGCTTTGGGTACCGGTTCAACGCGGGCACCAAGACGGACAACTACAACGAAGGCGGATGGGGAGCAAGTGAGTTGCGCGCAAGGATGAACCCCGAAATAGATACTACCCTCAAGCATGGCGACGACGACAACGCCATCTGGAATCTCGTCCCAACGGACCTACAAGATGTAATCGCTCCGGTGAACAAAAAGTACGCATTATCGAGCGCGGAGGACGCAACCGTGACCACGTCGCGCGATAGCCTTTTTATCGCGAGCTATTCGGAGCTTGTTCCGAGCAGCTACTGGACCTCCTACCCATGGACGGCGGACGAGGGCTTGCAGTACGAGTACTGGAACGGGAAGGTGACGCAGAACAATGGCAGCAACGCCAGCCTTGTCAAGCACAACGTGTCGCCTTCGGCTTCGGCGATCTACTGGTGGGAGCGTTCTATGCATCCGAACAGTTCCGTGAGCTTCCTGCATGTGGGCGCGAGCGGCTACCCTACCAACAGCTACTATGCTAGCCGGTCGGATGGCGTTTGTCCCTGCTTTTGCCTCTAATCTAGTATCTAGTCTCTGCCGGGGACACAGCCCCGGCAGGGACTCCCACATCCTCGCAACAAACAGCATGAATCCCCACGGCTCACAGACTGTGGGATCGAAAGAAAGGAACGTGCCAGCTATGCCGAGCACGATACATGTATCGAAACCAGGTACAGGGCACATACCTGCTGGTATGCTGGTGCTTCTACTTGTGCTCTCAGTAGCTTTCGCACCAGTCTTGCCGGTAGCAAAGGCGTATGCCGCAGGAGGCACCACCCTTGGTATCCTGGTAATTGACTCCGGAAATGGGCAAACTGCCGGCAAGGATGGCACCACCAAGCTGGGTATTCGCGTAACTAATTCCAAAGAACCTATTGACATCAACTATGCCATCACTCTGGATCTCAACGGTGCCCCAGGAACCAATCCCGAAGTGATAGTAACCTACAATCTACCCCTACCAAAAGTTACCCCTCCCTCACGGACAGGCTATACCTTTGTGGGTTACTTCGACGGAGCCAACACCAAGTACTACAACTCCACAGGCGACGGCTTGCGTGTGTGGGATAAAACTGCAAATGAGCCACTCTTTGCCCACTGGAAAGCCAATAAGTACACGGTGTCGTTTGACTCAAACGATGGTGCCGGTGGCCAGACTGCCGATGTAGAGGCTACTTATGATGCCGCCATGCCAACCATTTCCTCGACACCTCCTTCGCGAACTGGCTATAGGTTTGCCGGTTGGTTCGATGCTAAGGAGGGCGGCAACCTGTACTACGATGCCAATGGCGTAAGTAAAGCAAACTGGGACAAGGACACCGCTTACACACTGTATGCTCACTGGACGCTGCAAATTACCTTCAAGTTCCCCACTGCTGCTCTTATTGAAGTGGATGCTTCGGGCAATGTTACAGGCAAAGATCTTGATTTTGAGTCCACCACACCTGAAGACATTAAGGTAACTGCTGTTAAGAGTACGCGAAGTGAAAGTGCTACTTCCTTGTTTGTTGACGACACAACCTTAAAGGGAGTGCGCATTCTGCTGAAGCCAACGACAGGTGGGGCGGATTCAGAGGTGAAGGTTCCCTTGACCGTGAGCGAAACAAGTTTGCCTGCTAACTGGACTATTGCTGCTAACACCAACCTCGCAGTTGCTTTCAACTTGTCTCTTCCTAGCGGTGCCCAGCTCAACTTCCTCGCCAATGATGGTCAGGTTTCTATTGCTAACCTTTCCTATGAGGTGAGCGCGGCGAGCATTTCCTCGTAACACATCGTACACATCCGCGGCCGAGACCATCCGCTCGGCCGCATTCCCCGCAGGCGCGCCTTCCCATCACGGGCGCGCCTGCGCGAATTCTGCACCTGTCGCTCACTGTGCGACAGAGTGTGACGCGTGCGCGCGAAGCATAAGGACGGTAACGCTGATATTCGACATCCAATTCGCCTCGAATTGGCAGAGACGGCCGTTTGTGTACGGATTTTTGTCCTCCAAAGCCGCGGTCTTCTCACTGCCAATAAAGAAACACCTGTTCGCTGTTTTTTGGAAGCCGTACTTGGCCGCTCAACATGTACACAAACGGCGATCTGTGCCAATTTCTTCTGCCTCTTTGTAATAGGGCTTCGCAATGCTTGCAGAAAGTTCTCGGTAGCGCGAAAGCGCGTCACTTCTTTTCGCGCGAAGCGGCATACCTTCCCTAAAGCAAGCACCTCTTCCCCAAGCACCATTTCTTCCCGTTTTGCCGCTTCTCCTTGCTCGGCTATACTGGTCGCACTGTGCTTGGGAGCGCCGCGGGGCGGCGACGGAGGAGGATGCTATGCGCTTCATCTCGTGGAATGTGAACGGCTTGCGTGCCGTGCTGCAAAAGGGGTTCGAGGACATCGTGTGCGAATTCGACGCGGACATTGTGGCGCTGCAGGAGACGAAGCTGCAAGAGGGCCAGGCCACGCTTGACCTGCCACAATATCGCGAGTATTGGAGTTACGCGCAGAAGAAGGGCTACTCCGGCACGGCGGTGTTTTGCAAGGAGCAGCCGCTACAGGTGCTGCATGGTTTGGGGTCGGACTATCTGGATGCCGAGGGGCGTATCGTAGCGCTGGAGTTCGAGAAGTTCTGGTTCGTGGACGTGTACACGCCGAACGCGCAGAACGAGCTGGCGCGCATCGCGCACCGCATGGAGTGGGACGACGCGTTCCGCGACTTCTGCAAGGGGCTTGAGGAAGGCGTGCTGCCCGCCGGCGTGCCGGTTGAGCGCCCAGCGCCGGGCGAGGGGCATGTGACCATCTCCGAGCTGCCGCTTACACAGCCGGGCGAGACGGCCGAGCCAAAACCCGTGGTCATGTGCGGCGACTTCAACGTGGCGCACCAGGAGATCGACCTGAAGAACCCGGGCCCGAACCGCGGCAAAGCGGGCTTCTCCGACGAGGAACGCGGGAAGTTCACCGACCTATTGGACGCGGGCTTCGTGGATTCATTCCGCCACCTGCACCCGGACGTGACCGGCGCTTACTCCTGGTGGAGCTACCGCTTCAAGGCCCGCCAAACAAACGCCGGCTGGCGCATCGACTACTTCCTGGTGAGCGAGTCGCTGGCCCCCCAGATAGAAAGCGCCTGCATCTACGACGAAGTCTACGGCAGCGACCACTGCCCGGTAGGAATTGAGCTGGCACTGTAGGGGGGCGCGAAACGAAAATGGCCCAAGCTCGGAAATTAGTATGTCAGATTTGACTCATTGCTGTGTGCTACTTCTTGCCTTTGACTAGGGTTTTAGGTCGCCGTAGCCTTCGGCTTCCATGTCTTCGAGGGGGACGAAGCGCAGGGAGGCGCTGTTGATGCAGTAGCGGAGGCCGCCTTCTTCGGTGGGGCCGTCGTTGAACACGTGGCCGAGGTGCGATTCGCCCACACGGCTCTTCACCTCCACGCGGTTCATGCCGTGGCTGTCATCAGCCCATTCGGACACCACGTTGGGGTCGATGGGCTTGGTGAAGCTGGGCCAGCCGCAGCCGGCGTCGTACTGGTCGGTCGACGAGAACAGTGGCTCGCCGGTGGCCACGTCCACATAGATGCCGGGCACGGTGTTGTTGTAATACTCGCCGGTGAAGGGGCGCTCGGTGGCGGCGTTCTGCGTTACGTCGAACTGCTCGGCCGTGAGCCGCTTGCGCAGCGCGTCCTCGGACGGCTTCTCGTACGCTTTCGCGTCAAGCGATGTGCCGGTTGTTTTCGCGTTCGATGGTATGTGTTCCATGGCGGGTCCTTCCCTTGGCTTTTCTTGGTCACAGCCTACCACGCTACGCGTTCTACCTGCGACTGGTGTGAAATAGGATTGTCAATCCGATGCCGTAGTGCGCCCGCAGCGTTAGAGTGGGCAGGCGAAAGAAGCACGCAGGGTAGGGAAGGGGAGGTACATGGGTCAAATTATCAAGCCGCTGTACACGCCGCGCTACGTTCCGTCGGGCGAGGAAACGGCCGTGTTTGAAACCGCGAAGGGCACCATCAAGGTGAAGCTGGACGGCGTGGGCGCGCCGCTCACCACGGGGAACTTCATCGAGCTGGCGTTGAAGGGGTTCTACAACGATCTGAATTTCTACAGCCGCAAGGAGGGCGACGTGGTGGTGGGCGGCTGCCCCATCACGCGGCCGCTGCGTCCGCAGCAGGTGCGCATGGCCGTGCGCGAGCAGATTCGCGCCGTGCACCCCGGCATGGGCGACGCCGGCTACCTTATTAAGGATGAGTGGAACGACAATCCGAATAACCACCATGTGGAGGGGTCGCTCTCGCTCACGCACAAAAAAACGCCTGATAGCGGCAGCTGTCAGTTCTTCTTTTCGCTGGCGGATCATCCGGAATACGACGACAAGTTCACGGTGTTTGGCCAGGTGATTGAGGGGCTCGATGTCGTGCACAAGCTGCGCGTGGGCGACGAGTTATACGGCGTCACTATCGAAGGCGCTCATGAGCTTCCCGATGATTCGCTGCTGCCCGAGACACTGACGGTGGAAGGCGAAGACGGGCCGGAGGTAATTCCGAACCCGGATTACCAGGCCATGGAGGCGCTCAAGCATCTTTTGGAGCGGAAGCCGGTGCTGTAGGCGCTGGTTGCGGGGGAGGGTGTCCGGCGTGGGTGGCGTGTCGCGCCCCGCTGCGCCCCCGGCGCCCGCAAGTGCGCTCGCCTGCCGCGCGCGTCACCGCTGCGGGGCGGCATCGCCTTCGTCGGCGGTCCACTCTTCCACAAAGTCGATGAGGTCCTGTTGCTTGTGGATGCCCGTTTTCTGGTAGATCTTCTCGATGTGGGTGCGCGCGGTGTTCTTCGCAATGTGCAGGTCACGTGCCACAATGGACAGCGTGCGCCCGCGCGCCAGGAATTCCAGCACCTCGTTCTCGCGTGGCGTGAGGCCGCACTGTTGGGCCACGCCCGCGCATTTCTGCTCTAGGGTGAGCTGGGGTTCTTGCGGTTCGGCCTGATCGGCGGGCTTTTCTTTCTCCTGCTTCTTGCTGGTGCCCAAGTGCGAAAGCGACGACACCATGCTTTCCGGCAGCACCATGAACGAGATCACCACCAAGCACAGAATGGCCACCAGTGCCACCGCGCTCAACTGCAGCGAGCCGTCCTGCACAAGCGGGCTCATGACGGCGCTGGCCAGGTAGCCAGCAGCCATGCCCACGAACATGTACGCCACGCCAATACCGAACACATACGGTGCCGCGTCCGGCCCTTTACGGCGCGCGACCTCGCTAAACAGCACCCATGACAAAATGTCGAACAGCTCATAGCCAATGGCAATAAGCATCACCGACAGCGGCGCGCGCTGCCCAAACACCAGTGCAATGGCAATAAGCCCCGCAATCATAATAGGCAGCGACAGCCGATACACCAGCGAAATGTTCATGCGGTCTTTGATGAAGAACGCGATGATAAGAAATATGGCACCCACCAGCACCAGGCTAAATGATCCAATGCCACCAAAGAGGTCAAACGGGTCGTCGCCCACAATGGGAAACGCGTCGAACATGCGCACCAAAAACGAGAACACCATAATGGTAATCATGAGTTTCGCCGACATGGCATCCAGGCGCATGCGCTCGCGCGACGCTGCTGGTTGCGCGGCGGCTGCGGCGGTGGGCTCGGGCTCGTCATCTTCCAGTTGGCCCTCGGGAAGCCCCGTCTTCCACACAATGTTGCAGCGTTTGCATTCCAGCGCCAGCAGCGCCACCGATATGATGGGCAGCGCGATAAATACCAGCTGGTTTGTCTCCGAGGACATGGCCAGCACGAGTCCCGTCACAATGGCCGCGGCCGGCGCGCACGCCAGCGAGAAGTAGAGGTCTTGCGCGGCGAAACGCTCGCCCCACATAACTTGGAGCAAGCCCGACGCGGCACCGCCCGTGATCAGCCCCAACAGCAAAAGAGAGGGCGAGTCCAGCCATACCGCTGCTGGCACGCACAAAGCCGACGACGCCACCATCCCTAGCATGATCTCGGTCAGCCGCTCGTGCATGCGGGCCAGGCTTCCCACAATGCGCGTCATGACAAGCGCTGCCAGCGCAGCCGTCACGGCGCCCGCCACCAGAAACACCCAGTCGGTGCGTGATTCAAGGCTGGCCACCGACGCAGACAGGCTGAACACAATCCATGCACGACACAGGCCGAAGCCTACTATTACTATAAGGTAGTCAAGCGAGAAGCGGCCGGGTGTGGCAGGTTTCGATGAGTCGCTGCCTTCGCTGTCGCTGGCCGCTACTTCTGTGTGCACGCTCTCGTCTGGTTTTGGGCTGCAGCCCTTCGTGCGCTTTGTGTCGCGACGAGACGGCGCAGATGCGTTATTCCCCATGCGTAATTCAGCCTCCCCAGGCTTATCCTCCCCCAAAGCGGCCCGGCGCGCCATCGCGCCAACCGCTTCCCCTTGTGCTGCGTAGCGTGCAAAGCCGACGCGTCAGGCGCCCCGTGCATCCCCTTATCGTGACGATACGCGGCAACGTCAACAATACTACCTTGAAGAATACTGCTTTTACAATCGGATTAAGAATGTGAGGAGGGTTTATTTCCCCTGTTCAAACATTGATTTAAGAATTTCATCAACAATCACACCCACCATCGGGTGTGCGCGAGGGCGCGCGTCTTTAGAATGCAGCGCTGACGGACGGGCTGTCTGCCGTGGAGGGGGACGTCGTCGCGGGGAGCGAGGATCAAAGGAGCCCGTCATTCGCAAGGAGGAACTATGAGTGAGATTTCACGCCGTAATTTCCTGAAGGGCGCCGCGGTAGCCGGTGCTGCTGTTGCTGGCACCGCCGCGCTTGCGGGTTGCTCGGCCGAGGGCGGCGCGTCGGCTGCTTCCACCGAGTGGCAGCCGAAGTCGTGGGATTACGAGACCGACGTCGTGGTGGTTGGTTACGGTGGAGCGGGCATGTGGTCTTCGCTGATCGCTGCTGATGAGGGCGGCTCCGAGGTTGTTATTCTGGAGAAGGCTCCCGTCGAGGGCGGTGGCAACAGCCGCATCAACAACGGCGAGTGGACGGTCATCAAGGACGAGAAGCTGTTCCGCGAGTACTGCGTGGCGTTCGGCCATGGCCTTATTGAAGAGGACATGATTGATGCTTACATTGCCGAGGCCAAGCAGCACACCGACTACGCCGACAAGTACGGCATGACCTACGAGGTGGCTGAACAGGCGCTGGCTGGCACCATTCCCGAGTACTGGTTCCTGGACGACGGCAAGTACGCCGGCTGCATCGGCGTGTCCAACGTCGAGGGCTTCGGCATGACAACGTTCCACGAGCTGGAAGCCAAGCGCGCTGAGCTGGGCCTTCCCATCGAGATCAAGTTCAAGTGCACCGACGAACACCTCATCCAGAACCCCGCCACGAAGGAAATCTGCGGCGTGCGTTTCATGGAAGATGGCGCTGAGAAAACCATCAAGGCCCGCAAGGGCGTGGTGCTGTGCACCGGCGGCTTCGAATTCAACGAAGATCTGAAGAACGAGTACCTGAAGATTTACCCGTTCAAGTTCGAGGGTTGGCAGTACAACACCGGCGACGGCATCCGCATGGTTGAAGAAGTGGGCGCGAAGCTGTGGCACATGGGCATGGTTATTTCCACCACCGCCATGTGGACGCGCGACCCCGACTACGACTTCGCCATTTTCGCCAGCCCGCAGTCCGACGCATTCTTCACGGTGAACCGCCTGGGTAAGCGCTATCAGAACGAGGCGAAGACTGGCGGCACCGCGCACAACGGTTGGCACACCCTCATGTCGTTCAGCGACAAGATTGACGACTACGATCGCATTCCGTCGTGGCAGATCTTCGACCAGAAGGGCATCGACGGCGGCCCCATGGGCACGCAGCAGGGCGGCTGGTTCGAATGCGGCAACTACACCACCGACCTGCCTGATGAGATTCGCGCATGGGACGGCTGGTCCAACGATAACCAGGTGGAAATCGAGCGCGGCTGGGTGCTGAAGGGCGACACGCTTGAGGACCTCGCCAAGAAGATCAAGGAATTCGACCACTGGATGGACGTTGACACGCTGAAAGCCACGTTCGACGAGTACCAGTCCTTCTGCGACGCCGGCAAGGACCCGCGTTTCGACCGCGAGCTTACCGCCGAGGAAAACAAGCTCACCGAAAATGGCCCGTACTACGCCATCTCCATCTACCCCGGTTCCTGCTCCACGCTGGGCGGCCCGAAGAAGAACGTGAACGCCGAGGTCCTGGACCCGGCCGGCAACGTGATTCCGCGCCTGTACGCTGCGGGCAGCTTCGGCAACTTCCAGGCTCACAGCTATGGCATCACCGGCGGTAACAACTCCGAGAACATGGTGTGGGGCCGTATTGCTGGCCGCCACTGCGCCGGTTTGGAGCCGTGGGACGCCAAGAAGTAGGCACCCGCGCGCTTGACCACATGAAGCGCCGCCCCCTCCCTCCCCGGGCGGCGCTTCGAACTGCATCGAACCCGGCTGGCCCCTGGCTGGCCGGGTTGCTGACACGATAGGAATACTATGACGAACGCAACGACAAAAACCGCCAACAGGGGCTTTGTGGTGCTGGCTATCGCGGTTGCCGTGCTGCTGCTCGCTGTTGCTTTGGGCTCGGTTGTCGGGTGCTCTCCCAAGCAGGCGGGCGACGGCGAGGCTCCGGCTAAGCAGTCCCAAAAGGAAGACCCCATGGCAACGCAGACGGTGGACTGGACCATGGACATCGACTGCAAGACGTGCCACACCACCGAGGCGGGCACGATGACTGACGCGGCGTATCCCCAGGCTATGGAGCATGGTGACATGCAGTGCAGCCAGTGCCATACCGAGGAAGCCACGCTGAAGACCGCCCACGAGGGCGTGACGTACGCGGACAAGCCTGCGTCGAAGGCCACCGTGGTGACGGTTGACGCGCAGACGTGCCAGGATCCGGCGTGCCACGGCACTTTGGCTGACATGGCGGTGATCACCGCGGACAACACGAACTTCAAGGATGACAAGGGAGCCGTGCAGAACCCTCACGAGTATGCAAGCAACGAGCAGCACGACGCGAACGTTCCGACGTGCACCGACTGCCATAAGATTCACACCAAGAACGTGCAGAAGGATGCCATGAAGTGGTGCGCTCAGTGCCACCACCAGGGTGTCTTCCAGTGCGGTACGTGCCACGAGCTGCGCGAGCGGCAGGTGGCGTAACGCTGCGGCACTGAGCTTGTGCTGGCCGTGCTGGCTGGCGCTGGTCAAGCCGCGGAGTTTCTGCGGTTGACGAGCGGGCGCACGCCCGACGATAACCTTCCCGGGCCGCACTGTGCGGCGGCCCTCCTTCAACGTGAAGACCCGGCACCCTCCCTCCCCGCCGGGTCTTCTCTCTTTTTGCCGACAGCCCCGTTCTTCTGCGAAAACGTCATGCTATGATGGTCGCGACAGCCAGTGTGAGAAAGCGGGCAAAGCAGCTATGGATTCAGCAAAAATCGAAGAGGGCGTGCGGCTTATTCTGGAAGGTGTGGGCGAAGACCCCGATCGAGAGGGCTTGCGCGAGACACCTGCGCGCGTGGCGCGCATGTACGAGGAAGTGTTTGCTGGTCTGGGCCAAGACCCGGCCGAGCATTTCGCCACCACGTTCGACGAACACCACGAGGAAATGGTGCTGGTGCGCGACATTCCCTTCTACTCCATGTGCGAGCATCATCTGGTGCCGTTTTTTGGCATGGCGCACGTGGCCTACATTCCAGCGGCTGACGGACGCATTTGTGGGCTGTCGAAGTTGGCACGTCTGGTGGACGTGTTTGCGAAGCGGCCGCAGGTGCAAGAGCGTCTGACCTCGCAAATTGCCGACACACTTATTGAGCAGCTGCATCCGCAGGGCGTCATCGTGGTGCTGGAGGCCGAGCATCTGTGTATGAGCATGCGCGGCGTGAAGAAGGCGGGCGCGAAGACCACGACCAGCGCCGTGCGTGGCGCGTTCGAGCGCAGCCAGGCGACGCGCGCTGAGGCGCTGTCGCTGATTTTTGCGCGGCGCGATTAGGGTGGCGTGCGCCGCGGCGGGCGTGTGGGCGCGCGGGTAAGCTGAACAGGCGCGATAGGTTGTCTCAGTCGATGTATTCCTCGCTGCGGAGCAGTTCAACGTCAATTATGTCCTCGGCCGCAAAGCCGCGTTCGCCGAGGGGCGACACGCGCTGGGCGTTGCTGGCCATGCAAGCCGCCATATCACCAGCGTTGAAATTCAGGAAGTGCGCCGTATAGCCCGTGGGACTTTCTTCGTCATGCACCAAGTTCACGCGCGCGATGTTCGCCATCTGGGGCGGGCATGACACGTCGGCCGCGGCACGCGCCTTCACCGTGGGGTGGTGCAACACGGGAATGCCGAGGAAGCGCGCGACGATGGCCTGGAGGCACCACTGCGCGCCGAAGTAGGCCGCGAGTGTTGGTCCGGGCAGGTCAATGACTGGTTTGCCGTTGGCGACGGCCATCATGAGGGGGCGTCCCGGCACGGCGGCGATGTAGTGGTGCACCACGCGCCCGCGCCGCTCAATCATGCGCACGTTAAAATCTTCTTCACCCACGGCTGAGCCGCCGTTGATTATCACGGCGTCGGCAATGGCGAGCGCCTCCGTGAATGCGCGCTCCAGGGCCGCTTCGTCGTCATGCACGATGGGGAAGATGAGGGGTTCCGCGCCGTATTCGTGCAGCAGGTGCTTCACCATCAGGCTGTTTGTGTCCACGTTTTGCCCGCGCCGCGGTGCTATGCCGGCGGGAACGAGTTCGCTTCCGGTGGGGATGAACGCGATGCGCGGCTTGCGGCGCACGGGCACCATGGTGACACCGCCCATGGCAAGCGTGGCGAGGTCGGTTGGACGAATGGGCAGGCCCGCTTTCATGAGCGGCGCGCCGGCCTTGATGGTGCTGCCAGCAGGGCGTACGTTCGTGCCGGGCTGCACCTGCACGTCGTCGTCAAGGATGACGGAGCCGTCGGGCTGGAGGGCAGCTTTCTCTATCATGATGACCGCGTCGTACGCATCAGGGAAATCGTCGCCCGTGTCGGCGCGCACGTAGTCTTCGCCAAGGTGCCAGGTGCTGGTGTCAGGCAGCCCGTTTGCGAAAGCCTCCGACTTTACGGCAATGCCATCACACGCCGAGGCTCGCACAACGGGCAGGGTGTTGATGGAGAACAACGCGCGCGCCAGAATGCGCCCAACCGCTTCATCAAGGCTCACGAGTTCGGTAGCCGTCGCCTCCGCCGCAGGCTCCCAAGCAGCAAAAAAGTCTTTTAATGCCTCTTCCCGAGAAGGAAACCCGTCCATAATCTTCTCACCCATACCAAACCCTCCCTTACTTAACACCCACGTCTCCCTCATTATACTACCCCAAATCTATTCCCACCTAAGAATATTCCCCACCAAGAAAAACAACCTCCCACCCACCCCGCCACCCATATCTCCCGGCTTCTCCCTTTCATTTCCGCCTCTCTCAATCACTCATTTTTTCATTACATTTATTTTTCTGAAATTTTCGTGATCCCACCCAACCACTCATTTTTTCGTTGTCCCACAAACCATTCTTTGCTCATTCCCCGCCATCCATCCATCTATCCCCGTCACTCACTTTCGCCACTCATTTTTTCGCGCATCAAAATATCGTTGCTGAAATAACGATTGGCGAAAAAGTAATTCCAAATAAAAGAACGGATGTTTCACGTGAAACATCCGTCCCTCAAAATGATATGTGTTGCGTTCTTGTGAACCTTGGTGAAAACCTAGGCGTAGATTTCCTTCTCCACCACGAGGTCGTTTTTGATCTTCCCGACGAGCTTCTGGAGCGCATCAATGCAGTTCGGGCGAATGTCCGCTCCGATGAGCACGTACATGATGGAGTCGCCCACGCCCAGTACGCCTTCGTTCAGCCACGTGCGTACATAGTACACGCCGGGCCAGGTCAGCGCCTCTTCGACGGCTTTTTCGACGCCCTCTTTATCGTACGAGAATTCAACGTGAGTCACTTCGCCCAAGCCTTCGACGCCTTCGCGCACCTGCTTTTTCGGCGTGATGCGCACGATGCCGTTATGCGTCAGGAACATGCCGCACTGCGCAGCTTTCGGGTCCTGCTTCGCCTCTTTGAGCCACTGATCGATGGACGGTTCTTGCACTGCCATGATGCTCCTCTCTCGGTCTCCGGCTGTTCCGGTTCGCCCTATTATACGCCAAAAAGAATAAAATAAATACTAGCAACTCCCTAGGAATACTAACTTTTTCAGCACTAAGCTTGTGAACAGGTAATTCTCAGCATAAAGAACAACAACTTTTTTCGTAAACCCCAAATGTTTCACGTGAAACATTCCAACAATCAAAAAATCACGCACCAAAAATGGAGTGCAATAAAGGGAGCGCCAAAAAATGACAGCGAAAAATTCAGCAACGAAAAAAGACGCACGAAAAAATAATGCACGCGGGCGGCGTTAGGGGGTCAGAGGGAGGCGAGGCCTTTGGTGGTCATTTTTTCTATGAAGCAGGCGATGGTTTCGGGGCTTTCTTGCATGTCGTTTTGCACCCAGGCGCGCACGACGGCGAGGCATCCATTCGCGGCGAACGTGTAGAAGCGGTTGAGCTCGTCTTTCGGCACCTCGGGACGTTCCTCGTGCCACAGTGCCAGACTGCTCTCGCGCAGCGTCTCCACCACGCGCAGCGGAAAGTCCGGGTCGCCGAATTCGCCAAAAATGGCCTGGCACGAGCGCTGATGCTCAACAATGATGGAGCAAATGGCGGTGCTGAACGCGCTAAACAGGTTGCCGGGCTGCGTCGTGTTCAGCGAGTGCATGATGGTGTGCGCCAGATCCTGCTCGATTTCCTCATGCAGGTCAAACAGGTCGCGGTAATGAGCGTAAAACGTTGCCCGATTGACACCAGCTTTGTCGCACAGTTCCTTTACGGTGATTTTCGCCACGGGCTTTTCCAGCAGAAGATCCAGAAATGCCTCGCGGAGCAGCATTTTTGTCAGACGTACGCGGTGGTCTTGCTTCATGATGCCCCTCCTGTCCGAGGGTTCGAAGGAAGGCTTTCCCGACATTTTCGTACCAGATGTCGGTTTGCCGACATTTGCGAAGATATTATCGGTTGCAGAATCGGCATAATGCAATATAACAGTATTGAAGAAAGATAATCAACAGGGTGTTGCCGTTTCACGCGAGAAACCGCCATGCGGCGGCCCCGCGAACACGGCAGTTGGAGGTCGCCCACGCACGCGCCGCCACCAGGGCACCAGCCCAGCATCCGCAACGATAGGGTAGGAGGCGGTTCGTGGATCGGTTTACCGCGTTCGTGACGGGCCATCGCATTCCCATCGTCGTTGTCACGCTTTTGCTGGCCGCGGCGGCGGGTGTCGCCGCGCTGTTCGTGCCCATCAACTACGACCTGACGTCGTACCTGCCTGAATCCACCGAGTCCACGCGCGCGTTGGAGCAGATGAACGCCGAATTCGACGCCTCCGTTCCCAACGCCCGCGTCATGGTGAACAACGTGGACGTGGAACAAGCGCTCACGTACAAGCACGAACTGGCTGCCGCGCAAGGTGTCGAAGGCGTGCTGTGGCTCGACGATGTGGCTGACCTGGGCACTCCGCTCGAAATGCTGGACCAGGCCACGGTGGAGCAATACTACCGCGACGGCCACGCCCTCTTCGACGTCACCGTGGCCGAAGGCGAAGAAACCGAAGCGC
Organism: Gordonibacter faecis; assembly: GCF_030077735.1. Classification (NCBI taxonomy): domain Bacteria; kingdom Bacillati; phylum Actinomycetota; class Coriobacteriia; order Eggerthellales; family Eggerthellaceae; genus Gordonibacter; species Gordonibacter faecis. The sequence continues at coordinate 153,262 of NZ_JASJEU010000022.1, read as the reverse complement.
TCCAAGCCATTTACGACGTGGTGGGCGAGGACGGCAGCGCCACTGGTCAGGCCATCAACACGGCTGAATCCGAAGCCATGGCGGGCAGCGAGGTAGCCAACGCGTTCGCCATTTTGGTGCCGCTGATCCTGCTTATTCTCATCATATCCACCACCTCGTGGATTGAGCCCGTGTTCTTTCTGCTGGCCATTGGCGTGTCGGTGTTGCTCAACATGGGCACGAACATCTTCCTGGGCGAAGTTAGCTACATCGCGTTCACCATCGCGCCTATTCTGCAGCTGGCCGTGTCGCTGGACTACGCCATTTTCCTGCTGCACGCGTTCCAGCGTGAACGCGAGAAGGAACCCGACGCCGTGCTGGCCATGCGCCGCGCCATGAAGCAAAGCTTCTCGGCCATCGCCGCGTCGGCCGCCACCACTATGTTCGGGTTTGCAGCGCTTGGCTTCATGCAGTTCCGCATAGGCGCTGACCTGGGCATTACGCTCTGCAAAGGCATTGTGTTCTCGTTCATTTGCGTGGTGGTGTTCCTGCCGGCCTTCACGTTGGCCGCCTACAAACTCATTGACAAAACGCACCATCGCCGCTTCCTACCCACTTTCAAAGGCGTGGGGAAGGTTCTGGCGCCTCTGCGCATTCCCGTGTTCGCGCTGGTGCTGGTGCTGGTGGTGCCGTGCGCAATGGCGCAGGCCAGCACACAATTTACGTACGGCATGGGCTCAACCGAAGGAAGCCAAACGCGCGTGGCGCGCGACACGGCTGCCATTAACGACACGTTCGGCCAATCGACGCCCGCCGTGGTGCTGGTGCCGAAGGGCGACATGGGACGCGAACTGGAACTCGCCGAGCGCCTGGAACAGATTCCCCACGTCACGTCCGTATTGTCGTACCCAATGGCCGTAGGCTCGCAGATTCCCACCGGCTTTTTGGACCCGGCCGTGACCGAGCAGTTCTACTCCGAACACGACGCGCGCCTGGTGGTGTACGCCGACACCGAGTCCGAGGGCACAACCGCGTTCGGCGTGCTTGAGCAGGTGCGCAACGAAGTGCGCAACCTGTACGGTGACCAGGGCCTCACGGCCGGCATGACGGCCAGCCTCTACGACATGAAGGGCGTCGTGACCGAGGACAACAAGGTGACGAACCTCATTGCCATCGCGGCCATTCTGCTGGTGTTGCTGCTTACGTTTAAGTCGGCCACGCTTCCAGTCATTTTAATTGCCACCATCGAGTCGGCCATTTTTATCAACCTGTCCGTGCCGTATTTCACGGGAGAATCGCTAAACTACCTGGGCTTTCTCGTGATCAACACCGTGCAGCTGGGCGCCACGGTAGACTACGCCATCCTATTTACGGACACCTACCGCACGCACCGCCGCAGCATGCCCGCCCGCGAGGCGCTGGCCCGCACGCTGGGCACGTCGTTCCAAAGCATCCTTGTGTCCGCGAGCATTCTCACGGCGGCAGGCCTCGTGCTGTGGCTGACCTCGACAAACAACATCGTGTCGCTGCTGGGCCTGCTGCTGGCGCGCGGCACGTTGCTGTCGTTCTTCCTGGTTGTGACATTCTTGCCGGCGGCGCTGCTCATCTTCGACAAGCTCATTGCGAAGACCACGTGGCGCGCAGGTTTTTTCCGGGCGGGTTCCGCCGCGGACGGAGGCACTAAGAGCGAAAAGAAGGAGGCGTCGTCATGAAGCTTCTGAAGCAGGGGCAGGCGAACGAGGCGTTGGAGAAGGGGAAGCCGTGCGCTAATGCGGCGCCCGACAAGCCCCGGAAACGTGCGCATGGTCGCCGTGGCGCGCGGGCGCGCATGGGCGCCGCGCTGTCCGTGGTGCTGGCGGGCACGCTGGTAAGCGGTGTATGTGGCGGCTCGCTGACCTCGGCCGTTGCGCTTGCGGCCGAAGGGTCGGGCGGCGCTGGCGCAGCGAGTGCCCCCGCGGCAACCGCGCCGGCGGACGCGAAAAACGCCACGCCCAAGGAGGAAGTGGTGTACGCGCGGCTGTCCGCGGCCGGCGCTGTGGACGACGTCTACGTGGTGAACATCCTCAAGCCGGATGCGCCCGGTACGGTGACCGATTTCGGCGACTATCAAGCCGTGGAAAACCTCACCGACGCGAGCGGCATCAGCCAAAACGGCGATGCCATCACGGCGAACGTCGCCGGCGATTCGCTGAGTTACCAGGGCGACCTTGGTGCACACGCGCTGCCGTGGAAGGTGTCGATTGTCTACAAGCTGGACGGCACGCCAGTGGAAGCCGCTGAGCTGGGTGGCGCGACAGGCGCACTGTCGGTGGAAATTACCACCAAGCAGGACGCGATGGTTGACCCTGCGTTCTTCGACAACTACCTGCTGCAAATCACGGTGCCCTTCGCCGCGGGCAAAGCCACGGACGTGGCCACCGAGGACGGGCAGATTGCGCTTGCCGGGTCAGACACCCAGGTCACGTTCACGGGCATGCCGGGCAAGGACGGCTCGTTTACGGCAACGGCCCAGGTGAAGGACTTCGAAATGAGTGGCATCACGTTTGCCGCTGTGCCGTTCTCTATGGGCATTGAGGCGCCCGACACCGAAGGCCTCGTGTCCGGGTTCCGCCAGCTGGGCGACGGCGTAGGCGAACTGAAGAGCGGTGCCGACGGCGTGGCGAGTGGTGCGGGAAACCTCGCGTCGGGCGCAGGTCAGGTGGCAGAAGGCATCGGCGGGCTGGCGTCGGGCGCGGGTCAGCTGGTTGGCGGCGCGAACGGGTTAACTGAAGGTGCAGGTCAGCTGGCCGCTGGGGCACGTGACGCCGCGTCGGGTGCACAGGGCGTGGCCGACGGCGCTGCGGGTCTTGCGGGCGGGCTGGAAGCCTATCGCGGTGGGTTGTTGGCGCAGGCTGCCGAAGCGCGCTCCCAGATGGCGGATACGTCCGCTCTTGAACAGGCATATCAGGGAGCGGTGCAAACCTACGTCGCTGGCTATGCTCAGGCGTTCGCCGCCGCAAAGGCACAGGGCCTCGACGACACACAGGCCTACCAAACTGCGGCCTCCGCCACGGCCGACTTGGCCGCCAGCATGCAAAGTGCGCTCACGGCATTCATGACCGCGACCGGGGGAAACGCTGGCGCCCAGGGTGCTTCGGATGCGCTCGATGGCGCGGCCGCAGGCTTAGGCGCGGCGGACGATCCGGCAAGCCTCGCGGGTGGGGCAGCCGCGTTGGCGGCAGGTTCTGCGGCGCTGGTTACGGGCCTTTCGAGCTTGTCCGAGGGGGCGGGCGGCATCGCCGCAGGTGCTGGGTCGCTGGCTTCGGGCGCTTCGCAACTGGCATCGGGCGCGAACCAGGCTTCCGTTGGTGCAGGTGAATTGTCCGGCGGCGCCTCGCAGTTGGCATCGGGCGCGCAGCAGCTGGCCGACGGCACAGGCGCGCTGTATACCGAGGTCCAGGCTATCCCCGATAAGGTGCAGCAAGAAATCGATGCCATGATGGCCGACTACGACAAGAGCGACTTCAAGCCCATCAGCTTCGCCAGCCCGAAAAACACCAACGTCACCCTGGTCCAATTCGTCATGTCCACCGACCCCATCAAAGCCCCCATCGCCGAAGAGCCCCAGTCCCCAGAACCCGAACAATCCTTCTGGGACCGCCTCCTAGCGCTGTTCGGACTATAAAGTATCTGTCGCTCGCAGGTAAAAGTGCAGGAGCTGCCCGCGGGATAAAAGTGTGACGCGCTATCGCGCTAGCTAGTACGCCATAAGTTTTCCCGCTCCCTTACCTTACGACGCGGGTTGACTGACTTGAAGGCATTGACTTGCAAGAGGGATAACCTCCGTAGCGGCGTTCTCCAGAGCGCCGTTCGCGCGAAGCGCGAAAACGTAGGTCGAGGATGCATTCTCCGCCTGATGGCGGAGCGGTTCCATCCCTAAAGGGACTAGACGCTTCGCGTCGTCGCGCTTGCACCCCTCCGAAGATAGCCAGACAAGCACGTTAACCAGAGAAGAACATGCCCTCGTCATGGTGATAGGGATGCGCATAACATCTTGGCGTCATCAATAGCGCGAAGCACGTCACACTTTTATGAAGTGGGAAGGGTTTTTGTTGCAACCCCTTTTCATAAACTTTCGTTTCACTTATTTGCGGCATGAAAAAGAATATCCCCAGGTTGACAGTCGAGTTCGACGCAGAGTGCATCGAGGGTAGTAAAACGTATTGCACGAACGTTACCTGCCTCTATTCGCGGAAGGTCAACGATTGCACCAAGTTTTTCTGCGATTTCTTTTTCGTTAATGCCTTTGTCTTTTATGACCTTTTCGAAGGTTAAGACTATAGACATCGCTCACCTCTTTCAACTTTATTAAGACATTGTATTAACATTAACTATCTAAAGTTAATTATGCCACGAGTCTGCCCCTATGCTGGCCGGCATGTCTGCGTTATCTGATACATCTTTTGATTCTTTAGATGCTTCGCCTGAACAGGTTCGGGCGCTTAAGGTTGCGTTTGGGGCTACGGTCACAGCGCGGCGTGTTGATGCGGGTATCGAGCAATCGGTTTTCGCTTTGGTTGCGAATATGAGCAACAACCATCTTCGTGAAATTGAGGCGGGTAAGGGAAATCCGACGCTTGCCACTATGCATCGCATCGCGGCCGCGTTCGGCACCACCGCCGATGATCTGCTATCGGAAGCCTACGAGCGCGCCTTCGGATCTTCGTATTGAGGTACCTCTTGCTGATTATGTTTTCGACTTCGGGGAAAGTCGACGAGCGCCTTTCATAAAAGTGTGACGCGCTTCGCGGTCCCCTCGCCGCCCCTCGGTGGAGGAATGCGTCATTTTGCTCGTGCGAAATCATGCGGGCGCGTGGCAATGATAGACTGGGAATAGTCCGCTCGTACGTGAAAGGATTCCCGATGTCGCTTCCCGCATCCGACACCAGCAAGCAGCCCGACCACCGCACCACACTTGAGCTGGGCGCTGTCCTCCCGCTGACGGCGGAGGTGCGCGACGACCACCTGTTCGTCGGTGGCGTCGACATGGTGAAACTGGCGCGCGAACAGGGCACGGCGCTCTACGTCATGGACGAGGCTGACATGCGCACGCGCATGGAAACCTATCTGCACGCGTTCCGCAGCCGCTATGCGAACACGGATGTTGTCTACGCCAGCAAGGCGTTTCTCAACAAGGACGCGGCGCGCATTGTGAACGCCGAGGGGCTGTGCCTGGACGTGTCGGGCGGCGGCGAGCTGGCGTGCGCGCTGACCACGGGTTTCCCGGCCGAGCGCATCTTCATGCACGGCAACAACAAAACGCCGCAGGAGTTGCGCGAAGCTATTTCCGCGGGCGTGGGTCGCATTATTATCGACAGTCGTATTGAGCTGCGCCGCATCTCAGAAATTGCGGGCGAACTGGGCGTTGAACAGGCCATTTACATGCGCATCACGCCCGGTGTGGAGGCCGACACGCACCAGTACATTCGCACCGGATGCGAGGACTCGAAGTTCGGCTTCACCATGCGCGAGGACTTCGCGTACGGCTGCGTGAAGGACGTGCTCGCCACGTCGCACGTGCGCCTCGCGGGCCTGCATTGCCACATTGGTTCGCAGATTTTCTCGCTGCATTCCTACCCCGAGGCCGTTGACGTGATGGTGGACCTCATGGCGCGCATCGAGGCGGGGTACGGCTATCGCATCGAGGAATTGGACATGGGCGGTGGCCTGGGCATAGCCTACACGGCCGATGATCAGCCGGCCTCCATCAATCAGTTCGCCGAAACAATCACCACGGCCGTGCACGAAGCCTGCGCGAAGCACGGCGTGGCCGAACCGCGCCTGCTGGTGGAGCCCGGTCGCAGCCTGGTAGCCAACGCGGGCGTGACGCTGTACACCGTGGGCATCATCAAAACGTTGCCGAATATTCGCAAGTACGTGGCCGTGGATGGCGGCATGTCCGACAACATCCGCACGGCGCTCTACCACGCCGATTACGAGCCGGTGATTGCCAACAAGGCTGGTCAGCCGCGCACCGAGATTGTGACCATTGCCGGCAAGCACTGCGAAAGCGGCGACGCCGTGGTCATCGACATGCCCATGCAGCGCCCCGACGTGGGCGACATTGTGGCCGTCTTCGGCACGGGCGCCTACAATCACACCATGTCAAGCAACTACAACGGCCAACCGCGCCCCGCCGTCGTGTTCGTGAAAGACGGCGAAGCGCGCATAACCACCCGCCGCGAAACCTACGAAGACCTGATGGCACGAGATATTTAGAGAAGGGAAACTGACATGACGGTAAAATTGGGATTGGTGGGCACGGGGACGGTTGGCGGTGGGTGCATCGACATCCTGCAGAACCACCGCGACGACTTCAAGCGTCACTACGGCATTGACGTGGAGCTGGTGCGCGTGTGCTCGCGCAACCCTGAGCAGGCCATTGCCCACGGCGTGGAAGACATCTTCACGCAGGATTTCCACGACATTCTGAACGACCCGGACATCGACATTGTCATTGAACTCATCGGCGGCACCACCGTGGCGCGCGACATTGTGGTGGGTGCTCTGCGCGCGGGCAAAAACGTGGTCACGGCCAACAAAGCCCTCATGGCCACGCACGGCGAAGAGGTTATGACTGCGGCCGACGAAGCCGGCAAGGAAATTGCGTTCGAGGCCAGCGTGGGTGGCGGCATCCCCATCATCGACCCGCTGAAGCACTCGCTCATCGCGAACGAAATCAGCTCGGTCATGGGCATTGTGAACGGCACGACGAACTACATGCTCACGCGCATGGCCGAAGACGACATGCCTTACGCCGACGTGCTGGCCGAGGCCCAGGCGAAGGGCTTCGCCGAGGCCGACCCCACGGCCGACGTGGACGGCCTTGACGCGGCGGCCAAAATTGCCATCCTGGCGTCCATCGCGTTTAACTCGCGTGTGACCTTGGGCGATGTGTACGCTGAGGGCATCCGCAACATTACGCCGCTCGACCTGCAAATTGCCAAGGACATGGGCTACTGCGTGAAGCTGCTGGCCCACGCGCACCGCACGGCCGAGGGCGTGGACGTGCGCGTGCACCCCACCATGCTGCCGCTGTCGCACCAGCTGGCCACCGTGAACGGCGTGTTCAACGCCATCTATGTGGTGGGCGACGCCGTGGGCGAGACCATGTTCTTTGGCGAAGGCGCCGGCGCGGGCGCGGCGGCGAGCGCCGTCATGGGCGACGTGCTGGAAATTGCGCGCCACGTGCAGCAGGGCATCGGCCCCATTGTGGGCTGCACCTGCACCGATAAGCTGCCGCTCGTGCCCATGGAAGAACTGAAGACGAAGTACTACATCCGCTTCGCCGTGGCCGACCGCTCCGGCGTACTGGCTGCCATGGCTGGCGTGTTCGCCAAGCACAACGTGAGCGTGCTGTCAGTCATTCAGCGCGGCAAGAAGGATGCCGACACGGTGAACATCACGTACGTCACCCACACCGCTCGCGAAAAGAGCGTCCGCGACGTCCTGGCCGAAATCGCCGAACTGGACGACGTCCTGCGCGACGCACCGAGCGTCATCCGCGTCCAAGACTAACGAGGTCCGGCGGCTACGGCCGCCGGATCTTTCTCCGGCCCTCTCATTATACGCCACCCCACTAGTCAGCTATCAGGGACTACTTCTATAATGAACCCTTATCATCTGAAAAAGGGATACGAGTAGAGTGTGTTCGCGCTCCCGTCAAAATGGAGGCGCGAGCGGCTTATTCCCCGCATTCCCCACGGAACGGGGCTCGTTTCACGATGCGGCTCGGCCGCGCAGGGGGAGGGTTGCCATGAACACCGAAATTGACGCCCTGCTTGATGGCCTTTCCGAATTGGTATACATCAGCGACCCGCAGACGTATGAATTGTTGTACCTGAACAAGGCAAGCCGTGAGGTGTATGGCGATCCGGCCGTTTCCGACAGGCCGTGTTACGAGGTGCTTCAGGGACAGTCGGCTCCGTGTCCCTTCTGTACAAGCCACCGTCTCACCGAGGATACGTTCTATGAGTGGGAGCATACGAATACCCTGGTAAACCGCCATTATTTGCTGCGAGATAAACTCATTCAATGGAACGGTAAACCGGCCCGCTTAGAGATTGCCTTCGACGTTACCGATCTACAAAACAAAAACGACTCGTTCGCGTTTTTGGCCGATGCGGGTGTCATGGTGGTGGACTGCATCCGCGCGCTCGAAGGCGACGGCACTATTGATCAAGCGCTCGGCGAGGCGCTGCACATTCTGGGCCGCTTTTTGGAGGCCGACCGAAGCTATATCTTTGAAGTTGATGACGAATACATGTCAAACACTCATGAATGGTGCAATGACGGGGTGACGTCACAGAAACATCAGCTGCAACAGCTGCCCCTTTCGCTGATTGATCCCTGGTTGGAGCGGTTTGCGGAAAACGATGCCGTGCTTATTAGTAACATAGATATTCTTCCCAAATGGGGTCGGGCTGAAGAGTATGAAGTGCTGAAAGCGCAGGACATTTCGTCCTTGGTGGCTGTGCCGCTGGAGTTAGATGGTCGGTTTGCTGGCTATGTAGGCGTGGATAATCCCAAGCAGAATGCTCGGTTGGACATTATTGAAAAGCCGTTGGTTGCGTTCGCCAATTCGGTGGCGGCTCGTCTCAGGCGCGAGTTGGCTCAACGCAGGGTAGCGGAACTCACCTGGGATGACCCGCTGACGCTGGTGCATTCGCGCGCAGCCTTCCATCGCGATTTCGACCGTGGTACGTTCCGGCGCATTGGCATTGCGCTTGTGGATGCCGACCGGCTTTCCGTTATCAATCGTGAACAGGGGCGCGCGGTGGGTGACGCCATGCTGCGGTGTATCGGCTCATGTTTGCGTAAGGTGTTCGGTGATGCGGTGTATCGCATTGGCGACGATGAATTTTGTGCGGTAGCAATTGATATCGATTACGCAGAGTTTGCGAAGTTGGCAAAGCAGGCTGCCGAACGCTTTTTGTCCGAAGGAATACCCGCTTCGCTGGGCCCGGCCTGGCACGAGGTGTGCGACAACACCACCAGTCTGCTTGACCTGGCAGGCGACCGCATGCGCAGCGCGAAGCGCGGGCGCCATCGCGCGGTCGATTTAGGAGTGGATTTGGCGTCCGATGCGGCGGTCAGTGGCCTTTTGCACCCTGGTGGCGCGCGCGATGCGGTGGAGGCTGGCGCGCTCAGCATTCATCTCATGCCGCAAGCGTGTGGGAAAACGGGCGAGATCATGAGTGCCGAGGCGCTCATCCGCTTCTGCGGCAGCGAAGGCGGTGTGCAGGCGTTGCCCTCTTCGTTCGTACCGGCGCTGGAGGACATGGGCGAGATTGCAGACATCGACTTTTTCGCGCTTGACCAGGCGTGCGCTACGGTGGCGCGCTGGCAGCGTGAGGACAAGCGCGCGGTGCCACTGGCGGTAAACTTCTCGCGGCGCACCATCGGTGAGCCGGGGTTTGTGGAACAGGTGGCCAATACGGTGGCGTCGCATGGCGTTGACCCGGCCTTTATCGAGATTGAAATAACCGAGTCGGCCCGTGAAGAAAACGATGGGCTGATGCGCACGGTAGCCGACGATTTGCGCAGCCGCGGTTTCCGTGTGGCTATCGATGACTTCGGCGTGGAGAACGCGAACTTCTCGCTGTTCATCCAGCTGGAATTCGACGTGCTGAAAATTGACAAGTCGCTTGTGTGGGGGTTGGGTTCCGAAGACCGCACTATGCAGATGATCTGCAGTTTAGCGAAGTTGTGCGACCAGCTGGGCATTGAAACGGTGGCTGAAGGAATCGAGTCGGAAGAGCAGCGTCTTGCTTTGCGCGAAGCGGGTTGCACGCGTGCCCAAGGCTATTGCATTGGCAGGCCTCAGTCCATTGAGGACTTTGAGCGCGAGTATCTGTCGTAAGTTCCGGGACGGCACTGGCTGCATCTTGTGAGGGTTTTTCGATGAGGCGCCTCCGTTTGGGCGGCGTGTCTAAAGACCCCCCTTCCTGCTGCTGCGTGCGGTACTCATCTGTTAAGCTAGCAATCAATACGAATGGGCTGGAGGCTGAGCGCTTCCGCTGTGCGCGAGAGGAAGGAATTCGCCCATGGATGCATCCCGCATCGGCGTTATCTTCGATTGCGATGGTACGCTGCTGGACTCGATGGACGTGTGGCACGAGGCGGAGGCCGAACTTGCCCGTCAGGCTGGCGTGCGTCTGTCGCCCGCCGAGCAGAACGAACTTACGACGCTCACCATTCCCGAGGCAGGTGCGTTCTTCCATAACCGCTTCTGGCTGGGCACCGATGCGGACGATGTGGTGCGCATGCTCGATGAACTCATGCTGGACTACTACCTCAATCGTGCACAGGAGCGTCCTGGTGCGCTCGCGTTCGTGCGCGACCTCGTTGAGCACGGCGTGCACGTGAGCGTGGCATCATCAAGCCCGCAGCCGTACTTGCAAGCCGGGCTGGCGCGTGCTGGCTTCTCACCGTATATCAACATCGTGCTTTCAGTGGACGATGTGGGGGCATCAAAGCGCGAGCCCGTCGTTTTCGATCGCGCCCGCGAGTTGATGGGCACGCCTTTGGAGTCCACCTGGGGATTTGAGGATTCCGCCTACGCCCTGCGCACGTTGCGCAGCGCCGGTTATCGTACTGCAGCCATTCCCAGCACAACCGATGCGCGCACCCGCCAAGAGTTGCACGCCGCATCCGACCTCTACATAACCACCTTCGAAGACCTCGACGCCCAAAAATTCATAGCCCTCAACGAAGCGTAACAGTTGCACCAACTAAGCAACGCGATACTCCCACATAAAAAGAGGCCGCTGGGATGGCGGCCTCTTTTTATGCGTGGTGTGGTTAGTCCCAGGGGTTGGGGGAGAAGGGGGGTTCGGGGGTTGGGGGGCGGTCGGAGAAGGGGTCGTAGCCGTCGTCGTCTTCGGCCTCGGGGCGCAGGAATGGGTCGACCTCTTTCCCCGCACCGCCGCGCGATTCACCCGCGCGCTCCTGCCCCGATGGAGAAGTAATCGTCGGCCGCAGCGTATACAGCGGGCGCTTCTTCGGCGCGCGCTCGAACTCGGGCGCACCCGCTTCAGCCAGGTCATACGGCGTGGTTTGGTACACGTAGTAGTTCAACCAGTTCGTGTACAAAAGCTGCGCGTGGGCGCGCCAGGTGGCGCGGGGCGTCCGTGTGGGGTCGTCGCCGGGGAAGTAGTGGCGCGGCAGCGGCATGTCGAGGCCCTTCGCACTGTCGCGCTCGTACTCGGCCATGAGGGTGTCGGCGTCGTACTCGGGGTGCCCGAACACGAAGAAGTGGCGGCTGTCGGTACTCTTCGCAATGTAGACGCCAGCCTCGTCGGACACGGCAATCAGCTCAAGCGCCGGATGCGCCTCAATGTCGGCCGCGTGCACCTCGGTGTAGCGCGAATGCGGCGCGCGGAACGAGTCGTTGAACCCGCGTACGAGCGGCGACGACGGCTTCACCACCTCATGGTCGAACACGCCAAACAGCTTTTCCGGCAGCTCGTATTTCGGAATGCCGTAATGGTAGTAGATGCCAGCCTGCGCACCCCAGCAAATGTGGAACGTGGAGTGTACGTTGGTGGCCGACCACGCCATGATGCGACAGAGTTCGTCCCAGTAATCCACGTCCTCGAAGTCAAGCAGCTCCACCGGCGCGCCCGTGATAATCATGCCGTCGAAATGCTGCTCCTTGATGTCGTCAAACGTGGTGTAGAACGCGTCGAGGTGCTGTTCAGACACGTTTTTTGCATCGTGCGTGGCCGTTTGCAGCAGGCTGATTTCAATCTGTAGCGGCGTGTTCGACAGCTTCCGGAGAATTTGCGTTTCGGTCACAATTTTGGTGGGCATGAGGTTCAGAATTACCAGCTTGAGCGGGCGAATGTCCTGATGCATGGCGCGATGCTCCGTCATCACGAAGATGTTTTCGCTTTCAAGCGTGTCGGTGGCGGGTAGTGCGTCAGGAATCTTGATGGGCATGAAAACCTCCGGGTTGAAACGCCGCGCGTGCGGCGGCGTCGCGTTCACTTACCGTGCGCTATGATACCGAACAATCAGATGACCTGACTATCCGAATATCAGATAGCGCGGTATCGGAACTGCCCGTTACCACCGGGCGGGTAGCCGTGGTTATAATGATGCGGACTTTTCCCCTCGCAACAAGGAGCACTACATGAGCGACCGAACTGAATCTCTCGGCACCACTTGCGTGCAGGGCGGCTACCGTCCCGGCGATGGCGAGCCGCGCCAGCTGCCCATCTACCAGTCCACCACCTGGAAGTTTGACACGAGCGAGCACATGGGCCGCCTGTTCGACCTGGAGGAAGCGGGCTACTTCTACACGCGTCTGCAGAATCCCACGAACGACGCGGTGGCCGCCAAAATCACCGAGCTTGAAGGCGGCACGGCCGGCATGCTTACCTCGTCGGGCCAGGCCGCGAACTTTTTCGCCGTGTTCAACATTGCCGGCGCGGGCGACCACGTGGTGGCAAGCTCGGCCATCTATGGCGGCACGTACAACCTGCTGGCCAACACGATGCGGCGCATGGGGCTGGAGTGCACCTTCGTGGCGCCCGACTGCTCGGACGCGGAACTGGAAGCGGCCTTCCGCCCCAACACCAAGGCTGTTTTTGGCGAAACTATCGCGAATCCGGCGCTCGCCGTGCTCGACATCGAACGCTTCGCCGCGGCCGCGCATGCGCACGGCGTGCCACTCATCGTGGACAACACGTTCCCCACGCCCGTGAACTGCCGGCCCATCGAGTGGGGCGCGGATATCGTGACGCATTCCACCACGAAGTACCTCGACGGCCACGGCGCAAGTGTGGGTGGGGCCATTGTGGATTCCGGGCGCTTCGACTGGTGCGCGCACGCGGACAAATTCCCCGGCCTCACGCAGCCCGACGAAAGCTACCACGGCGTGACCTACACCGAGCGTTTCGGCCTGGAAGGCGCATTCATTACGAAGGCAACGGCCCAGCTCATGCGTGATTTCGGCGCCATCCAGTCGCCGCAAAACGCCTTCTATATTAACCTGGGGTTGGAAAGCCTGCACCTGCGCATGGCGCAGCACAACAGAAACGGCCTGGCCATGGCCGAGCATCTGGCTGCGCATCCGAAGGTGGCGTGGGTGCGCTACCCCGGCCTGCCGGGCGACGCGCAGTACGACCTGGCGCAAAAGTACCTGCCCAGCGGCGCAAGCGGCGTGGTCAGCTTCGGCGTGGCCGGCGGGCGCGCCGCGGCTGAAACATTCATGGTGAATCTCAAGCTGGCGCAGATTGCCACGCATGTGGCCGACGCGCGCACCTGCGTGCTGCATCCCGCCAACGCGACGCACCGCCAGATGAACGAAGCCGAACTGGCCGCCGCCGGCATCACCCCCGACCTCATTCGCCTCTCCTGCGGCATCGAAACCACCGAAGACCTGCTCGCCGACGTCGACCAAGCCCTCGCCGCCGTGTAGGGTCGCACCGCCCCCAAAAGCGTCACCCGTTTACCAGAACCGCCCTTGGGCATGTGTTGCGCAACAGGCGCGCGGGGGCTTTCAAAGTTTTGTTACATCAGGGCGGCCAGCTCTTTGTGTGAATTGACCTCGCTATACTGGTGACAGCGGGGTTAACGACCAAAGGAGTTTGCTATGGATATTCAGGCCATTATCGATCAGATTGTGGGAGCGCTGCGCGAGGCGCCGGAAAAGGCTCAGGAGATCATCGCCGATCCGGCGGCGGCCATCGAGAACATCACGGGCCATCAGATTGAGGGCGAAGACATGGCTGCTGTTGTGCAAGGCGTGCTCGCCAAGATTGGCGAAGAGGGTGGCGAACTTCAGGAAAAGCTCGCCTGTTTCGGCGACATGCTGGGCGAGAAAGTGTCGTCGCTCATGGGCGAGGGCGGCGCGTTCGGCGATCTGCTGAACAACATCTTCGGCAAAAAGGACGAATAAGCGCTCGCCGGTTCAGAGCGCGCGCATAACGCTGGTTGACCGTAGGGCAAGGGTTCTACCCTTGCCGGCAACTACGTTTGACCTGCAAGTTTATCAATGCTGAGCGGCAAGGGCAGAGTCCTTGCCCTACGCCAATCTATAAAGGGGCCTCTGTTGCGGCCCCTTCCTCTTCCCTTAGTAATAGATAATCAGCAGCCCCAGCAGAATGCCCACAATCACGAAGAACGTGGGAAGCTTGCTGCGATACATGAGCACCGACTGCGGAATGATCTCGCCAAACACCACGTACAGCATGGCGCCGCTTGCAAACCCCAACGACAGCGACAGCCCCAGCGGGCCGATGTCGCCCAGCCAGTAGCCCAGCCACGCGCCCAGCACGGTGGGCAGGCCGCACGCGGCTGTGACCAGCACCGCGCGTACCCGGTGCATGCCGCCGTTGATAAGCGGCACCGACACGGCCATGCCTTCCGGGATATTGTGCAGGCCAATGAGCACGGCCATAATCATGCCGGTTCCCAAAAGCAGGTTGTCCGACGCCACAAAACTTGCGCCAATGGTCATGCCTTCGGGCACGTTGTGCAGCGCGATGGCGCATGCCATCACAATGCCGGCCACGAACAGGGCCATCTTGGAGTCGTCGCGCTTGCGGTGTTCGGCCAGGTGATCAGCGTGAATGAGTTCGTCAAGGTCGTCGTGGGTTTTGGGATGATTCCTGCGCGAGACGTGCGGCACCTCTGGGTTTGTTCGCCAGTCAATCAGCATATTCAGCCCGAACACCACGGCCCCGCCCACGGTTACCGCACCCGCCGCCACCAGAGGCGCGTGATCGGTGAAGGTTTGGGCGGCCTCAACCGACTCGGTGAGCAGGTCGAAGCACACGATGGACAGCATGACGCCGCCCGCGAACGCCAACAGTAGACTGACGGTGCGGTTGGAGTCGCTCTTGAACAGCGCGCCCACGACGCCGCCCAGCCCCGTACCGCCAGCCCCAGCGACAAGCGTGACCACGGTAATGAAGACGAACGGGTCCATGGCTTCTCCCCTTTGCACCCCCTTGATGACGACGCTTTCCCCAAAGCGCCTTGTTTGCGGGAAACATGATAGCAAAGCGGTAGGAAAAAGGTAACTAAGGATGACTTATTGGTGGCGCAGGAAAGCGAAGAGCCCGCCACGGTGAGGGGGCGGGCTCTTTGAGGTGCGAACCAGGGGTGGAATGTGGGGCCGTGCGCGCGGGTTAAGCGGCTTTCGGCAGTTCCACCGGCTCTTCTTGCTCGTCTGCGCTGGTGTCGGGTTCGGTGGTTTGGGGTTCGTCGGCGGACCCGGCATCCGCGCCCGCATCGGCGTCCGGTTCGCCACCTATCTTGATGGCGTTCGCGGCGGCCGCAGCCACGGCGGCGGGGTCGGCCTTGCCGAGGATGTCGGTGCCGTCTTCCACCGTGCAGCCCGAGCAGCCGCGCGTGCGCCCGCCGTCGAGCGCTTCCTGCACGCTACCAGCGTAAATGGTAGACGAGTTCTTGATGTACTGGCAGTCGGGATTGAAGTGATACACCTCGCCGAAGGGCGTCCAATACGCCAGTCCGTCGTCGGACAGAATGGCGGCGCCAGCCTCAGCCTGGTCGAGGTCCTCCTGCGTGGCAGGGTGGTAGTCGATGCCGCTGGCGACGGCAGCCACCAGCGCCACGGCGGCCACGATGGAGCCCACCTGCTTCGTCTTCTTGTCCAAGTCCTTGTTCGTCAGAAGCAGAATAATCACCGGTGCGAACGCGATGGCGGCAATGATCACACCCAGCTCGGTTTGCACCCAGTAGGCCAGCTTGTTTTCTTTCGGAGCGGGCGACACGTGGTTTGCGTGCTTCCACAGCTGCGAGCCGATAACCACCAGCACCAGGTCAAGCACAATCCACACGATGAGCCACGTGGTTTTCGGGAACCCGGGAAGAAACAGCGTGCCGTTCATCACGAGAATGGCCATGACCTCGCACGCAATGCCCAGCGCCCACAGCACAATGGCGCCAATGCGGAACGGCAGTGCCGCGCCCTTGCGCTCGGCGTGCATCTCGTCGCGGACGGCCTTCGTGGCTGCGTCCGTGCCGCCCTGGTGCGGGTGGGAGATAGTCTTGCCGGTTTTCGCGTCGACGAAGGTGCGCTCTTTGTGCTCCTTCGGCGCGGGCTTCTCATCAGGGGCGTCGGCTTGCGGTGCGGGTTCAGCGGCCTTCGCTGCCTCGGTTTCCGCAGCCTTTGCTTCGGCTTTGTCTTCGGTCTTCGACGTGCTCTTCGGAGCCGCTTTCTTTGTCTTCGCGGGCTTGTCCTCGGGGGCTTCGTCGGTTTTCTTCGTTGCCATGCGTCCCTCTCCTTGCGCTTCAATCTTTGCTTGAACAGGGCCTTTGCCTGCTCCTGAGCATGCGCCCCATTATAATTCCCCTAGAGGGAGGGCAGGTTTTTCCTGCACCGCTACAATCATTAGTTGAAGGGGAATGCCATGGATGTCCAAGAAATTGTGGGACAGTTGCTCAAGTCCGCCGCCGACGACCCGGAGAGCCTGAAGCAGTTCGGCGTGGATCCCGCCGCCGCCATCAAAGGCGCCACCGGCCTCGATCTGACCGATGACGAAGTGTGCGATGTCGTGAAAGCTGTCGAGCCGCTTCTGGAAGGCAAGGAACTCAACCTGAATGCCGTCATGGAAGTGGTCGGCGACTTCCTCGGCGACAACCCGGGTGACCTCCTCGGCAAACTAGGAGGCCTGTTCAGCGGGAAGTAAGCCGCCGGCTTCCGCGTTTCACGCCGCGCACGGGAATGTGCCTCGCGCACAACCAGCTGCGCCACGGCACCCCCGCCCGCGCATAATCCGCCGCACTTTTCGCCCCTCCGTGCGTGAGCGCGCTTTTGTCCGCGTCCCTGCAACATTCGCCCCTTCTCTCTTTCGCGCGCCCGCCAGTATGCTATGGTGGCGACGCAAAGGGGGAGGGGTGTTGTATGCACGGGAAGCTGAAGTACAAACTGGCGGTACCCACCGTTGTGATAATAGCCCTGCTCATGGTGCTGAATGTGGCGTGGTCGTACACGTCCCAGCGCGAGCAGGCGCAAGCTGCCATGCGCGAACAGGCCAGCATGCTCACACGGCAGCTGAATGCCATGTGGGATTTCATGGCCATAAATCAGAACCGCATCAATTACGACTCTCAGGGCAACTACGATTTCAAGGGTCTGCATTGCTCCATCGTGGGCCTGAGCGTGAGCGGGCATTTTTCGCAAGGCACCGATTACAAAATTCGCTACGTGAGCGACAGTCCGCGCAACTCTGCGCACGCCACGGACAAATTCGAAGGCCAGGTCATGGAGCGTTTCCGCGAAGACCCGGGCCTCGCCGAATACGACGAGATGGCCACCTTCGACGACCAAAACGCGCTGCGCTATGTCACGCCGCTGCGCATCGACGACAGCTGTTTGTCCTGCCACGGCAGTCCGGCGGGCGAAATGGACGTGACCGGCCACGCGAAAGAGGGTATGGCCATCGGTGATCTGTATGGCGTGATCAGCGTTGTGGTGCCCTCCGCCATCTACGACGAGAGTATCGCGCAGAACGTCGCGCGCGAGGCGCTGCTGTTTTTCGTGCTGATGGTGGCGTGCGTGGTGTCTGTCTACTTCTTCGTGAACCGCTTTGTCACGGCGCCGCTTGAGCGCTTGAAGAATGCCGTACGCGTGACGGATGCAGGCCGCTTTGCCGTGGACGTGAAGGACGTGCGCGGCGACGGTGAGGTGCACGATTTGGCGGAATACTTCGAAACAATGAGCTCCGAGCTCAATGCGCTCTACGACGATTTGGAAAGCCAGGTGGAGGTGCGTGCCGGCCAGTTGGTGGTGGCGAACGAGGAACTGCTGCGCCAGCGCGAACAACTGGAAGCTATGAACGAGCGCCTGTCCGAGGAAAGCCGCTACAAGTCTGACTTCCTGGCCATGATGAGTCATGAGCTGCGCACGCCGCTGACCTCGGTCATTGCCTTCACGGAAATACTTCAGCAGCAGGAGGATGACGCGCAAGGCCAACGCGCACGCATTCTGGGCGAGGTGCGCCAGAACGCCGCTATCTTGCTCAGCCGCATCAACAACATTTTGGACGTGGCGCGCCTGGAGGCGGGCAAGAGTGAGTTCGCGCCCATGCTGGTGGATGTGGCCGACATCGTGAACAGCGTGGAAGCCGCGCTTGAGCCTCTCGCGCAAGCCAAGGAAGTCCAGCTCACCGTGGAGGTGGGGCGTGACGTGCCGCTCATCATGGCTGACGCGGACAAGGCGCGCCGCGTGGTGGAGAACCTCGCGGGCAATGCCGTGAAGTTCACGCCCGCGGGCGGCCACATTGCCATCAGTGCCACATTTGACTCCGCTGCGCAGGTCGTGCGCATTGCGGTGGCCGACGACGGCATCGGTATCGACCCGGCGGATGCGCCGTTCATCTTCGACAAATTCACGCAGGGTGACGCTTCGGCCTCGCGCCGCTACAATGGCAGCGGTTTGGGCCTGTCGCTTGCGCGCGACCTCATGGAGTTGCATGGCGGCACGGTAGAGATGGAAAGCACGCTGGGCAAAGGCAGCGTGTTTACGGCGACGTTCCCGGTGCAAGGGAAGGCCGGGAAGTGCGAAGAGGGGGAGTAGGCCGATGGCGCGCATACTGCTGGCTGACGACGAAGCAAGCATGAAAAAGGTGGTCGAACACATTGTGCGGGAAGCCGGCCATGAATTCCTCTACGCAAAAAACGGTGCGGAAGCGCTTGCGCTGTTTGACGAGCAGGCCCCTGACCTGGTTATTCTCGATGTCATGATGCCTGATGTGAATGGGTTTGATGCCTGCGATGCCATTCGCCGCCGCGACCAAGACGTGCCCGTGATGTTTTTGTCCGCCAAGGGTGACATCGTGGACAAAAGCATGGGATTCAAAATGGGCTGCGACGACTATCTGGTGAAGCCGTTTAGCCCCGCTGAACTGGCGTTGCGCATTGAAGCGTTGCTGCGCCGTCGCGAGCATTCCCGCGCGGGCGCCGCGGCGAAGCGCACGACCGTGGAGGCAGGCGACCTTGTGCTTGACCTGGGAAGCTACGAGGCAACGAAGGGCGGCCGCTCCCTTGACCTCACCGCCAAGGAGTTCGAAATCCTTGCGTTCATGGCACAGCACCCCGGCCAAGTGTTCACGCGCGAGCAGCTGTTCGAGGGCGTGTGGGGCGAGGATGCCGTGAGCGATGCGAACACCATCACCGTGTTCATTCGCAAAATTCGCGAGAAGGTGGAAGACGATCCGTCGAAGCCGCGCCTTGTGCTGACGGTGTGGGGCGTGGGCTACAAGTTCGCCGCCGTGCGCTGAGGCGTGGGCAACGCCTGGCGCGGGGCGGGTCGCGGCGAGGGCCGCGCTTGCGACCAGGTAAAATGCGCTCCATAAGGTCATTAATACTTCAGTAATATCTGGTAATCAAAAAATAATCCGCGGAATATACGGCGCGTAATATTTCGCGCGTACGATAACCACCAAGACGAGGGGACGCGAGCGGCGGGGGAACCGCACCATGCTCGCGCGCCAGCCTCGGAGGAGAATCGTGTAACGAAGGGGGAGGATGACGTATGCAGAAAACCGGATTGTCTCGTCGGTCGTTTCTGGCGCTGACAGGCGCCGTGGGCGCGAGCACGCTTCTGTTCGGCGGATGCGCGCCGAAGGGCGACAAGGAGGCAGCTGTGGAAGGTGCCGCGAAGGCAGCCGACGATGGCACGCAGATTGTTAACACGTGCTCGACGTTTGACTGCGGCGGCAAGTGCCTGATCAAGGCCCATGTGAAGGACGGCGCCATCACGAAGATTGACACGCGTGACCCGTACCAGCCGAACGAGGACGCGCCTTGCGGCAAGGCGTGCGTGCGTGGCCGTTCGTATCGCAAGTGGCAGTACCACCCTGATCGCTTGCAGCATCCCATGAAGCGCGTGGGCAAGCGCGGCGAGGGCAAGTTTGAGCCCATCAGCTGGGATGAAGCCATCGACTACATCGTCAGCGAGAACGAACGTATCCTGAAGGAATACGGCCCGCTGGCGCGCTATGTGCAGATCGGAACGGGCGACACGGGTGGCAACATTGTGCGTGCCGACTTGGCCGCGCGCTTCTGCGACGTGACGGGTGGTCATATCGGTTGCTACAACTCGGTGTCCATGGGTAACACGGGCACGGCTACGCCCTCCATGTTTGGCATTGCCAACACGGGCTCCAGCCTGGCCAGCCTTAAAGATACGAAACTCGTCATTCTTTGGGGCCACAACCCTGCCGAAACCATCTTTGGCCTGTCGAACTACTACTTCCGCCAGATGAAGGAAAACGGCTGCAAGTTCATCGTTGTTGATCCGCGTTATTCGAACACCGCGGTAGAGTTGGCCGATGAGTGGATTCCGCTGCTGCCCACTACTGACAACGCACTCATGGATGCGATGGCTTACGTCATCGTTACCGAGGGACTGCATGACCAGGAGTTCCTCGACAAGTATGTCGTTGGCTTCGACGAAGAGCATATGCCCGAAGGCGTTGAGCCGAACCAGTCCTATCGCGCCTATCTTGAGGGCGTGGCCGACGGCACGCCGAAGACGCCCGAATGGGCCGAAGGCATTTGCAAAGTGCCGGCCGAAACCATTCGCCGCATTGCCCGCGAGTACGCCACCACGAAGCCCGCGGCCCTCATCGAAGGCTGGGGCCCGCAGCGCCACGCGTGCGGTGAGCGTACGGCGCTTGGCGGCGGCATGCTGGGCTGCATCACGGGTAACGTCGGCAAGGTGGGCGGCTGGGCCGGTGCGTATAACGGCTTCACCCGCAACTTCCCCTTGGGAATGGCCGATCTGCCCGAGGACTTGGAATTCGAATCCGCGTCTGTTCCCATGTCGTCAGGCTGGATCGACGCTATCGACGACCATACCTCCCTCACAAAGGAAAACGGCCTCAAGGGCGTCGACAGGCTTGAGTATCCCGTCAAGATGATCTGGAACATTGCGAGCGACTTCATGATGACGTCCGGTCCCGACTTGAACCGCGTGCGCGCCATCCTTGAGGACGAGAGCAAGGTCGAGTGCATCATCTGCTCCGATGTGCTGATGACGCCGACGGCTCAGTGGTCTGACATCGTGTTGCCTGCGTGCACGTGCTTCGAGCGTTGGAACGTCGGCGGCACCTGGAATAACGGCGACTACTTCATTCTATCCCAGAAGATCTCCGAACCGCTGGGTGAAGCGCGTTCTGAGTACGACTGGTTGGCCGAATGCGCTGATCGCATGGGGGTCAAGGACGCGTTCACCGGCGGCAAGACCGAGGAAGAATGGGTGCGCTACATGGTGGAGGAAACTCAGAAGGAGTTCTCCGACCACAACCTGCCCGACTTCGACACGCTGACGAAAGAGGGTGTTGCCTTCTTCAAGAAGGAAGAGCCGCGCGTGGCTTTCAAAGATCAGATTGATGACCCGAAGAACAATCCGTTTAAGACGGATTCCGGAAAGATCGAGCTGTTCTCGAAGAAGCTTTACGACATGAAGAACCCCGAAATTCCCGCGACACCTCACTACGTACCCGTCGCGGAAGGCCCGGGAACGGAACTGGCCGTAACCTACTCGCTCCAGCTCATCGGTTGGAAGACGAAGGCGCGTGACAATTCGAGCTACTTCACGCACCCGTGGCTCCAGCAGACGCAGGACACCGAACTGTGGATCAACCCGCTCGATGCTGAAGCACGTGGTATTGCCGATGGCGACAAGGTGCTGGTGAAGAATGACCGCGGCGCTATGAAGATTACGGCGAAGGTGACGACCCGCATCGTACCTGGTTGTGTGGCGGCTCCTACCGGTTCTTGGTACAACCCGGATGCCGAAGGCGTCGATCAAAATGGTTGCGTAAACGTGCTTACTTCGTCGGCTCGTACGGCGTGGACGCAAGGAAATACGCAACACACTAACCTCGTTGAAGTCGCGAAGCTCTAGGAGGCGATGACGCTATGACTCAGTACGGATTCCATATTCGCCAGGACCTGTGCACTGGCTGCCATGCCTGCCAGATGGCCTGCAAAGATGAGAAGAACCTCGATGACGCGCGACTGTTCCGCCACGTGTTCGAACAGGAGGGCGGTACGTTCACGGCCGCCGGCAACGGCTACGTGCATGATGCGTTCGCGTTCTACACGTCTATGTCGTGTAACCACTGCGAGCGTCCGGCGTGCCTGGGTGTGTGTCCGGCCGGCGCTATCGACAAGGATGGCAAGACCGGCATCGTCACCTACGACGGCGAGCTGTGCATCGGCTGCAAGTACTGCTTTGAGGCCTGCCCTTATGGCGCGCCGCAGTACGACGAAGTGGCTGGCAAGATGACGAAGTGCGACCTGTGCGCCGACCGCGTAGCCGCCGGCGAGCAGCCCGTGTGCGTAGCGGCTTGCCCGTTCAACGCGCTCGAGTTCGGCGAACTTGAAGAATTGCGCGCCACCTACGGCGACGTGGTGACCACCCTCGGTCTCCCCGAAGACACCACCGGCCCAAGCATCGTCATCACCCCTCACACCGGCGCAGTACCCACCGCCTAACCACCACCCTCCGCCGCTCCAGCGACGGAGCACAACAAACCCTTCCTTCCCTCCCCTCAGCCCCCGCCCACCGCGGGGGCTGAGCGCATGAGGACCTACTTCTCCAACTTCTCGGCAACGGTGCCGTCGTTCTTAGCTCCACGCACCCAATCCGACGCCGCCTTGTTCTATGGTGTCGAGGAGGCCTTGGCGGTCGAAGACACCTACTTTGCGGTAGATGTTGCTCACATGATGTTTTGCGGTGCCTTGGGCGATGGAGAGCTCGTCGCAGATGTAGCGAACGGTGCGGCCGCGGGCCAGCAGCACCAGCACCTCGGACTCGCGGTTCGTCAGCCGGCACAACGAGGCAATGTGTGCGCACTTCTGTTCAAGCGTGGCCTCGGCCGCTTGGGCGCGCGGGGTGGCGTAGAGTTTCTGCACGTCGGCTTGCGTGAAGAACAGCATGCCCACGAACGTCAGCGCCAGCACACCCAGCAAGAACACGTCGGTGCGCAGCGCGGCCGACCATGCCTCGCTCCCCAAGAGGCCGTCGGCCGCTACCGACCCAATGAGCGTCCCGGTGCGCGCGCACAATATAACCAGGCCAAACGACAGCGCCACGGGAATGCGTCCGCGAAACGCCACATCGGTGGACACCAGCATCATGAACATGTCCAGGCAGTACACGCCCATGATAACCAGCCCTGCGCCCACGAAGCGATACGGCGCCGGCAACAGCAACAGCAAGATAAGTCCCGCCATCATGGCAGGGATGACCGGCCGATACAGCGCCAGCGGCTCGGCCGACGAGGGCGCCACTACCATCGACAGCGTGATGGCCGCAATGGCCAGCCCCGCCAGCAGCAGCGTTTTGCCCATGAACGCACTGTCGCCCTCGGCAAAGGTGTTCACCATGCCTTGCGACAGCCCATACACCACACTTATCACCAGGATGCACGCCAGAATGCGCACCACAGGAATGGTCTTCACGTCCAGCGGCAGCACCGAGGGCTCGCGGCGCGGCTCCTTCTTGCAAGCGTGCAGCACGCACGCCGAAATCACCGGCAGCGCCGCCGTAAACGCAACGGCTGCCGGCCGGGGCAGAGCATACCCTATAAAGAACAGCACGAACGCGAACGTGTACGACACATACAGATGCCGCCCGACGCGCCCCGTGGCAAGCGCGCTCCACAGCTCGCCCCACATTATTAGTAAGAGTGCGTTGCCAAACGCCAGCGCCGCGGCCCCCACGACAAATACGGCGAACCACGCGCCCTCGGCCCCGCTTCCAGCACCAGTGACTGCCCCCAGTGTGAGCGCCACCGGTACCAACAATGTGCCCACGGCCGTAAGTCCGCCCGCCGCCACAAAGCACGACCGCCGCGCAACAAACGGCGAAAAGCGCCGCGACAACGCGATCGCTGCTACGTAGCCCACCGTCATCAATACCAACACCAGCAACACGGTGTTGCCCGCAAATACAAACGCGCCCGTCGCAGGAATCACCGTGTCGGTGCACATGGCCATCATCTGCCACGCCTGCCAAAACGCCAACCCCAAAAGCCGCCAGCCCGAAAACGCGCCGCCGCCTTCCTCATTTCGTTTCGCGCCCATGCGCCCCTCCGCCTTTCGCCCCGCGCCGCCGCTCGTCGGCTCCGCGCGGGCATTCTCCCACCCGCAAACCTAACAAACCAACCGCGCTCGCGCAAGTCTCACCATGAGCCAAAGCGGCCCATACGGCACTTTCCTGCGGAAATGGGCCACTTCGATCGATGACGCCGCGCGCACTCTTCGCCATTATGCGCTGCGGGAGGGAAAGCGCGAACGCCCGACAGCCAACCGGCACGCACGGGCGTACACGTTTTTCCACACACGATAGAGCGCGGAGCGAGGGGCCTCGCGCGTTGTAGGGAAGGGGTTACACCATGGATAATTCGAACGAGAGCACCGCGCGCCAGGGTTTGTCGCGCCGCGCGTTCTTGGGCCTGGGCGCCACGGCCGCCGTTGCCGCGGGTGCCGCTGGTCTCGCCGGCTGCGCGCCAGCCTCCAAGGAAGACGCGCCCAAGGGCGATGCCGCCGGGGCGCAGGGCCAGGCGCAGTACGCGTGGGAAGTTGCTCCCGAGCCTATCACCGACATCAAGGAAACGGTTGACACCGACATCCTCATTGTTGGCGCGGGCCTGGCAGGCTGCGCGTGCGCTGCGGCTGCGGCCGAAAAGGGCGGCAAGGTGACCGTCGTCGAGAAGACCTCCAGCTGGAACGGCCGCGGCGGTGGCTTCGGCGCCATCAACTCGCACTACATGGATGAGCTGGGCATCAAGGTGGACAAGGTCAACGCCAAGCAGCACTGGATCGCCCAGTGTGCCAGCCGCGCGAACGAAGACCTCATCGTGAAGTTCTTCAACAACTCTGAGGAAGCCTCCAATTGGCTGCTCGCCAAGGCTGAGGCCCTGGGCGGATCGGCCATGGTGGGCGCGTTCTACAGCCATGACGACGTGTACGCCGAGCAGCCGGGCTACCACATGCTCATGATCCCGAAAGAGGCGGGCCTCACTTCCACCGGTTTTGCGGGTGCTGAACTCTGCTACAACGACGCCGTGAAAGACGGCGCCGAGTTCGTGTTCGATGCGCCGGCCGTGCAGCTGGTGAAGGACGGCAACAAGGTGACGGGCTGCATCTGCGAGACAAAGGACGGCTACGTGCAGTACAACGCCAGCAAGGGCGTGGTGCTGTGCACGGGCGACATCAGCGGCGACATTGAAATGTGCAAGGCCTACGCGCCGGTCTGTGTGGAATACGGCCAGCCGCGCAGCCAGTACACCCCCGTCGGTGTGAACACGGGCGACGGCCACAAGATGGGTATGTGGGCCGGCGCGCAGCTGCAAGACCTGCCGCTTCCCACGATGATGCACCCGCAGGCGTTCTGCTGGTTCCACGGCCCGTTTTTGTTCGTGAACGACAACGGCGAGCGCTTCATGTGCGAAGACACCTGGGTGCAGGGCAAGTCGCTGGCCATCAACCGCCAGCCCAACGGCGAGGCATGGTCCATCTTCGACGCCAACTGGAAGACCGACCTGGTAAACGGCCTGCCCTACGGCGGCGGCATGTTCTGGGATTCCTTCCGCCCCTACGGCAGCGACCTTGAGCTGGCGCCCCAGTACTTTGAGACGCAGATTCCGGAATACATCAAGCAGGGCAACGCCTACCAGGCCGACACCATTGAGGACTTGGCGAAGCAGATCGGCTGCGACGCGGCCACGCTGAAGGCCACGGTCGACCGCTACAACGGCATGTGTGAGCAGGGTGAAGACACCGACTACTACAAGAAGCCCGTGTTCCTGACCCCGGTCAAGCAGGGTCCGTTCTACGCGCTGAAGGTTGGTCCCGCGCTGCTGGCCATCACGGGCGGCCTGCGCACGAACGTCGACTTCCAGTGCCTCGACGCTGAGGGCGCTCCCATCGAGGGCCTGTACGCGCTGGGCAACTGCATGGGTGACATCACCGCAGTTGACTACCCCATCAACGTGGCCGGCAACAGCCACGGCCGCTGCATCACCTACGGCTATCTCCTGGGCCACGAACTGGCCGAGGCGTAAGCATACTAGCCCCGCCGCACCCCTCCCCGCGGCGGGGAAACAGAGTCTCCCTCCCTTCGACCCCCGTCCTTGCGCGGGGGTCTTTGCATGGGCGCGCACTGAAGCGGCGTCCCCCGATGTTCCTTGATGTTCCCTGATGCATTCTCTTTGTGAGAATCAGGCATAACGTGGGGAAAATGCGTTGACTTCGCGGGCTGCCGCTGTTTACAATGCAAAGGTTCGCTTTCAAAAGCCCCGTGTATGCAGTGGAAGACGGGAGCGCGCCCGAGGGAGTCCAGGCCCGAAGACGTGCGCCGGCGTAGGAAACCGGCATCTGTTGGAACTGCACTTTTGAAAACAAACAAGCTGTTTCCCCGCTGCGGGGGAGGTTCGGAGGCCCTGCTTCCAAGGAGCCACCCGGGAGCGTGGATGACGGCGAACCGGCGGGCGCGTTTGCGCGCGCACGGCGGAATGAAGGATTATTGGAGGAAGATAGTGAAGACGTATTACGCGAAGCCCAACGAAGTTGAGCGCGAATGGGTCTTGATCGACGCCACGGACCAGGTGCTGGGCCGCGTCGCCGTGAAGGCCGCGCAGATCCTCAAGGGCAAGCATAAGCCGCAGTACACGCCCCATGTTGACACCGGTGATTTCGTGGTCATCATCAACGCGGACAAAATCCGCGTGACGGGCAACAAGGCCGAGGAAAAGCGTTACTACCGTCACAGCGGTTTCCCGGGTGGCCTGAAGTCCGAGACCTTCAACGAGGCTATGACCAAGCATCCGGAGCGCGTGATTGAGCATGCCGTTAAGGGCATGCTGCCGAAGAACACGCTCGGACGCGCCATGGGCAAGAAGCTCAAGGTGTACGCCGGTGCGGAGCATCCGCACATGGCTCAGAAGCCTCGCGAGATTAAGATGGAGGGTTAGACATGGCAGGTGAAGCTCTGTATTACGGCACCGGCCGCAGGAAGAACGCCGTCGCTCGCGTGCGCCTCGTCCCCGGCACCGGCAAGGTGACGGTCAACGGCCGCGAGGGCGCTCAGTACTTCGGTCGTGAAGCGCTGCTCAACTACGCTAAGGCACCGTTCAAGGTGACCGACACGATGGATCACTTCGACGTTATCGCTCGCATTGATGGCGGCGGCATCTCGGGCCAGGCTGGCGCGCTGCGTCACGGCATCGCCCGCGCCCTGCTCGCAGCTGGCGATTACCGCGGCGAACTGAAGAAGGCCGGCTACCTCACGCGTGATGCCCGTATGGTCGAGCGCAAGAAGTACGGTCTGAAGAAGGCCCGCAAGCGCCCGCAGTTCAGCAAGCGCTAAGCCCCACTTCGCAGCACGTTCTTTTGGAGAGAGCCCCCGGGCTCTCTCTTTTTATACGCAGGTTGTAAACTCACGCTGATTTCGTGCTAAAATATCAGCGTGAATTTACAACTTTGCAAGGGAACAACATGCAATTAGAAGAACTGCTGGAAAAAAACGATGGCTTACTCATGAGGGCCGATACTCTGAATCATGGCGTGTCCAACGGCACCTTCTATAACTTTGTGAAAAAGAAGCAGTTGCAAAAGATTGCGAAGGGTGTGTACCTCGCTCCTGATGCGTATCCAGATGAGATGTATATGCTGCAAACGCGTTATCCACGTGCCATCTTTTCGCACGACACGGCACTGTACCTCCACGACCTTTCGGAGCGCGAGCCTGTCCCGCTGTCGGTTACGGTGCCTTCCAGTTATAACGCAGGCTCTCTTTCCGAGGGCGGTGCGCGGGTTCACTACGTTAAAGAGCCGTGGTACAAGCTGGGAATGTGCGTCATGGAATCACCAGAGGGCAACCCCATCCGCGTATACGATAGGGAGCGAACCATCTGCGATACCGTGCGCAAGCGTTCGGCAATGGAGCCCTCCGCATTCAATTATGCGATGCGAAGCTATGCGCGGTCCCGAAACAAAGATCTCCGACGGCTCGGGGAATACGCGGAGGCCATGAACATTGATTCTCAAGTAAGAGATGCCTTGGAGGTATTGCTGTGATTGAAGGATCGAGAAGGGTCAAGGATCTTATCAAGAACATAGCCGAAGGTGATAGCGGCAAAGCGCAACGCCTTCAGCGCCACTATGCCATGGAGCGCTTTCTTGAGCGCATATCGGTGAGCCGCTTTAAAGGACAATCTGGTGCTCAAAGGCGGAATGCTTGTTGCCGCACTGGTGGGACTCAATGCGCGTTCAACTATGGACATAGATACCACCTGTAAAGGTTACCCCTTAACGCTGGAGAGCGCGCGAGAGATGGTTGAAGAAATCGCTGCGCTTGATATCGGCGATGGGATGACATTTGATATCACAGGTGTAAGCGAGATTATGGAAGACTCCGAATATGGCGGGGTGCGGATTTCGCTGGTGTCACATCTTGATAAAACAAGAACGAACCTCAAAATTGATATTTCTACTGGTGACGCAATCACGCCATCGGAGATATCGTATGACTATAAGCTTATGCTCGAAGACCGGTGTCTGAATATTTGGACGTACAGCCTCGAAACCATTTTAGCGGAAAAGCTGCAAACAATTCTCATTAGATCGGTCTACAATACCCGGCCGAGAGATTTCTATGACATTTATGTTCTCCAGGAGACGAATCATCATCCCGATCCGAAGATTTTCGACGTGGCTATGGAGCGTACCTGTGCGAAAAGAAACACCCTTGGTCTCCTTACCGATGCTGACCTGGTGCTCAGCACCATAGAGGCGAGTCGACCTATGAGGGCGCATTGGGGGCGCTTTCAGAACGATTACGATTATGCTCAAGGCATCGAATGGGAAGATGCGGTGTCTTCGGTACGTTTGCTTGTGAGTATCATTAGATAGTGAAAATTGAGGTGTCGCCGGCTCCGCAGTGGGGTGCGGGACCGGCGATGGGGAGCGAGGTGTCGGCGAGGCGCTTAGTCTTGTACGGTGAATTCGCGGACGGCGTCTTCGTTCAGGGTTACGCCCAGGCCGGGGGCGGAGGGCGGGTAGACGCGGCCGTCGCGCATGTCGATGCGTTCGTTGATGAGGCTGGGGGCGTTTGGGTCGTCGAAGTCCATGAACTCGCAGGCGTACGTGATGTGTTTCAGCCCGCAGCCAGCATGGATGATGGCCGTCATGCCAAGCGAGCTTTCAGACTGGCTGCCGATCATTATGGGCCGGTGGTAGGCCTCGCACAAAGCGGCAATCTTGCGGCCATACGTGAAGCCACTGCGCGGAATCTTAATCATCATCACCGATAGTGCGTCCAAGTCCAGCTGGTGCGCAATGTCATACAGCGTGAAGTTGCTTTCGTCGCCCGCGATGGGAATGTCGATGGCGTGTGCCAGGCGCACCCGATCTTTCTCGTTCGTGGCGGCGATGGGTTCTTCGAAGTAATCCAGCTTGCCGCGCAGCGCGTCATACACCTTTTTCGCCTCGAAGTAGCCGTAGCTTTGATTGCCGTCGATGTAGAGGCGCGTGTCGGGAGTCACGGCTTCGCGCAGGGCGCTGACGCGCGCGATGTCGGCGTCGGGGTCCTGGCCGCCCTTCACCTTAAAGGCGCGGTAGCCGCGCTCGTTCAGTTCGCGCGCCTGGTCAAGCATGGCGGACGTCTCGCCCAACCACAGGATGCGGCTGGGGGCGATAGACTCGCGGTAGCCGCCCAAAAGCTTGTAGCACGGCAGTCCCACCAGCTTGCCCATGAGATCCCATAACGCCACGTCAATGCCGCCCTTGGCCGCGAGGTTCGCCTTGATGAAGTTCATCTTCTCGTGGATTTTCTCCACGTCGAACACGTCCAGGCCCACGATGAGTGGCGCCAACAAGTCGTTGATCACGTGCACCATGCCCACTTGCGTCTCGCCGTAAATATTCTCGCGTGGGATGGCCTCGGCGATGCCTTCCGCCCCCTCGGTAGTGCGCACGCGCACCAGCACATGCGCCTGGCAGGTCATAGCCCCGGTTGCCCACCGCACCGGCCGCTCCAACGGCAACCGCACCGGCGTCGCCGTCACACTCTCAATAATGCCATTCATACCGCACCTCTTCCCAAGCTTCCCAACAGCCGGGCGCGCCGCCCGACGCATACAAGCACGCCCTCCATAATACCCCTGCCGCCCCACTTATCCCAGCAGCCATCTAAGGCTTGCCTGCACCCACACGCAAAAGCCTGTAAGATATAAAAAAGATGGGCTTCGAAAGTCTTTGCACGACACTATCGGACGCATCTTTACCGCGAAAGAAGGACCAGCATGGGATTCTGGGGAAATTCTTATAAAGCGAAATTCTTGTCTTTACGAAAGGCCAATTCGGGCTGCAAAGAGTTTTCTCGCTCAAAAATGGAAGAGAACTCAATCCCATCCCGTATTGCACGTTGTTTCGGGTTATTGCTTGCGACCAGTCTTTTTCTTGGCCTGTCCATGATTGTTGGTTGCTCATCCAGTGAAGAAACAGTTGATGCGGGCGGAGCTGGCAATGTAAGTTCCGAATGGTACAGCGGGTCTGTCGTCGATTTTAACCCCGCGGAGAGCACCGTCAACTTGGTACTCGACGAGTCGGAGTCCCTCGAAGCAGAATTTAGTCTTGAAAAGATGAGTGATAGGCGTAAGGAGTTTATCTTTTCCTCCCTTAAACGAGGCGACTCTGTATCTGTATCTTGTCTTGAACTTGTCGAAAAGGGAAGCGGAATCAATAGTGCAATCAGCTTCAGAATTAAAGGCCTCGAAGATCAAGAGGCCAAAATCAGCGACGAAGAAATTGCCGAAAACCTTGCAGATATAAAGGCTAACTTTCCAGCATAATTTTTAAGTATGGGTGATAGTGGAATTGCTTATGATGCTGCCCGAGAGACTGTGTAGGCGCCTCATTTTTCATGCTAATGCTTTCGATGGTCACATGCGTTCGTCCTTGCGCGGTGTTGCGTTCTCCTTGCGCCCTTTCCCCCTGAAACCTGTCCGAAACAATGAGCCTTTAGTTTGGTTACGGCGTGTTGAGCACGCACATAAAGGCGAGGTCATGCTATCGTATTCGCTGTCGACGCGAACGATGGGCCGCGACGCGGGGGGACGCCGCCTCCGCGGGCGGCGAGTGAGGAGCAAAGCCCTATGGCACGAGTTTCGGATACCTACGGCTCGATGGTGTTCAACGAACACACGATGCAGGAGCGCCTTCCTTCTGCAACGTACAAGAGCCTGCTCAGAACCATGAAGCAAGGCGAGCCGCTAGAAATTGAGGTGGCCAACGTGGTGGCACACGCCATGAAGGAATGGGCCATCGAGAAGGGTGCCACCCACTTCACGCACTGGTTCCAGCCGCTTTCCGGCATCACGTCGGAGAAGCACGACAGCTTCCTCGACCCGGTGAGCGACGGCCGCGCCATCATGAGCTTCTCCGGCAAGGAGCTCATCTCGGGCGAGTCCGACGCGTCCAGTTTCCCCTCCGGCGGCCTGCGCGCCACGTTCGAAGCGCGCGGTTACACCGCGTGGGACCCCACCAGCTACGCGTTCGTGAAGGACGAAGTGCTGTGCATCCCAACGGCGTTTTGTTCGTACACGGGCGAAGCGCTTGACAAGAAGACGCCGCTTCTGCGCTCGATGGGCGCCATCGAAGAGCAGGCGAACCGCGTGTTGGCGCTGTTCGGCTGGGAGCATCAGCGCGTCGTGCCCACGGTGGGCGCCGAGCAGGAGTACTTCCTCATCTCGGAAAAGGACTACGCAAAGCGGCAGGACCTGGTGATGTGCGGCCGCACGCTGTTCGGCTACGCACCGTGCAAGGGCCAGGAGCTGGAAGAGCACTACTTCGGTGCCATTCGCCCCACAGTGAATGAGTTCATGAAGGAACTCGACGACGAGTTGTGGGCGCTTGGTGTGCCGGCGCGCACGAAGCACAACGAGGTGGCCCCCGCACAGCACGAGCTGGCGCCCATCTTCACCAACGCCAACCGCGCCGTGGACGAGAACTTGCTCACCATGGAGAAAATGCGCCTCATGGCCAGCCATTATGGCCTCGTGTGTCTGCTGCATGAGAAGCCGTTTGAGGGCATTAACGGCTCAGGCAAGCATGACAACTGGTCGCTGTCGGCCACGAAAAACTTGTTTGACCCGGGCGAGAGCCCCATGGATAACCTGCGCTTCCTCGTGTTTTTGACGGCGGTTATCCAAGCGGTGGATGATTATCAGGAGCTGCTGCGCATGTCCGTGGCATCGGCCGGCAACGACCATCGTCTTGGGGCCGATGAGGCACCGCCGGCCATTGTGTCCATCTTCCTGGGCGATGAGCTGGACGCTATCGTGGACGCGCTCGTGGACGATCACGAGTACGAAAGCGCCGAGAAAGTGGCCATGGACCTGGGCGTTGACGTGTTGCCGAACTTCCTCAAGGACAACACCGACCGCAACCGCACCTCGCCGTTCGCGTTCACGGGCAACAAGTTCGAGTTCCGCATGCCGGGCTCGAACGTGAACCTGTCCGACGCGAACATGATTTTGAACACGGCCGTGGCAAAAAGCTTTAAGGACTTCGCCGACGCGATGGAAGGCAAGACGGGCGAAGAGTTTGAAGCCGCCGCCATCGCCTACATTCGCGACACGCTGAAGGCCCACCGTCGCATCATTTTCAACGGAAACGGCTATTCCGACGAATGGACCGCCGAGGCTGAGCGCCGCGGGCTAGCGAACCATCGCACCACGGCTGACGCGCTTCCGTGCTTCGTTGACCCGAAGAGCATCGCGCTGTTTGAGGAAATGGGCGTGCTGAGCGAGTCGGAGGTGCGCAGCCGTTACGAGGTGAAGCTGGAAAAGTACACCAAGCTGTTGAACATTGAGTGTCGCACGATGAAGCGCATGGTGCGTCGTGCGTACCTGCCGGCCATCAACGACTATGCAGCCGAGGTGGCCCGCAACATATCAACCATTCGCACCGCGTGCTCGGGTGCTGAGGTGACTCAGCAGGAGCACCTGCTGCAGAAGCTGCTTGCGGGCATCAAGGAAATCGATGTGCAGCTGGCGGCGTTGGATGAGGCGCACCACGCGGCCCTGCAAATTGCCGACCAGCAGGAACGCGCTAACCGCTACGCGCACGAAATTATTCCCATCATGGACAAGCTGCGCGCCGCCGTAGACGAGATGGAAATAGTCACCGACCGCGATCACTGGCCGGTACCCACGTACAACGACATGCTGTTCTACGTGTAAGCACGTGCTTCGTGCGAGCGCCCGCGTGCCCTTAGGTGGCGCGCGGGCGCTTTTTGCATTATGTGACGCACTTACGCGCTACTGATTACGCCAGCGGATCCCCATCTTTCCGCGCATTATGACGCGGGCGTAGTGGGTGTCGGAGGTAGTGGCAACGTGACGGTGAAGGTGGTGCCCGCGCTTTTGAAGCTGGTGGCGGAAATGGTGCCACCATGCTCCTCGGCTATTTCTTGGGCGATGGCGAGGCCGAGGCCATAGCCGCCTTCATCGCGGGTGCGGGCTTTATCGGCGCGATAGAAACGGTCGAACACGTGCGGCAGGTCGTCCGGCGCAATGGCGGGCCCTGTGTTATGGACTGCCAACTGCGCGGCGCGTCCGGCGCATTCCAGCGTCACCGTGACGGTGCCACCGTTGTCCGCGTACTTGCACGCGTTGTCCAAAAGGGTTGCCATCAGGCGATGGAGTCGAGACGCATCGCCCCGCACCTGTATCTGCTGCTCAACAGTACCTCCAAGTTGCACCCCACGTTCAAACGCTACCGACTCAAACTGCAGCAGTTCGGCCTCCACCACATCGGAAAAGTCCAGCAGGGCAAACGCCTCGCTGCCGTTGAGCGTCCCACCCTGCGCATCCTTGCCGGCATCAAGCTGCGCGAGTAGCAATAGGTCGCTGACCAGCTGCTGCATGCGCTCAGCCTCGGTCTGCGTGCTCTCAATCCACTGGCTTTCGCTCGCTACGCTGCGCTCGGGGTGCTCCAACAAAATGGACGTGTTCGCCAGAATGACCGTGAGTGGCGTCTTTAGTTCGTGCGACGCATCGGCCACGAACCGGCGCTGCTGTTCCCAGGCGCGCTCCACCGGGCGCAAGGCCCAGCGCGAGAAGAAGAGGCTAATCACAAAGAACGCCGCGAGGGCAACAACTCCCACGCCCGCCAGTGTGAGCGCCAGGCTCTGCCAGCCGCTGGCCGCACTGGTGTCGGCGAAGGCGAGGTAGGTAGTGCCATCCATCTGGCGTTTTGCGTAAAAGAGTCCCAGCGCATCGAGCGTGCCCGATCCGTCCGACGCGCTGCGCAGTGTTTCGCCGGCTTCAGCCAATACGTCGTCGGCGATGGAAGCCGTCGTGCGGGTGGCCACGGCGGAGAGAGTGCCGTCGGCAGCCTGCTCATACACGGCCACGGGGATGACGGCCTCGCCATCGCGCCGTCCACCAATCTCGGGCGGCAGGGGCGCTTGCGTCTGAGCCGGCGCGCCTGCGGACCCTTCGCCCTCCGTACCACCAGGTCGGAAGGCCATCTCGTCGCCAGGCACGTGGCTGAGCGCCGCGTCCAGGGCGTTGTGCACGCGCCCGACGCTTTGCTGGTAGTCAATCACGCAGATGGCCGTGAATACCACCGCCAGCACCAGCGCGACCGTGGTCATGTTGAGCGCGATAAACTTGATGCGCAGTTTCTTCAGCATGGCATGCCGTCCTGGTTCGCAGGGGCAGTATCGGCGCTGCTGGGTTCGGCTGCTACGCCCGTGCTCGCGTCGGCATCGCCCGGCGTACCCGCGTCCGCCACAAACCGATAGCCTGCCTTGCGCAGCGTTTCAATGCGCGCCGCCGACCCCAGAAATTTCAGCTTCTTGCGCAGAAACGACACGTAGGCCTCCACATTGTTGTCTTCGGCGCAGGACTCCACGCCCCACACCTTCTCGATGAGCAGGTCTTTTGACACCACCTGCCCCGCGTTCGCCATGAGCACGCGCGCGAGCGAGAACTCCTTGAAGCTCAGGTGGATGGATTTCGCCCCGCACGACAGATCGAAGCTTTCCAGGTTGAGCAAAAGGTCGCCCGCTTCCAGCGTTTCGAACACCACCTCGCCCTGGCGACGGGTGAGTGCGCGCAGGTGAGCCAGCAGCTCGGCGGGGGAGAAAGGTTTGGTCATGTAGTCGTCGGCGCCGCTGTCGAGGCCGGTAATTTTGTCGGGCACGGCGTCGCGCGCCGTCAGTAGCAACACGGGTGTGCTCACGTGCGCGCGCCTGAGGTCGGCCACCACGGAGAAGCCATCCTTTTTTGGCAGCATGACGTCGAGAATGACCACGTCGTAGTTGCCGAGTTCTGCATACGCCAGGCCGGTGGCGCCATCGTGAACGACGTCGGTGCCGTAGCCGTTCTCCTGCAGTATGTGCGCGAGCGCCTGCGCCAGCCGCACATCGTCCTCCACAATGAGGATCTGCATCACTTCCCACCTTTCCGTCCCGAGCCCACGGTTCCCATTGTAGCCCCAACACTGAAAACCGCCTGAAAGAACTCCGCCTGGGATGGCGCGCGCCTTTCAGGGAACTTTCAGGGGGCGCGGCTAGCATGTGGGTCATGGTTGGAAGCGAGGTTGCCTGGTGCGCCTGCTTCCAGCGTTTGATAGCTGGCGGGAGCGCATGACCTGCGGTGTACCGGGGTTGGTCTCTCCACCCTTCCTCCTTGCCCCTCCGCGCATCTCAGGTTGAGCGCCGCCGCCAGCATTCTCGATGGAAAGGAACATCCTTATGTCTGTATATACCGACGTGTTCGAGCGAAAGGAAGTGAAGTATCGCCTGGGCGCGGAACAGGTGCGTGCGCTTGCAGGCGCGCTTGAGGGGCGTATGGTGCCCGATGCGTACGGTCGCACGCGTGTGACCAGCCTGTATCTTGACACGCCAAACCGTGCGCTTATTGATCGCTCGCTTGAGAAGCCGCTCTACAAGGAAAAACTGCGCCTGCGCGCCTACGGCACCCCCGCGCCAGACGGCCTTGTGTTTATCGAGCTGAAGAAGAAGTTCGAGGGCATTGTGTACAAGCGGCGCGTGGGTTGTTCGTACCGTGCTGCTCGCGCATATGTGGCGGGAACGCCCTACGAGCGGGCGTGCGCACGTTTCCCGCTGGCCGACCATGAAGCAGCTGTGGAATCCTGCTCGCCGCGCAGCCTACAGATTGCGGCCGAGATCGACCAGTTCAGGGCGCGCCATAAGCCGCTTATGCCCTCCATGTACATTGCGTGCGAGCGCGTGGCGTACGCACCCGCGCTGGATGTGGCGGGCGAACCGCACGCCGATGTGCCGCCTGACCTGCGCATTACCTTCGACGAAGCCATCGCGTATCGCGACCTCTTCGCCAGCGTGCCCGCACCACCCGACGCGCCATCCGCCTACGTTCCGCTGCTGGGTGCAGGTGAGGCGGTCATGGAGATTAAAGCCTCGGGCCCGTTTCCGCTGTGGCTCGTGCACGCGCTCGACGAGTGCCGCGTGTATCCTACCTCGTTTTCCAAGTACGGCGAGGCGTACCGCGCCTGCTCGAACGCACCGCGCCCACGGCCCGTGAACGTGCGCGCCGAAGCGAAGGCCGAGCGCCTGGCGGCGACACTCCACGCTGCGCGCCCGCGTCACCTCTCAGCACCTATCCATCACCTGAAGAAGGGAGGCCGCTGTGCTTGATGCAGCGCTCACGTCCATTTTCGGCTCCACCGACTCGCTTGTGGCGGGCGTGTCCACCGTCGATTTCCTGCTCTGCTGCGTTGCGTCCATTGTGCTGGGCGCGGCCGTGGCGGCCATCTACATGTTCCGCCACACGTATTCGAAAAACTTTGTGGTAACTCTCGCGCTGTTGCCTCTTATCGTCCAGATGGTAATTACCCTGGTCAACGGCAACCTCGGTGCGGGCATCGCGGTCATGGGCGTGTTCAACCTTGTGCGCTTCCGCTCCATTCCCGGCAGCGCGAAGGACATCGGCAATGTCTTCCTGGCCATGGCTATCGGCCTGGCAACGGGTATGGGATTCATCGCGCTTGCGGTGCTGTTCACCGTTATCGTGGGCATTGTGAACGTGATCTACGTACTCACGCCCTTTGGCAAGCAGAAGGAACCCGAGAAGACGCTCAAAATCACCATCCCCGAGGACCTGGAATACGATGGCATGTTTGACCAGGTGCTTGCGCGCTACACTGACAACTATGAGTTGACTGAGGTGCAAACTACCAACATGGGAAGCTTGTTTCTGCTGGAATATGCAGTACGGCTGAAGGCTCCCGGCATGGAGAAGAAGCTGATCGACGAGGTGCGGTGTTTGAATGGGAACCTCAAAGTTGTTTTGGGGCGCGCTGCTGCGAGTAAGGATGTGTTGTGATGAAGAGGGAAAACGTGAAGGGTGAATCGCAATCTACCTGCGGGGCGGGAAGGGCGGGGCATCGCCCAGTCGCTCAGACAGTCCTCGCTTCGCTGCGGAACTCGCTTGGTGGACGACGCCCCGCCCTTCCCTCAAGCGAGAGTGGACGCAATTTCGCTTCTCGTTTTGGGGAAGGGGGAGGTGTCTCTTTGTGGCCTCGCTGGGGGAAGAGTATGTGGTCGAAGCACTTCTCGTCGAGGACTGGGGTGGTGTCCAGTCGCTCAGACAGTCCTCGCTGCGCTGTGGAACTCGCTTGGTGGACACCACCCCAATCCTCTCTTGGACGGTTTTTCTTCTCCGTTCTTGTTGTTGCGCTCATCTGCGTGAGTATGCTTGCGGGGTGCGCGGGGGGAGAATTTACGAGTGGTTCCTCGGGGGAGGAAGAGAGTGCGGAATCCTCGGTTAATGAGGTTGATGCTTCTGGAATGGATTTTGAGTATAGCAAGCGGGATTTGGATGCTTCTTATGATGATGCTTCGGCGGCTCATGTTGAATTGTTGGGAGATTCGGCTTCGGTTGACGGGGAGGGGGTCTCGGTTGAAGGGTCAACGGTGAGCATTTCGGCTGCGGGAACCTATGTGGTGTCGGGGTCGCTTTCTGATGGGCAGGTGGTGGTCGAAGCGCCTGATGATGCGAAGATTCAGGTGGTTCTGGCGAACGCCACTATCCACAACGAGGATGGGCCCGCTGTGTACGTGAAGCAGGCGGATAAAGTGTTTGTGACGCTGGCCGATGGCACTGTGAATACACTCACCGATGGAGCGAAATATGTGCTAGAAGAAGGTTCTGACGAGCCGTATGCCACGCTGTTTAGCAAGGAGGATCTGACGCTGAATGGTCCAGGCTCTCTTACCGTGACCAGCGCTTATCGGCATGCGGTGTGCTCGAAGGACGATCTCGTTATTACAGGTGGCACCTACACTATTACTGCGGTAGAGGACGCGCTCCGTGGGCGCGATTGCGTGAAGATATGCGACGGCTCGTTCGCCATAACGGCGGGCGGCGACGGCATCAAGTCGAACAATGACGAGGACGCCACACGCGGATTCGTCACTCTTGATGGCGGCACGTTCACCATCGATGCGGGCGATGACGCAGTGCACGCGGAAACGGTGCTTGTTGTCAATGGCGGCACAGTGAATGTGACCTCGTGTTATGAGGGCTACGAGGCTGAAAAGGTGTACATTAACGGTGGCGATACGCATATCGTAGCCACCGACGATGCTCTCAACGCCGCTTCGGCTGCGGCGACTACCGCCACCGGTACAACCAGTGACGGAGCTGCAACTTCGGGGCTGGAAGGTACGCCTACTCCTCCCGAAGGCGCCGCGCCTGGCGCAGAGGGTTTTGATCCTACTGCGGCGGGCGACGGGCAAGTGCCTGGTGGCGGGGGAGGCAGGGATGGCATGCGCGGCGGCCCTGCGGCTGAAAGTCCCAACGAAAGCCAGCAAAATGGCGGCATGCCTCTGACCGGTATGGCTGAAGGCGGCATGGGCATGGGTGACGAAAACTGCCTCATCCAGATCAACGGTGGCTATACGGTGCTCGATGCCGGGGGCGATGGCGTTGACAGTAACGGCAGCGTGGAAGTGACCGGAGGCGTGCTGCTCGTGTCGGGCCCTGCCGATAGTGCAAACGGCGCGTTTGACTACGATCTTACGGCCACGGTGTCGGGCGGCACGGTGCTTGTAGTGGGCTCCACCGGCATGGCGCAGAACTTC
Source organism: Gordonibacter faecis (assembly GCF_030077735.1). NCBI lineage: Bacteria > Bacillati > Actinomycetota > Coriobacteriia > Eggerthellales > Eggerthellaceae > Gordonibacter > Gordonibacter faecis. The sequence continues at coordinate 114,114 of NZ_JASJEU010000022.1, read as the reverse complement.
ACCAGCGGTACGCAGCCTTTCGCTTTTGCCACGGCCAGCGGCAACGCAGGTCAAAGCGTTGCGGTGGTGGACGGTGACGGCACGGTGGTGGCCTCGTTCACCTCGCCCAAGCAGTTCGGCATGGTGCTGGCCAGCTCGCCTGCGTTTGCGGAAGGCGGCACGTACCAGCTGGTTATTGGCGGCCAGGTGAGTGGCGCGAATGCCGATGGTTACACCGACAGTGGCACCGTGAGCGGCGGCACAACCACCGACATCACGGCCTCCACTACGGCAACCGGTGGCATGGGCGGCCTCGGTGCGGGAGGCGGCGGCATGCCCGCCGGTCAGCCCGGCGACATCCAACGCGGCATGCGCGTCTCCGCTCCCACAGCGGCTTAGCTACAGACCGCTTAGCTTCCACGCTTCGTCGCGCGGCCGCCTATCCACCGCGCGACGAGGCTTCACCTTCCCCTCACTTCCCTCTTTATCACTTTAGTGTGCTAAACCACACGAGCCTCAAAATGCTCCGTTCACGGAGCCCCGTTCATCGAAAACGGAGGTCGGCGGCAAATCCGTGTTTGAAAAGAGGGGGCTGGCGCTTTATAGTAGTGCGATTGCGTCACGTATCTTTCTTATGTAAGGCGTGCGCAGAGGAAAGGGGAAGGACTCATGAACATCAAGAAAGTGGTCGCGCTTGCAGCGGCCGGTGCGCTGGCGGCGTCTTTGGCGCTGTTTGGCTGCTCGTCCGGCGGTGGCACCGACGACGCGACGAAGGACAAGGGCGCTTCGGGCGCCGACGCTGGCTACGCGCTGGTGAATGACGGCAAGCTGACGGTGGCAGCATCGCTCGACTTTCCGCCGTTCGAAAACCTCAACGGCGACAAGCCGGAGGGTTTTGCGGTGGACCTCATGAATCTTCTGGCCGAAGAGATGGGGCTGGAGTGCAACTACCTGCCGTCCACCAAGTTCGACACCATCGTGCCGCTCATCAAGTCGGGCGGTAAGGCCGACGTGGGTGTGTCGTCCATCACCATCAACGATGACCGCTTGGAAAAGGTCGACTTCACGGACGTGTACTGCGACGTGAACCAGAGCATCACCGTGCTGAAGACGTCGGGTATCACCGATGTGGCTCAGCTTGAGGGCAAGAAGATTGGTGCGCAGTCCGGTACGACGGGCTACGAGTGGGCGGCCGAGAACATCAAGGACTCCGAGGTCATCGGCTTCGACGAGATGACGGCTGTGTTCCTGGCGCTGCAGTCCGGTCAGATTGACGGCGTGGCTGTGGACCTGCCGGTGGCGAACTACTACGTGCGCACCTACACCGATTGCGAAGTCATCAAGGAAATCCCCACGGGCGAGCAGTACGGCATCGCTGTGAGCAAGGACAACCCCGAGCTCACGAAGGCGCTGAACACCGCGCTCAAGGCCGTGAAGGACAACGGCAAGTACGACGAGATCGTTGCCAAGTGGCTCCAGTAGCCCTTCCGTCCCACTAAGGATCGAACGATGCTAAACGCGGTTACGCGCTTTCGGGCGCACCTCGCCGGCGTCGCAGCACTTCTGTTTGCTGCGGCGCTGGCGGCATCGTTCGCTTTGCCGGTCCAAGCGCACGCCCTTGAGGTGGAGCGCTGGACCGCCAAAGCGAACCAAGATAGTGACAACACCACCGTGCTCGGCGCCACGCCCACGCGTGTGACGTGGCAGGGCCAAACGGACGAGGGTGAGTCGGTGGCTCAGGTGGTCATCAACCTGCCCGAAGGCACCACGGTTGAAGCCGAGAACGTGAAACCCACGGTCATGAGCGGCCTCGACCGCTTGGAGGTGTCTGCCGAGGCAACGGTGGAAGGCACCTCGGTCACAGTGAACTTCCCCGAGGGGGCGCCGGCCGGCTCGCTTCTCATGGTGGAGTTGAACCGTACGCTGTTCCCCGCCGATGGCGGAACGTTTGGCCTGAAAGGCAGCTACACCACCGCCGATGGGCAGACGCACGACATGCCTCCCACCGATGCGCAGATAACCATTTCGGCCAGCTCACCCACCGAAGCGTTGGCGAACTGGATCGATGGTCAGGACTGGGTTGAGGCGTGGAACTCGGTCAGGTTCCTTGAGCTGTTCTTCAACCCTGCCACCATTGTTCGTTGTATTCCCGCTCTGTTCTCGGGCTGGTTGTTGTCGCTGGCTGTGGTGGCCATCAGCTTCCCGCTGGCTATACCGCTGGGTCTGTTGTGGTCGTTTATGCGTATGGCGAAGCATCGCGTGCCGCGCGCTATCGGCGCCACGTACATCAACATCGTTCGCGGTACGCCGCTGTTCTTGCAGCTCTACATTGCGTTTTTTGGCTTGCCGCAGATGGGCATTAACATCACACCGTTTGCGGTGGGTGCCATTGTGCTCATCTTGAATTCCAGCGCGTATTTGGCGGAGATTTTCCGCGCGGGCATTCAGTCCATCAGCAAGGGGCAGTTCGAAGCCTCGCGCTCGCTGGGCATGAATGGCGTGCAGACCATGTTCTTCGTTATTATTCCGCAGACCGTGCGCCGCGTTATCCCCACTATGACCAGCGAATTCATTCTTATGTACAAGGATACGGCGCTGCTGTCTGCCGTGGGCGTGACCGAGCTTATGATGCGCGCGAAGGTTATCACGGCCACCACGGGCGACATCACGCCCTACATCGTGGCCGCGGGCTTCTACCTTATTGTGACCATCCCCATGACGAAGTTCATCAACTCCATGGAGTCGCGCATGGGCCGCGGGCGCAAGCGCAAGAAGGGCGCGGCCGCTCCGGCGCTCGCGTCGCCGGCTGCTGCGGAGCCCACGTCCGAAGCTGTCATCGCGCGCAATATTCGCATGTCTGAGACGTTTGCTGCTCCGGCGGTGGACGGCGACCTGCTGGCGCAGGGCAATCATATGAGTCATTAGGGAGGTGCGGACATGAGCGAAGCGAACAGCGAAACGGTTGTCGTGGACGGCGCGACGGCAACGACGACAGACGACAAGCCGGTTATCCGCATCGAGGATTTGCGCAAGTCGTTCGGCGATAACGAAGTACTGCGTGGCATCGACCTTCAGGTGCAGCGCGGCGAAGTGGTGGTCATCTTGGGGCCGTCGGGTTCGGGTAAGTCCACGCTGCTGCGGTGCGTGAACCTGCTGGAAACGCCCACCAGCGGGCACATCTTCTTCGAAGCCACGGAAATCACGGCCAAGAAAACCGACATCAACGCCGTGCGCGCCAAGGTGGGCATGGTGTTCCAGAACTTCAATCTGTTCCCGCACCTCACGGCCAAGGGCAACGTCATGCTGGCCCAACGCAAGGTGCTCAAGCGCAGCAAGGAAGAGGCCGAGCGCATTGCCATCGATCAGCTGACGAAGGTGGGGCTGGCCGACCGCATTGACTTCAAGCCCTCGGAACTTTCCGGCGGCCAGCAGCAGCGCGTAGCCATTGCGCGCGCCCTGGCAATGGATCCGCATGTCATGCTGTTTGACGAGGCCACAAGCGCGCTCGACCCGGAACTGGTGCGCGACGTTCTGGGCGTCATGAAGGAGCTGGCACGCGGCGGCATGACCATGATTGTGGTCACCCACGAGATGGGCTTCGCACGCGACGTGGCCGACCGCGTCATCTTCATGGACGGCGGCTATATTGTGGAGCAGGGCACACCCGAAGACGTGTTCGACAACCCCCAGTCCGACCGCACGAAGGACTTCTTGGGGCATATTTCGTAGCGTGCCGCAAAAGGATATGCGCGCGCGGCGAAAGGCGGCTGCACAAAAAAGCTGAGGGGCCCTTTGGCGGTCCCTTTCTTTTTTCTTGAGCAAAACGGGGTGTATGGCAGTGCGGGTTTCGCAGTGCGGGGCGCTGCATGAGGTAACAATTTCATTCCTTTTTATGCAAGCCTATGGCAATAAATGCGCGGAATATTCAATATGGTTCCGGTAATCGTTGTAAGGAAGCATCAGGAAGCGCAACCATTTTTTGTGCACTTGAACAAGAACGTTTACTTTTTGGCAAAAAGCACTCGTAAATTTCTGTTGCAGGTGAACAAAAAAGATGGTATAACTACGTCAACGGCAAACCTGGCACGCACGCCACGCAAGACCGGAACATACACCACACGGGTGCATCTTCCCAAACCTTCTTGCAGCCGCGCCGCACTCGCCAGTTAAGCTGCAAGCAAGGGTAGTCTGAGTTCCACCCAACCGGCAGCGACGAAACGCTGCCACAGAAAGGAGACTGTCATGGCGAAGATAGTCAATTCTTGGAACGACTGGGATCCGCTGAAGCGCGTTATCGTAGGTCGCTGCGACAACTCGATGATCCCGCCCGAGGAGCCTGCAACGTCTGAGAAGGTGCCGGTCGACTCCGAGATGCGCGGCATGTGGGGCCTTCGTCCCCTCGCCACCGTCGAGCGCGGCAACGAGTGCCTTGAGAACCTCGTGAAGATCCTTGAGGATCGCGGTGTCGTCGTCGATCGCCCGACCCCGCTGCAGTGGAACCAGGCCATCGGCACGCCGGACTTCCGCAACGACTCCATGATGACCTGCATGCCTCCCCGCGACATCCTGCTCACCATTGGCAACGAGATCATGGCTTCCGCCAACTCCTTCCGCTGCCGCTACTTCGAGTACCTGGCCTACTGGCCCCTCATGAAGCAGTACTTCGATGAGGATCCCGAGTTCAAGTGGACCCAGGCTCCCCGTCCGCGCCTGACCGATGCCTCCTACAAGCACAACTACTACGACGAGAAGATCACGCTGGAAGAGCGCCTCGTGCGTACGGCCAACAAGGACTTCGTCACCACCGAAGTTGAGCCGATGTGGGACGCCGCCGACGTTATGCGCATGGGCAAGGACCTGTTCATCCAGCATGGCCTCACCACGAACCGCACGGCCATGGACTGGTTCCAGCGCTACTACCCCGAATATCGCGTGCACGCCGTGAACTTCCCGGGCGACCCGTACCCCATCCACATCGACGCCACGTTCGTGCCGCTGCGTCCTGGCCTGATCATCAACAACCCGCACCGCAAGCTTCCCGAAGAGCAGCGCGCCATCTTCGAGGCCAACGACTGGCAGATCGTCGAAGCTGCTCAGCCGGCTCACGACGAGCCGCCGGCGCTGTGCTACAGCTCCGTCTGGCTGTCCATGAACTGCCTCGTGCTTGACCCGAAGACGGTCATCGTGGAGGCCTCCGAGGTCTACCAGCAGGAGCAGATGGACAAGCTCGGCATGAACGTCATCCCCTGCGACCTGCGCGACGCCTATCCGTTCGGCGGCGGCCTGCACTGCTCCACGGCTGACGTCTACCGCGAGGGCGAGTGCCTCGACTACTTCCCGAACCGCGTCAAGGATCCCACCCTGGTGCGCCCCGAAATGTGGAACGACTAGTCGCATAGCTTGAACCTGACGTAAGGCTTACGCCACTCGATAAGAAAGGGGATTCGGTTGCACAGCATGCCGGATCCCCTTTTTCGTTTGCGGAACCCTACTACGCTCAAACGAAATGCACAGGGAGTGGCTGGACGGCGCACTCGTCGCTGAGTGCGTGTTCCCGCCACACCCTCAAAAGCCCTCGTGCGAAGGGCTTGGCTGCTCATTCCCTTTTTGCTGCCGGTTTTAAGGAGGACCAATGGCAGACGATACTAAAATCAAACAAACTGGTGGAAGCAACGAAAGTGAGGCTTCGAGCAAGTACCAGATGAAGGTGGGCTGGGGTACTATCGCCATGCTCATTTCCGCGACAGGCATGGGTCTTGTGCCTCTGTTCAGCCGCTGGGCCACGCGTACTGACATGTTCAACGGCGCCGCCGGTTTCAATGCTGGCGACTCAATTGGCGCTCTTATGGCCGTGGGTCGCATGGGTATGGGCGTGGTGTTCTTCGTGATATTGCTTCTTGCTACTCATAAGGTGAGCACATTCAAGAAGCTCAAACTTACGCCGGCTATTGCGCTCGGTGGCCTGATGATTGGCATGTCGCTGGCCTGCTACGTCACCGCAACGCTGCTGACCACGGTGTCGAACGCGGTGCTGTTCATTTATATTGGCCCCGTCGTTTGCGTGCTGCTTGCTCGTATCTTCCGCAAAGAACCCATGTCGGTCTTGCAATGGATATGTCTCGGGGCAGTGTTTATCGGCATGCTGTTCGGCAATAACCTCATCGGCTTTAACGAAAGCGGTTTCTTTATCGACTTCAACCTGGTGCCGTCCACCCCTGAGTTCCCTCAGAAGGGCATCGGTGACGCGTTTGGCCTGCTCTCTGGTGTGTTTTATGGCGCCTCGATGTTCTTCAACGGCTATCGCAAGGATGCTGACACCACGGCGCGTGGTGTGTGGAACTTCATCTTCGCCGTGTTGGGTGCCGGAATCATTACCATTATCTTGAACTCGCTCGGTGCGAACCCCGGTATGGAGAACTGGGCGCTGAATATCCACTTCACCACGTTCAACTGGATTGGTGCGGTACTGCTGTGGATCATCTGCGGCCCCATTGCTCTGGGCTTTTTGCTGGTTGCAGGCCGCAACCTTCCTGCTGCTGACTACGGCACCATTGCCTATTGGGAAGTGCCGGTGGCCATTTTTGTGGGCCTGGTTGTGTTTGGTGAAGCGCTTACTATCAACACCATTATTGGTGGCATCCTTATCATCGGCGGTGGCGCCGTGCCGTCGATTCGCGGCATGATTGTGGCGCGCAAGCAGAGGCAGCAGGCTGAGATCGCCGAGCATTTGGCCGAGCGTCTGGAGCGTGTCGAAGAAGAGGAAGCTAAGACGCTGAAATAAGCTCGCCGATGAGATTAGGAGGGTGTGGCAATGAAGATCACTGACAAGCTGACACATGTTGTCACCGACATTGAACTTGAGCCTGCAAAGACCGAAGATGAACTCAAGGCTGCATTTGCCGAAAGGGAACTTCAGGGCTTTCCTGCGCTGCTTGACATTGCTGAGCGCACCGAGGATCACGTTCAAATGCTCTCGCTCGACTCGCTGCTGGAGTTCGCTCAGGTTTCCGGGGCTCACGCAGTGGCCTACGATGTGACGTATTTTCCCCATGCCGATGCTGATGAAGTGGCTTATCAGTTGAAGCAGCTGGCGCACGACCTCGACATTGACGTGGAAGTTATCCGCGATGTGTGCGCCCAAGAGATTGACGAATACCTGGCGCTCGACGCCAAGCGCGACGCAGCTCTTCCCGTGCACAGCATTGTGGAGTGCTACGTTGGTGGCACGGCGTTTGCCTGGTATGGCATCAACGACTATCCGCGTCTCAAGCGTGTCATTTTGAGTAAGCTGGCTCGCGGAGGTCAGAAGGCCAAGCGCGCCTTTATTATGCGCGCCAGCAAGGCGCAGGTGGATATGCTCGAAGACTACTGATGCAGGTGGGGCGCGCCCTCTACGCGCCCTGAGCATCCGTTGTACCTGGCGGCTATCAGGCGAAACGAACCCCCACGCAGCTGCGCCTCGTGGTTGCGTGGGGCCCCTGAACCGGGCTTTCTCCACCTTCCAGCACGGTATCCACAGTGCATCAAAAAAAGACCGAACGGTAACGGGTTGTCTCACGGTTCGGAATCATGGGGTATGATACCCTTCAATGTTTGGCGTTTTCCCATCAGACAGGGGGCTTCAATGGAGCATCTGACACGCCAGCGGCTCGCGCGCTTGACGAATGCGGCCGCAAATTTCTTAGGGGACTACCATGGAACAAAACACCAGTAACGAAATCAGTGCGGCTGAGGCACTTGCCATTTCCGAAGAGGAAAAACACCGCACGCTTAAGAAAGTGACGTTCTCGTCGTTCTTGGGCAACTTCATCGAATGGTTTGACTACGCAAGCTATTCGTATCTGGCCACCGTTATTGCTCTCGTGTTCTTCCCGGGCGAGGATCGTACGGTGGCGGTCATGAGCACCTTTGCTGTGTTCGCGCTTTCCTTCCTCGTGCGTCCGGTGGGCGCTATCTTCTGGGGAAACATGGGAGACAAAAAGGGCCGTAAGTGGGCGCTGTCCATCTCCATCCTCATGATGAGCGGGGCAACGTTCCTCATTGGCTGCTTGCCGGGCTACGCGGTACTGGGCATTGGCGCACCCATTTTGTTGCTGCTTCTGCGCATCGTGCAGAGCTTCTCGGCTTCGGGCGAATACGCCGGCGCTGCCACCTTCATTGCGGAATATGCGCCGAAGAATCATCGCGGGTTCTACTGCTCGATGGTACCGGCGTCCACGGCAACGGGCCTGCTCGTGGGCTCGCTGTTCGCCACGTTCATGTTCAACACCTGGGGAGCCACGTCCGACTTCGTGGTGGACTGGGGCTGGCGTATCCCGTTCTTGCTGGCGGGCCCCTTGGGGTACATCACGCACTACATCCGCACGCACCTGGAAGACTCCCCGGTGTACGAGCAGATGCAGGAGCGCCTGCGGCTGCAGGGCTCCAAGATTCAGCGCCCCATTCGTACGCTGTTGAAGAAGCACATGAGGGTGCTCATTGTGTCGTTCGGTGCCTGCGTGCTGAACGCGGTGGGTTTCTACGCGGTGCTCACGTATTTGCCGAACTACCTGGAAACCACGCTCAATTACGACCCAAGCGCAGCCTCCATCATTACTACCATTGTGCTGGTGGTGTACATTGCGTTCATCTTTTTGTCGGGACGCATTTCCGACCGGTTCGGGCGCAAGCGCATGCTTATTATTGCGTGCGTCGGGTTCATTGTGTGCACCATTCCCGCATTCATCTTGCTGGGCACGCTGAACTTCTGGATTATTTTGCTGGTTGAGCTGGTCATGTGCCTGATTCTCACCATTAACGACGGCACACTATCCAGCTATCTCACCGAAACGTTCCCCACCGACGTGCGTTACTCCGGGTTCGCGCTTAGCTTTAACCTGGCGAACGCCATCTTTGGCGGGTCGGCGTCCTACATTTCCTTCTGGTTGATTTCGGTCACCGGCAACGACATTGCGCCCGCCTTCTATATGGTGTTTATTGCGGCAGTGGCGCTGGTTGCCATGATCATGTCGCACGAACACACGGGTAAGGATTTGTCCGAAGTGTAGCGCGCTTACATGCGTGCGTGTGGAGATGCTAACGACCAGCGCTGCTTCCGTGAGTTCGGGCAGCGCTGGTTTTGCGCATGGCAACTTCGGCGGGGGCATGATACGATGGCAGTAACGCCGGAGCGGAGTTTCGGCTGGAGAGACACCGGGAGGTTTCGATGGGCGAGACGTCGGTAACGCCAAAGTCTTTGAAGGCGCAGATCACGCGCACCTCGCTGGTGCTGGCCGCCGCCGCGCTGCTGCGTGAAGAGGGGCCTAAGGCCGTTACGTACCGCAAGGTGGCGAAGTGGGCCGGTGCTGCCTCGTCGTCGGTGGGCTACTACTTCGATTCCGTGACCGAGCTTCTGCATGAGGCTGGCATGTACAACATTCAGCTGTGGGCGCAGCGTGCGGAAAAGGTGGCTGACCTGTGTGAAAGCCTGCCGCCTGAGGAATGTCGTGCGCGCATTACCGAGCTTCTGACGCGGGCCTGCCTGCCAGACGACTCCATTGTGCCCGCGGCGCACTATGCCCAGCTCATTGGCGCGGCCGATTCCTCGGTGGTTACGGAGGCCTACCGCAAGGGCCGCGTGCTGCTAGACGCCGCCATCGCGCGCATTCTCGATCGCGCGGGTGTGCCTATGACCCCGCGCATTGTGGGCGCTATTGTGGACGGCGCTGCTGTAGCGTCCATCTCCGAAGGCTACAACGTCCGCGAAATGGCCGCCAAACTGCTCGACGAAGCCATAGCCGCCTACGAAGCCGCCGAACGAGGGTAGGCGCTGGCTCCCTCTCCCTTTCTCTTTCTTCACTTCAACCCACAACAACACGGCCGTCTCACGGGTGGGCGACGGGTGGGTGAACCTTGCTTCTTCTCTTGCTAAGCGCTTTGCGCCGTCTGGTAGAACGGACGGACGCAAACGTTCGCGATTTCGCCTCTCTGTCTTTGGAGGGGGTGGCGGTCGCCAGGCAAGGAAAGGAGTTGGAGCATGAGCGAATCCCGTCAAAAGGCGGTCGCGCCCTCGGCTGATCCGGGCCCCATCGGGCAGGTAAGTAGGCCGTCGTTTAAGCGCACGCTGACATTCTTCGGATTTTTCGCCATCACTGCGTCTATGGTGATGACCGTCTATGAGTACCCGTCGTTCGCCTCGTCCGGTTTCCAGTTGGTGTTTTTCCTGATCATTGGAGGCCTGCTGTGGTTTTTGCCCGTCGCGCTGTGTGCGGCGGAAATGGCCACAGTAAAAGGATGGGAAACGGGCGGCATTTTCGCCTGGGTGGGCAACACGCTGGGCAGGCGCTGGGGTTTTGCGGCGCTGTTCTTCCAGTGGTTCCAGATTACCGTGGGTTTTGTGACCATGGCGTTCTTCATTTTGGCCGCGTTTGCCTACGTGGTGAAGTGGGATGCGCTGTATAACAACCCGCTGGTGATGTTCTTCGGCGTGGCGGCCATTGTGTGGCTGCTCACGTTGACCCAGCTCGGAGGCACAAAGTACACGGCGCGCATCTCGAAGGTGGGCTTCGTGGGCGGCATTATTGTGCCGGTTATTGTGCTGTTGGTGGGCCTGATTATCTATTTCGCAACGGGCGGCGTGTCGCAAATCAAGATGGATGCGGCTACGTTCGTGCCGAACTTCGGCAAAGTGGACACGCTGGTTATTTTCGCCTCGTTCATTCTTGCGTACATGGGCGTTGAGGCGTCCGCGTCGCACGTGAACGAGTTGAAAAACCCGAACCGCAACTACCCGCTGGCCATGATTGTGCTGGCCATCCTCACCATTGCGCTTGACGCGTTGGGTGGTTTGGCTGTGGCAACCACGCTGCCGGCGAACGTGCTGGACGGCAACTTGTCGTTCGGTGTGATTGAGGCATTCCGCGCCATTTACGTGCAGCACATTGGCCCGTCCATGAGCTGGATTGTGTTTGTGGTGGCGTTGCTGTTGGCGCTGGGCGTGCTGGCCGAGATTTCCGCGTGGATTGTGGGTCCGTCGCGCGCTTTGCTGGACACGGCGCACGATGGCATTCTGCCTCCCACGTTCAAGAAAGTGAACAAGAACGGCGTGTCTGTGAAGACCGTTGTCATTCAGGCATGCATCGTGACGGTGTGGGACGCCGTGCTGTGCGGCTCCATCGCACTGTCCGGCGGGTCAAGCTCCTCGGTGGGCTATCTGACGGCAATCGGCCTTACCGTGGTTATTTACCTGGTGGGTTACGTGCTGTTCTTCCTGGGGTACTTCTATCTCATCTTTAAGAAGAAGAACCTTGAGCGTTCGTTCCAACTGCCGGGTGGCACGCCGTTTAAGGCCATCGTGGCTGGTGTGGGCCTCATTATGACCGTGGCAACCCTTATTATTTCGTTCTTCCCGTCGTCGAACTTGGATGCGCAGTCCAACATGGTGTATCAGGCGACGTTGGGAGTTGCGTTCGTTATCTCCGTGGCCATTCCGTTCATCATTTACGCGCTGCGGAATCGCTGGACGCCTGATACGCAGGTGCCGGTTGGGCGCACGGCTGCGGCTGGTGCGGGCGCCGGCGCTGGCGCAGGTACTGGCGCGATGGCGGCGAACGCGAAGGCGGCTCATGCGACGGCGACTACGGGTGTGGCCAAGCAAACGGCCGTGCGTCCGTCCGATCCGCCTGCGGCTAACCCTGCGGTTGGTGCTTCGCCGGTGGCGAAGTCCAGTACGGTGGCCGATGCTCCTGGTGGCGCGGGCGCTACAGGTGCGGGCGCTGCGGGTTCCGCAGGCGGCATGGGCGCGGGTGCCGCAGGTGCCAAGACCAACAAGCGCACCAAGGCGCGCGACACCTTGCGCACCGATGCCACACCGAGTGGCGCGGGTGCGGCGGGTATGTCCGCTGGTGGCGGCCCTGGTTCCGACGTGGGAGCTACCATCGCGCGCGGCATCTCGGCGGCGGTGGTCAGCGTGACCAGCCGTCCGGCTGGCCCCATCTCCGTGGATTCCGGTTCTGCAGCCACTACGCATGATGTTCCGGCTGAGCCTCAGCCTGCTCACAGCACGGCGCCAAGCAGCAGTTCCGCTATGCCTGATGCCGCATCGAAGGATGCTGCCGATGTGCGCGATGAACTTATCGACCGCGAGGCGGCAGGTGACATGCGCAGCAGTGTGACCGAGGGCGTTGTGGGCGAGGGGCTTCCCCGTGCCGACGACGACACTCCGGATCCGCGTCGCGAGATCGGTCCCGACACCACCGGGCCAGCGTCCCGCTAGGCGCACCCCGTGCGGCCGCGCCCGATGTGGGCGGCCGCACGGATTCCAACCTTAGGTTCCAAACCATTTCGATATACAGGAGGTTCCCATGGAACAAACATCTACCAGCAAAGTGCTCGACAGCATGGACGAGGGCACGAAGTACCTCACGCCCATCTTCGGCTCCGAGGCATCCGACGCGCAGATGCCGCGCCTGAGGATGAACGACAAGCCGGTCGAGCCGCGCATTGCCTATGAGATGATCAAGGAGTATCTGTCCATCGAGGGCAACGCCACGCAGAACCTCACGACGTTCTGCCAGACTTACATGGAGCCCATGGCTACCAGGATCATGGCCGAAACGATGGAGAAAAACGCCATCGACAAGGACGAATACCCCATGACGGCCGACCTCGAGAACCGCTGCGTCGCCATGATTGGTGACTTGTGGCACGCGAATCCGGACGAGGAGCCTATGGGCACCTCCACGGTGGGTTCGTCCGAGGCTTGCATGCTGGGTGGTCTGGGCATGCTGTTCCGCTGGAAGAAGCTGGCGAAGGATGCTGGCATCGACATTTACACTGCTCAGCGCCCGAACCTGGTAATTTCTGCAGGCTATCAGGTGTGCTGGGAGAAGTTCTGCCGCTACTGGGACATCGAGATGCGTCTCGTGCCGCTTGAGAAGGATCACCTGTCCCTGAACATGGACACCGTCATGGACTACGTGGACGACCACACCATTGGTATCACGGCTATCCTGGGCATCACCTATACGGGCAAGTTCGACGACGTGAAGAAGCTCGACGAGCTGGTGGAGGCCTACAACCAGGAGCATCCGCAGCTGCCTATTCGCATTCACGTAGACGGCGCTTCGGGCGCTATGGTGGCTCCGTTCACGAACCCCGACCTTGAGTGGGACTTCCGCTTGAAGAACGTGTGGTCCATCAACACCTCTGGCCACAAGTATGGCCTGGTGTACCCCGGTGTTGGCTGGGTTGTGTGGCGCAGCAAGGAAGCGCTGCCGGAAGATCTCATCTTCTGGGTGAGCTACCTCGGTGGCAACGAGGCCACGATGGCTATTAACTTCTCGCGCTCGGCGTCGCAGATTGTGGGCCAGTACTACGTGCTGATGCGCAACGGCTTCGAGGGCTTCAAGGAGATTCAGGAGCGCACGCTAGACGTGGCGCGTTACCTGGCGCTTGAACTGGATGAAATGGGCATCTTCGAGATTTACGAGGACGCTTCCAACATCCCGATTGTGTGCTGGGGCCTGAAGGAAGACGCTGGCGTAGAGTGGTCGCTCTACGACCTGTCCGACCGCCTGCGCATGAGTGGTTGGCTGGTGCCGGCGTACCCGATGCCCGCTGACATGCAGGACACCACCGTGCAGCGCGTCGTGGCTCGTGCCGACTTCTCCATGCAGCTGGCAATCCGCCTGGTTGAGGACATGAAGAAGGAAATCGACACCCTGAACAAGGCCAAGTTCGTGACGGGCAACACCCAGGGCGTCATCCAAACCGGCTTCAACCACGGCGGCCGCGCCGCCGTAGATGCCGGCGACAAGGTGCAAACCAAGGCCCCCACGCCGCAAAAATAGCACCAAGCACTACGGTGTAACTGCATAACGGATTTCCCCGAGGGCCCCACACCAGGGCCCTCGGTTTTAATGTTTCACGATAAATAGCAGGAAACTTACTATTAAAAAAATTAAGCGCAATACAGGTTTGGGTTCACGACGATCCTCCTTGTACTATTCGTAATACGCGCAATGAAAAAAAGAATTAACAAGTTATCGGAACGTAGAGCCAAATGGTCACGCATTGCGTGACCATTTACTTGTGCATGGGGGGTATTTCGTCATATTCAATTGGTCAGACAGCGTCTGACCAATCTCAGAATGCTAGAGCGAATTGCTCATTAAAAAAGGGTTTCCAGATCAGATGTTTCACGTGAAACACTGTAATAAGTTGAGTATTTCACTTATTTAATTAACAAAGAACTTTGTTTGTGCACTTTAATTATGCCGTTTGACTTCGTGCGGGCAACGGGTCGGGGTTGTTGGTGAGGGCTGGGGCGAGGCTGCTTATGATCAGGGGCACTACTTGCACGCTGGGTGCTTTGTCTGGCTACGCTTCTCTTGGTAAAGGAGCATTGATGAACAAGAAAATTTTGATCGCACTTACGAACACTCCGACGTATGGGGAGAAAAATGATGCCACGGGGTTGTGGCTGGGCGAAGCAACCGAGTTTGTGGACGAGGTGAGCAAGCGCGGCTTTACTGTGGACTTCGTCAGCCCGAAGGGCGGGTACGTGCCGCTTGACCCGCGCAGCATGAAGCGGATGTATGTCGACGACGCCTCGTTTGAGCTGTATCGTTCCGCCGACTTTCAGGAGCGCGCGCTTGCGCACTCGCTTCGTCCTGACGAGGTGGACGCGGGAGAGTATGCGGCGCTGTACTACACCGGCGGACATGGCGTGATGTGGGATTTTCCTAGCAGTGAAGGGCTTGCACACTTGTGCCTTCAGATATACGACAACGGCGGTTATCTAACATCCGTGTGCCATGGCATTGCGGGGCTGCTGTTCGTGAAAGACCGCGGAGAATACCTGGTCATGGGCAAGAATATCACCGGCTTCACTACAACGGAGGAATACCTCAGCGGCCACAGCGCCGACATCCCCTTCTGGAACGAAAAAGTGGCGCAGGAGCACGGTGCTGTGTTCCACAAAAAGCGCCCGTTCGGCTCATACGCCCTCCAAGATGGACGAATCATCACCGGTCAAAACCCCGAGTCCCCCCGAGCCGTCGCGCGTCTGCTGCTGAAGAACTTGGATCCAGCGTAGTGCGAGCCCCGCGAGGTGCTGGAGACTGCCGCACTCCCCGCTGCGAAAAAGTGTGACGCGCTTCGCGCTATCAAGTACGCCAGGAGCCAGCCCGCATCCCCATCTTTACGACGCGGGCTGTGAAGGCGGATGAGTGCTGTTGGCATATTCGCCAGCGCGAAGCGCGTCACATATTCCCAGCCAAGCAACACGAAGCCACCCGCCCTGTGCACGGGGCGGGTGGCTGTCCCTAGCACTGCCTCTAACCTGCGTACGGGCTCATGCTTGTTCCGATGAGGCCGCCAACTACGAGGCCAAACGCTAGCGCCACTATGAGCAGTATGATGGTCTTGATTACGCGGTGCTGGCGGGCGCGTTGGCTTTTGGGATTGTTGCGGTCGATGGGCTCGCCCTTCGAGAACGCCACTAGCTCGCGGTAGGTCACCACGTCGTGCGCCCTCTTCATGAGCTCCACTTTCAGCAGCAGATACATGCCGAAACCCCACACCAACAGGCCAATGATGATGCTGGGTACAATGCCCCAGTTCCAAAACCCGATGCCGCCAACGAACAGGACGGCACCTGCAAAGGCAATCACCATGCCCACCGTCGCGTACGCTTGCATCTTCTGCGCGTCGTTTTTCAGCACGTCTTTCATGGTTTCCACGTCTCCTTTGATCAGTTCGTCTATTGTCGTGTCGAAGAGGACGCTCAGGAGCAGGAGGCTTTCCACATCGGGGTAGGTCTTGTCGGTTTCCCAGTTCGACACCGTTTGCCGCGACACATAAATGCGCTCCGCAAGGTCTTCCTGGGAAAGGCCGCGCTCCGTGCGATACTCCTTGATGTGCTTGCCCAGTTCCACGTTCGTCCTTTCGCTGATCTCAGGCTGCCATGTCGGGCACCACCTTACCACCAAAAGCCTTTGACACAGGGCTTTCTGGGCCAAATTAGCCTTGTCGAAAGTTTTTGACAAGTCCGTGAACAGGCATGATGCTGGCCGGTCTAGCGAGCGTCGGACTTTTACGGTTATAACCGTAAAACTTTGCAGAATAAAAAACTTTTCCAGTTATAACCGGAAAAGTCCGAAAAAATATGTTGATTGATACCAGACGCCTCGCCGCCCCCGCGCGCCCCGCGCGTCCGGCCTCCACCCCCCCCACAATAAAAACGCCTGCATTCCTCTTCGGTGTGCGGGAAGGGGAATGCAGGCTCTTATTGCCACCGCGTTGGTCGAATCCGGCTCTCGTTCGCCAAAACTAACCGGGTTCTGCGCAGCGGTTGCAAACAACTGAGGGGATGCCGGCCCTTTGGGGAGTAGGGCCGGCAGACGAGAAAGGCTACTTCGCGCGCGATCGCTTGCGCTCGCGCGCTCTCACGTGCACTCGCGCGTGCTAGTCCTCGCGCCAGATGGGCATGCTCATGCAGCGTGGGCCGCCACGGCCGCGGGACAGTTCGGCGGACGGGACCTCAATCACCTTCAGGCCCTTTTCCTTCAGCACCTTGTTCGTCACGTCGTTGCGCTCGTACACCACAATGGTGCCCGGCGCAATGCACAGCGTGTTGCTGCCGTCGTTCCACTGCTCGCGTTCGGCCGCAATACGGTCGCCGCCGCCACACGGAATCAGCTCCACGGGAACGCCCAGGTACTTCTCCAGAATGGCCTCAAGCGTGTCGTTCATCTCGCGCACCTTGATGCCGCCGTTCTCGGGCGTGATCTCGAACACCGTCAGCGGGCCCATGATGCCGGGGTGAATGGTGAACTTGTCAACATCGATCTGCGTAAACACCGTGTCCAGGTGCATGAACGCGCGGCTGTTCGGAATGTTGAACGCCAGGATGGTGTCGATGGGGCTGGTGGGGTCGTTGAAAATGTTTTTCGCAATGCCGTCGATGGCGTCGGGCTCCGTGCGCTGCGAGATGCCAATGGCCAGCACGTGCTCGTTCAGGTTCAGAATGTCGCCGCCTTCAATGTGGAAGGTGTTGTAGCGGCTATAGTACTGCGGCGTGCCCTTGAGCAGGGGATGGTGCGCGAAAATGTACTCGCCGTAGATGGTTTCGCGGTTGCGCGTGACCGAGTACATGCGGTTCAGCGACACCCCGTTGCCAATCATGGCGAACGGATCGCGCGTGAAATACAGGTTCGGCATGGGCGCAATTACCATCTTCGACGCCTCGCTCACCAGGTCAACCAGCGAGTTCGACTTGTCGGTGTGCAGCTCGGTGAGGTTGATGCCCTCCATGGTCTTCAGCACAAAGTCCTTGGCGTCGGGGTAGTTTTCCTGCATGTAGTCGAAGATGATGTTCTGGTAGCGCTCCGTGCGGATGCCCGCTTCTTCGATCCACTGCTTGAGGAACTGCTCGCGCAGCGCCGGGTCGGCCTCCAGCACCTCGGCCGTGAGGTCCTCCAGGTAGAACACCTCTACGCCGTTGTCGCGCAGCGCCTGAGCAAAAGCGTCGTGTTCCTCTTGGGCCACCTTCAGAAACGGGATGTCGTCGAACAGCAGCTCTTCGAGCGTGTTCGGGGTCAGGTTCAGCAACTCTTTGCCTGGGCGGTGCAGTAGCACTTGTTTCAAGGGCTTGATCTCGCTCTTGACGTTCACTCCAGCCATCGTGCAACCCTCCTTCTTCCTTCTTCGTGGGCTCCGCGTTCCTTTAGCACGCAAGCCTGTCTTCGCCAAGTGCCCCGGCGGCCTTCGCCGACCTCCGGATGCATTGGCCCCACCATGCGCCCTACGGCGGGTAAAGGGAAGATGTAAAGCGGGTGTAGCGGTGGCGCGACTGGGGTGTAGCGCGCGCGGCGGACCGCTACACCTACAATAAACCGCAGGTGAGGAAGGGAATAGGGCGAAGAGGGCGCGCGCAACCGCCCGCGGGCAGCCGAATGCGCGAGGGGGCAATCTGGCTGCCGTCCGGCGCGCCAACCTGCTATCATGGGCCGTGGCTCCGAAGGCGGCGCAAGGTTCGAGACAGGGAGGTGCCCGTTTTGGGGTTCGCGCTCTTCCATTACACGTTGTTTGTGCTGCTTGCGTCTATCCTGGCGTCGGCGACGTGCCTTTCGGCCTACCTCGTGTCGCGCAAGCGCACCATGCTGTTCGCGTTCGCGGGCTTTCTGTTTTACTTCTTTGATGTGGCCTGGGTATTCCAGGATGACTTCTTCTCGGGTGCTACGGTGGGACTCGGCGAGGCGTATGCGCTGGTCATGTCCCTGGCGCTGGTGGTAACGGGGTGCGGTTTCCTCACGTCGTTTTGGCTGCTTTTGTGCGATTACCTGGGCGAAGAGCGCCGCGCGCTGAAGGTGGTGCCGGCGATGGTGTTCGTGGTGGGCAGCGTGGCTGTGCTGTTGCTGGCTCCGGCGGGCGATGGCCGCAGCTTCGCGTTCTACTTCATGCGCGAGTTGTACCTGTTCTGGATGCTGGCGTACGCGGGCGTGCGCTTCCTGCGCGTAAAAGACCAGGCCGAACGCGGGCGGCTGCGCCGTCATCGCTGGCTGTACGTGCTTTTGTGGGTGCTGGGGCTCATGGTGGTGTTGGAAGACGCGCTGGTGTTTTTGCTGCCCGACCCCATTTTGTTGGGCCGCGCGCCTACGCGCCCGAGCGCAACTTCTCCGAGAATATACTGATGATGGCCTGCGCATTCTTCGCCTGCCGCGACGCGTTCCGCGCGCTGTCGCTGCGGTTCGAGCGCCCGCCCATGCACGAAGGCGGCCGCCAAGAAACGCTCATCGACAACAACCTCTTACTGTACGGCAAGCGTCACCGGCTGTCGGACCGCGAGTGCGAGGTGCTGCGCTACCTATTATTAGGTAAGGACAACCAGAACATCGCCTCCGCCATGCACCTGGCGCTGAGCACCGTAAAAGTGCACGTGCACAATATCCTGCAGAAAACCGGCCAGCCGAACCGCCAGGCCCTCGTCCAGGATTTCTGGAAGACGTCGTAGGGAGGCGTGCTGTGGAAGGGCGAGGTGAGCGCGGGTTTTTTGCGTACGGCGCGGTGCGGCATCGCTTTGTGCGATGGTGTGGCGAAGGTGACGTGCGCGACGAGGGTGGCGCACTCGGCGACGGTGGCTGTGGGGAAGGTGACCGCGAGGAAGAGCATGCGGGTGTCCCTTTGGTGCTGGTGCATGGGTTTGCGCAGAGCGCCGCTTCGTGGGAGGGCGTGGCTTCGCAGCTGGCGTCTGGGCGGGCGGTATATGCGTTTGAACTGGTAGGACATGGTGGCTCTGACTGCCCGGATGACGAGGCTGCCTACGAGCTGTCGGCGCAAGCTGAGGCGCTGCTGGCGTTTTTGGACTATGTGGCGAAGCGGGAAGCTTTTGCGTGTGGCGCTGGTAGTGGTGGCGAAACGCGCCCGGTAGTGGTGGGTTACTCGCTGGGCGGCCGCGTGGCGCTTACTGCTGCGTGTCGCGATGCGCAGGCGTTTGCCCAGCGCGTCAGCGACTTGGTGTTGGAAAGCGCCGGTCTGGGCCCTGCGACGTCGGACGAGCGCGCTGCGGCGGCAGAACGCGACGCAACCAACGCTGAGCGCCTGCGTGACCAGGGCCTCGAAGCATTCATGGACGCATGGGAGCGCTTGCCGCTGTTCGCAACTCAGCGTGCCCTGCCGCCTGAGGTGCGCGAACGCGTCCGCGCCGGTCGTCTCGCAAACAATGCCGAGGCTTTGGCGCTCACCTTTTTGCATGCCGGCCAGCACGTCATGCCCGCCCGCGACGAGGTACTTTCCACGCTGAAGCAGCTTGCAGACCAGGACGTTCCCGTTCTCTACCTCGCAGGCAGCCTCGACGAAAAGTACCGCCTTCTGGCCGAGTCCCTCGAAGCCCAGAACCTCTGCACCATCACCCTCATCACCCCCGCCGGTCACAACATCCACCTAGAAGCCCCCGCGCAGTTTTGCGAAACCATACACGCATTTACCGCAGCAGCTAGTCGGTAGGGTAAGGCTCTGCTTTGCCGTCAACCGCATATACTGCTGGGGGGTGGCGCGTTTTTCTAAAAAAATCTGACGTTTTCCCTGATCAACTAAGGTGTTTGGGAGCGGGCGTTTGGGCAATTTTTCGCTTACGTGTGGGGCGTGTCCTGTTATAGTTAACGTCAGAAAAACGCATAAACATTACTTTTGAGATGAGATATTTGAGGGCTGCCACGACGGGCTTTTGGCCGGTCTTTGGTTGCCCTGTCGTAGCATGAGGGGGAAGATGAACGCAGGACAGAAAATCGTCCAGAACGTGTGGCTGTTGATCGGTGCAGTTGCCTTCGTGCTTGCAGCACTGTGTGCAGTGAACTTCGTTTCAGCGCCGTCCGCTTTTGCGAGCGCGCCGGGTCCGGGGTATCAGGAAGGTGCCGCAGGCGCGAGTTCCGCCGGAGGTTCGGCGGGCGCTGGCGCGTTGACTGGCGGCACGGCGGGCGAAGAGTCGGCGGGCGCGTACGGTGCCGCTGGCGCAACGTCGCCGAGTGGCGCAGGTGCTGCCGCTGGGACTTCGGCCGGAGGTGCGAACGCCTCGGAGGCTACTGGTGCAGGTCAGGCGGCAGTAGGTTCCGAACAGAGAAGCGGCGCGAGCACGGAGCCCGGCAAGAGCGCTGGTGCGGCCTCTGCTGGAACGGCTGGCGCAGCCAAAGCTACGAAAAGCAAGCCCGTGCAGGTAGGTCCCTGGTTGGCGCAGGAGGATTCTGCGGCGCTCGCCACAGCTGAACGCACTGTTCATGAGGCAGAAAGCCAGGCGGCCGCGAAGGCCTCTCAGGCCGAGGCGGAACGTCTCGGAATTGGTATAGGTGCTGCGGTGTTAGCGGCGGCGTGCCTGGTGGCGGCCGTGGTGGCGTTCACGCGCTCGCGCGCCTCGCGCACTGTGCGCCCTGGGCAGGGTCCGCAGCCGCTCGTTATCGAGCGCGGTCTTCCCACCACGCCGCAGTCTGGCGGCACGGCGCCCCGCAGTGATTCTTCCCGCACATCCCCCTATCGCATTGAGACTGTTCGCATTGATGCCGTGCGCAACAGTCCCGCGCTCGCACAGAGTCAAAGCGCTGATCTTGGAATAAAGAAGGATACCCATGCACGAATCCGATAGCTCCGCCTCCCTCTCGTTATCCGACTTGCTTGCCGCAGCTGGTGACGAGTCACGCGACGAGGATACCGCTGCGCCCCTGTTCGCCTCAGAGCCTACACCGCGTCAGGAGCCTTCGCGCGCTGCTGATGACGCGGCCGACCCGTTGGCCGTGTTGTTTTCGCTGGGACTGACGAGCGAAGATGCAGATTCTGCTGAGGTTCCCGTCGCAACGGAAAAACTCGCAGACCCCGCTGAAAATACCTCGTTTGACCTGGCCTCCCTCTTGGGTGTCGAAAATGCTGGGCCCCTCGATGAACAGGTTGCAGAACCCGAGCCTCAAACGGATCTCGCTCAGCTGCTGGGAATAGCGGCAGATGCGACCCCCGCAAGGGAAGAGAAGCCCGCACCAAAAGCTGAGTCGAAGTTTGAGTTGAACTTCTCACCCGAGACGCAGGCGGAAGCGAAGCCAGAGCAGAAAGTCGCAGTGCCTGTTCAGGCTGAGCTGGCGGTTGAGCACAAGCAAGCAACTTCGTCCGAGGTTCATGCCGAGAAGCCCAAAGAAGCGCAATCTCCAGTGCAACCTGCAACCAACGAGGAAGTTGAGCCCTCCT
Source organism: Gordonibacter faecis (assembly GCF_030077735.1). Classification (NCBI taxonomy): domain Bacteria; kingdom Bacillati; phylum Actinomycetota; class Coriobacteriia; order Eggerthellales; family Eggerthellaceae; genus Gordonibacter; species Gordonibacter faecis. The sequence goes on along the minus strand of NZ_JASJEU010000022.1, from coordinate 92,430 downwards.
ATAAATCTAAGTGGGGAACCGAGCCCAAGATTGAGCGCAAGACTCCTTTTAATTCTGCATTGAAGCAGGATGTTCAGCCAGAGCGGCAGGAAGAAAAGCCTGCGAGCAAGCAAGAGGCCGCGGCCGACCTAAAAGAAGCGACGCAGGAACAGAAGCCAGAGGTGAAGACTCAACCAGACATTGAGCCTGCTCCCGAACCCGAAGTTGCGGCCGAATCTCAGCCCGAACCTCCGGTTACGGCTGAACCCGAACCAAAGCCCGAACCGCAACCTGAACCTCAGTCCGAGCCTCCGGTTGCTGCTAAACCTGAACCCCAGCCCGAACCAGAACCTGAGCCCGAACCAGAACCTCAGCCCGAACCCGCTCCCAAAGCGCAAGCCGAGCAAGAACCTGCCTCTGATTCCGCGACCGAAGCCACTAAGCCTCTCCCCACACCTGAGCAGGAGAAAGAGCCCTCGGAGGACGCTGAGTGGCAGGCGCTTGAGCCGCTTATTGAGGCGCATGCTGCGCCCGACGGCACGCCAGCTGCGCCGTTTGTGCCCACGCCGGAGAAGCGTCGCGCGGCCGAGAAGGTGGCCGCCGCCAAGGGTCGCCGCCGCTTGCGTGTGGCTGCGGTCGTGCTCACCGTGATTGCTCTCGCCTTGGGAAGCATCGCCGTGTACACGTTCGCCCTACCTCACACTCAACCAGGCGCTTCCGCTGCGGCAACCCAGGGGGCGTCCGAGGTGACGTACGGCTATCGCGTGAAAGCGTCAAACGGCACCTGGTGTGATGCGCGCGAAACGGCGCGCTACAATGACGCCAGCCAGCTCGTATCCAGCACGGTTGAGGTCACTTTCCCCTCGCCCGACGAGGCCGAGTCCTTCATTACCCAGATGAAGACAGATTTCGGTAGCCAACTCACCGACTCGTCAATCGACGGCGCGCGCGCAAGCGTCACCCTGCAAGCGAGCGGTGAAGAGGTGTCGCGTGGAGCCTACGAAGCCCTTCTCCAGCAGAATCTCGATGGGTTCCGGAAACTCTAGCGCTGCGGTGTCCTTATACCGATCGTTGACTCCTGCCGTTTCTTTTCCGCATCTTTAAGCCACCCGGTCGCGCTCAGGCGCACAACGCGGTAGTATAGGAGCATCCATACGAAATCCTCCTCATAAGGCGTATTCGGACACGGGTGCGCAACGAAAGGACGGCCATGGGCGACATCGCGTGGCAAGCGGGCAAGACGTACCGCGAGATCATCTACGAAACGTGCGACGGCATAGCCAAAATCACTATCAACCGGCCCGAACGCCGCAACGCGTTCACCCCGCTCACCGTGAATGAACTCTACGACGCCTTTACCGAGGCGCGCGACGATGCGGGCATTGGCGTTATCATTCTCACCGGCGCGAATCACGGTGGCCGCCACGAGGACGAGGCGTTCTGCTCTGGCGGCGACCAGAAAATCCGCGGCAACGGTGGTTACGTGGGCGAGGACAGCATCCCGCGCCTCAACGTGCTTGACCTGCAGCGACTCATTCGCGTGGTGCCCAAGCCTGTCATTGCCATGGTGAACGGCTATGCCATCGGTGGCGGCCACGTGCTGCACATTTTGTGCGACCTGTCCATCGCGGCCGAAACGGCGAAGTTTGGCCAGACGGGCCCCAAGGTGGGCAGTTTCGATGCCGGTTACGGCGCGGGCTACCTTGCCAACATCGTGGGTCAGAAGAAGGCGCGCGAGATCTGGTACTTGTGCCGCCAGTACACCGCGGCCGAGGCGCTGGAGATGGGCCTGGTCAACAAGGTAGTTCCGTTCGAAGACTTGGAAGCGGAATGTGTGGCGTGGGCGCGCGAAATGCTGCAGTTCAGCCCCACGGCGCTGCGCTTCATGAAGGCGTCGTTCAACGCGGCCACCGACGGCCTCGCGGGCATTCAGCAGCTTGCCGGCGACGCGACGCTTCTGTACTACACCACTGACGAGGCGAAAGAGGGCCGCGACGCGTTCAAGGAGAAGCGCGCGCCCGACTTCACGCAGTTCCCGAAGTTCCCGTAAGCGCGGTTGCACGAACGCGGCGCCGCACGCGGGGGGGATGAGGCGGCACAACGTGGGGCCGCTCGCGGCGAAATCAGGGTTCGAACGCGAAAGAAAGCAGGAACAACAGGCCAATGATCAGCGCATTCGAAAGCATGGTGCGGCGCTATCCGCAAAGGACGTGCTTTACGTATGTCGATGAGGCGGGCAGTGAGTCGCCGTTCTCGTATCGCGAAGTGCGCATGCTGTCGGCCGCGCTGGCTCGTCACCTGCAGGCGAAGGGGGTCGGCCGCGGCGATTACGTGGCGGTGGATTTGCCGAACTGCCCGCTGTACGTGCTGCTGATTCTGGCCGCTGCTTACGGCAGCTTCACGCTGGTGGCCGTCAACAACCGCCTCACCGACAGTGAGAAGCTGGGGCGCGTGCTGGAACTGGAGCGTTGTCAGGGCATGCACGTGGCGTATCGGGTGGATGAGTCGCGTGCTGAATCGTTGTTCAATCATGCGGTGGCGCTTCTGGCAGGCGAAGAGCGTGCCGCTTCCAGTGCGGCTCGTGCTGCGCGTACCAGTTTCACGGCGCGCACGAAAGCGGCGACGGCTGCACCGCGTTCGGCCCGCGGCCTGGGACGGGCCACGTCGCTGCGCGCCGCGCGACGACGTCGCGACGAAACGGTGCGCCAGGACGCGCTGGAAGAAATCATCCACTTCGCCGAGCGCGCGGCCCACGTGTTTGATGCCAAGGCGCGCGCCCTCGTCATGTTCACCTCGGGCACCACGGGCAAGCCCAAGGCGGTCGCCCTCACCTGGGACCAGCTGTTTCGCTCGGCCAAGGCGTCCAGCGCCGTGTTGAATGACGCGAACGGGGGACTCTGGCAAGCTGCGCTGCCGCTCTTCCACATTGGCGGCTTCCAGGTAATCGTGCGCGCCCTGCTGGGGTACACGCCGTTCATTCTGTACCGCCGCTTCGACGCCGCGCGGGTGCTGACCGACGCCGCGCGCTCGCGCGCCACGCATCTTTCTGTGGTGGACAAGATGCTGCAAGATCTGCTGAACGAAGACGTGCAGGGTACGTTGAAGAACTACCGTTGCATTCTGCTGGGAGGGAGCGCGTCGAACCCGCGGACGCTTGCGCGCGCTCTGGCTGCCGGCGCGCGCGTGTACGCGAGCTACGGCATGACTGAAACGTCCAGTCAGATTGCAAACCAGCTGGTCACGTCCACGTTTGATGGCGGCTTGCGGCTGCTTCCCGGCTACGAGGTGCGCATTGTGGGGCCCGACGCGCAGGGCTTCGGCCGCCTGGGGGTGAAGGGGCCGGGCGTGTTCGAGGGCTACCTGAACGCGCGCGCCGCCTACACGGTCGACGGGTTTTTCCTCACGGGGGATACAGCGGCGCTGGTCAACGGGCGGTTGTACGTGAAGGAACGCACGGCCGACATGTTCGTGTCGGGTGGCGAAAACGTGTATCCGGCCGAGATTCGCGACAAGCTGCTGCGCGTGCCGGGCGTGGCCGACGCCTACGTGTTCGGCGCGCCGGATGCCACGTGGGGCCGCCGCCCCGTCGCGTTTGTGGAACGCGAGCCGCAGGAGGGCGCGCCCGCAACCGGCACCGCGCCAGCTGCTGGGTCAGCCGCCGCGCCCGCAGCTGCCTCCCCGTCGCGTGGCGCGCGGCAGGGAACTCCCTTGTCAGCGAAGCAGTTCGCCTCCGTCGTGCGGCAAAGCCTAACCCCGCAGCTGTCGAAACTCTACCAACCGCGCCACCTGTTCGCGCTGGATGAACTGCCGCGCACGGGCATCGGCAAGATCGACCGCGCCGCGCTGGAAGCGCTCTATGAGCAGCGCATCGAAGTGACGCGCGTCACGCTCCACCGCGTGCGCCTCCCGTTCCTCCGCCCGTTCTCTACGGCGAAGGGTGCGCTCTACACGCGCGAATCTGTCATCGTGGAAGTGGAAGACCACGAGGGGCGCATTGGCCTGGGCGAATGCGTGGCGTTCCCCACCGATTGGTACTTACCCGAAACGCTCGACCAGGATGTGCGCGTGCTGCAAGACGTGCTGGCCCCGCTCGTTCTGTCCGAGGCGTACCTGCATCCGAGCGAGGTGAGCGCGTCGTTTGCCGCCTGCCCCGCCGCGGCGGGCTTTCCGCTGGCCCAGGGCGCGTTGGAGCCGGCGCTGTGGGATTTGTACGGCAAGATAGTGGGCAAGCCCCTTTGGCAGCTCATTGGCGGCACCGCTCCTGCTCAGTGTCAGGGTGCGGGCGCGCAGGGGCCCCTCGGAAGCGCGGTCACGTCACACGCGGCCACGTCGCCCTCGGTTCCCGCCGGTGCCGTGGTGGGCATTGGTTCGCCCGCCGACACAGTGGCCGCGGTGCGTCGGTGTGTGCAAGCGGGCTATCGCCGCGTGAAGTTGAAGGTGGCGCCGGGTTCGCTCGCCGCCGTGCGCGCCGTGCGCGACGCCTTCCCGCAGCTTATGGTTACCTTGGACGCAAACCAAAGCTTCACCGAGCAGCACCTCGACGAGTTGCGCGCTCTCGATAGCTGCGGCACAGCCGGGATAGAAGAGCCCCTAGACCTGCGACGCATCGCAACTTCAACCTCGTCCGACGCGTTCGAGCGCTTGGCCCGCCTGCAACGCAGCCTGCGCACGCCGGTGTGCCTGGACGAATCCATCGTCACCGCCGCCGATTTAGCTCGCGCGCTCAGCCATCCCGAGCTGCGTTGCTACGCGTTGAAGCTGGCGAAGCTGGGCGGCGTGCAGCCCTCGCTCGATTTTGTGCGACTGGCGCGCTCGCGAGGTCTGCGTGTGTGGATGGGAGGCATGTATGACACCGGCGTGTCAAAACGCCTGCACGCCGCCTTCGAAACGCTGCCCGGCATCGATGCGCCCGGCGACATTGGGGCCACCGCGCGCTACTTCGCCACCGACATTACCAACCCGCCGCACACCGCCGAGCGCGGCATGGTCACCCTCAATCGCGCTGGTCACACGCACGGTCTTGGCTGCGATCTCAACCGCACCGCCCTGGCAAGCGTGCTCGTTGACCGCATCATCATCGAACGCTAGCGCCCGCCCGCGCGTCGCCCTTCGCCACGCTATCAGTAGTAAAACATTGGGGAACGAGGCAGAACCTTTTGGCATCCTGCGGTATTATGGTGCGGTCAATCCGACGAGGAACGGTGATCCCATGAGCGTTTCCGCATCGCACCACCCCGCTTCAACAGTGAACGCGGCTTCTGTCGCTGCCCCTACGGTCTCGCCTGCGGGGGGAGGCGAAGTGGCAACAACCCCCGGATCCAGCGCGCCCGACACGCCACAAACCCACGGTGGTCTGGGCATCTTCCGACTGGTTACCACGGTTATCACGCTCATTGTGGGCGGCGGCGTATTCACACTGGCGGGCGACCAGGCCGCTGGCGGCGCGAGCGGCGCGGCCATCCTCACGGCGTGGAGCATCTCCGGCGTGGGTGTGTTCTGCCTGGTGATGACGTTCTTCGCGCTTTCGCGCATCAAACCCGAGTTGAAAGGCGGCATCTACAGCTACGCGTCCGCCGGCTTCGGCGACTTCCTCGGTTTCAACAGCGCGTGGGGCTACTGGATTAGCGCGCTTCTGTGTACGGTAAGTTTCTCGGCGCTTCTGTGCGGGGCGCTTGCGTACTTCTTCCCCATCTTTGAAGACGGCACGAACCTGCCGTCGGTCATTGCGGCCAGCTGCCTCATCTGGTTCTACGTGTTCCTCGTGTCGCGCGGCATCAAAGAGGCCACCGGCGTGAACGCCGTCATCACCATCAGCAAGTTCGTGCCCATCTTCGTGGGCATTACCGCCATTATCTTCCTGCAGAAGTTCGACCCAGCCATCTTTATGGCGAACTTTGCGCAGGGCGCCGACCCCAGCCTGCCGTTTTTCGACCAGGTGAGCAACACTATGATGGTAACCATCTGGGTGTTCGTGGGTATTGAAGGCGCGGTGGCCATCTCCGGCCGTGCCAAGAAGGAACGCGACGTGGGCAAGGCCACCATCATAGCGTTTGTGTGCGTGCTGTCCATCTACCTGATGGTGAGCGTGCTGTCCATGGGCGTGATGCCGCTGGCCGACCTGGCCGAACTGCCGAACCCGGCACTCGCCGGCGTGCTTGAGCATGCGGTGGGGCCGTGGGGTGCCACCCTCATCAACGGCGGCGTGGTGCTGTCGCTGGTGGGCGCGATGCTGGGCTACACGGTGCTCTCCAGCGAGTCGCCCTACGAGGCCGCTGAGCAGGGCGTTTTCATCAAAGCCTTCGCGAAAACCAACAAGAAGGGCGCGCCCATCGTCACGCTCATTGTGACGAACCTTATTGTTGAAGCTTTTCTCATTGTCATGCTGTTCTCCGATAGTACGTACCAGTTCTTCTATACGCTTTCGGCCGGCATGATTTTGCTGCCGTACCTGCTTTCCGCCGCGTACTTTGCCAAGCTCGCCTTTACACAGCCTGAGTCGTTCAAGGGCAAGGTGGGCGGCAACCTGACGCTCTGGCGCATCTTTGGCATCTTTGGCGTGGTGTACAGCTTCTTCCTGGCGTTCGCAAGCGGCGCGGTGGGGCTTACCATCATGTCGCTGTTGTACGCGCCGGGCATCCTCATGTATATCAAGGGGAAGAAGGAACGCGGCGAGCCGTACCTGAAGAGCACGCTCGACAAGGTGGTGGTGGCCATCATTTTGGCGGCCGCCCTTGTGTCCATCGTGCTTATTGCGACGGGAGCCGTGGTTATTTAGCTGACGGATACAGGGCAAAAATAGTGGTTTACCCGGGCGTGGATGTTTGGGTGTACTACTAGACGAGCCGCGGGGAGCGCTCGGTCCTTGCGGCTCTAAAAACCGCTTTGGCGGTCTTGCTCGGGGCACTCCTTTTTCTTGCGGGAGGGGGCGCCTTTCCTATCACCATCGCTCGCTTGATGATGCTTCCCACATTTCCCGTTTTCAACCTGGCGCTTGTCCTTTACACTGTCTTCCAAAGGTTTTGCGCCGCCCGGGGGGCTGGCGCATGGGGCGGACGACGGAGGCGGTGCATGGAGCTGTTGGAGGAGCGCATCAGGCGCGACGGAGTAGTGAAGTCCGAGGGCGTTCTCAAGGTGGACAGCTTCCTCAACCACCAGTTGGACATTGACCTGTTCGACGCCATGGGCGCGGAGTTCAAGCGCCTGTTTGCCGATGTGCCGGTCACAAAAATCCTCACCATTGAGGCGTCGGGCATTGGCATTGCGTGTGTGGTGGCGCGCCACTTCGGCGTGCCGGTGGTGTTCGCGAAGAAGGCGCAGTCCATCAACCTCGACGGCGAGATGTACACCACGCGCATTCAGTCGTTCACGCACGGGCGCATCTACGACGTTATTGTATCCAAGAAATTTCTCGGCCCCACCGATCACGTGCTTATCATCGACGACTTCCTGGCGAACGGCTGCGCGCTGAACGGGCTCATTGAGCTGGTGGACGAGGCGGGTGCCACCGTGGAGGGCATCGGCATTGCGGTGGAGAAGGGCTTCCAGCCGGGTGGCGCGGAGTTGCGTGCGCGCGGCTATCGGTTGGAGTCGCTTGCCATTGTGGAGTCGATGGACCCCGACACGGGGGAGGTTGTGTTCCGATGAAACTCAAGGAGTTCAACCACGAAAACCTGTTCAAACTCGATGGCGACATCCCGCTTCTGCGCGCGGTGCCCTACGGCATCCAGCACATTCTGGCCATGTTTGTGGCCAACCTCGCGCCCATCCTTATTGTGGCAGGTGTGGCGGGCCTCGGCGAGGCGCAGACGGGCACGCTCGTGCAAAGCGCCATGCTCATTGCGGGTATCGGCACGCTCATCCAGCTGTTCCCGCTGTGGCGCGTGGGCTCGGGGCTGCCCATTGTGATGGGCATCAGCTTTACGTTCGTGACGGTGCTCACGGGCGTGGTGGCCACGTACGGCTACAGTGCGGCCATCGGGGCCATTATTGTGGGCGGCATCATTGAGGGTGTGTTGGGCCTGTTCGCGAAGTACTGGCGGCGCATTATTTCGCCCATTGTGGCGGCAGTGGTGGTGACGGCCATCGGGTTTTCGCTGCTGGGTGTGGGCGCGACATCGTTTGGCGGCGGGAGCGGCGCGCCTGATTTCGGCTCGCCGCAAAATCTCATACTGGGTACGGTGTCGCTGGCGGCATGTCTGGTATTCCAAGTGCTGGCGAAGGGGAAGACCAAGCAGCTGTCGGTGTTGTTTGGCCTGATTGTGGGCTATGTGCTAGCAGTCTTCATGGGCGCAGTGGACTTCAGCGGGTTTGCGAACGTGGGACTGTTCGCGCTGCCGCAACTCATGCCCTTCACGCCGGAGTTTAACCTGGGCGCCATTGTGTCGGTGACGCTTATCTTCTTGGTGTCCGCCACCGAGACCATCGGCGACACTTCGGCGCTAACTATGGTGGGCCTCAACCGCGAGGTGCGCGAGAAGGAGCTGTCGGGCTCCATCGCCTGCGACGGCTTCGTGAGCTCGCTTTCCGCGTGCTTCGGCTGTCTGCCCATCACGTCGTTCTCGCAGAACGTGGGCCTGGTGGCTATGACGAAGGTGGTCAACCGGCGCGCCATCGCCACGGGTGCCGTCATCATGATTTTGGCGGCGTTTCTGCCGGTCATTAGCGTAGTGTTCTCGTCGCTGCCGGAGGCGGTGCTGGGCGGCTGCACCATCATGATGTTCGGCAACATTATTGTGAGCGGTTTCCAGATGATTGCGCGTGCTGGCTTCACGCAGCGCAACATTGTGATTTCAGCGTTGTCGTTGGCCGTAGGGATTGGGTTTACGCAGGTGGGCGACTTGTTTGCCATCTTCCCGGAGCTGGTGCAAAGCGTGTTCGCGCAAAACTGCGTAGCCGTGGTGTTCCTGGTGGCGGTGGTGGCGAACCTCGTGCTGCCGAAAGAGCCGGCTGTTGATGAGGTGGCAAAACCAGCCGAGGCCGCGCCTGTTACTGACGCCGACGAGGAAGACCTGATCGCAGCAGGTGCCTAGCGCTTCGCTGGTTAGCGGCTGGGTTGACCGAACGGGCAGGTTGACGCACATAACGTCCTGATCGACGGGGGTCGTGGTTCCGCCGCGACTCCCGTCGCAGTTCCGGCAAACACAGCGGCAGCTACCGCGCCTTCTCCAACCGTGGCGCCTGCAAAGCGACGCAAACAAACAGTCCTCCCATTGCGGCCAGCGTTGCCAGTGTGATAAGTACTCTCTTCATGCCAGGCTCCTTCCCTCAAGACGGTATCTCAGTACGCCCAACACCCTACCGCCCCCACCTTGTAGGAACCTTGCAAAGGCCTTTACCCACCATGACATTCCTGTCACGTTCGTGCGCAGCTTGCTTCGTATTCAAACGGATTCACGAGTTCTATTCCCAAGTAGTCGAAATCTTTAACATTCCGCGTGGCGAGGACAGCGTCGTTGCGTTGGCAGATGGCCGCTATCATGAGGTCTTCAATAGTGGGCGTGCGCCCGCTTGCGATAGCCTGTTCATGCAGGCCAGCGCACAGGTAGCCGCTGTACGCATCAAAGGCAAAGGTCTTGTTCGAGCAATCCATAACAATAGCAGTCATGGTATCTTTGAGGCGCGCCTTTCGCTTTCCCTCCGGAAGGCGAAGCATGCCGTAGTACAGCTCTTTGATGGTGATGGCGGTAAGGTAGATGTCTCCTTCGTGGTCTTGGAACCAGTCGATCACGTTGTCCGCCGGGTCGCGCTTCATCAGTTCAGACACCACATTGGTGTCGGCGACGTACCTCATTGCCAGTCCTTAGTGTCAAGCGAACGGGCGGGGTGACGTTGAGGCTGTTCGACCTCAATGCCGTCAACTGCCTGCGCAGCCGAGCGAAGGAGCGAGGTCCATTCTCGCGACTCGGACCTCAGGGCGTTTTCCAAGATGGCACGCGCTTCAGCCTGCTGAGAACGGCCGTTTCGTGCAGCGCGCGCCCTGAGCGCATTTTTATCGCGGGGCGCTAAATTGCGGATAAGAAGGTCGGACATGGCGGCTCCTTTCCGATGCTGCTTGAAGCCAAGTGATAGCAGTGATATCACTTGGAGCATACCACCCGGTGCGTGGCGCAACAAGGGCTTACTTGTGGAAACCTGCGGGTTTTGGGTGACGGTTGGGCGAATGGTTGGGGGGATGCCGTACGATTACGAAGCGAATAGTCATATAAAGGAGGACCATCCGCAATTATGCACCCAGCACTCAGTTTGCTACTTGTTCTGTTTTTCCTGCTCATGAATGCTTTCTTCGTGGTCGCCGAATTCTCGCTCGTGCGCGTGCGAAAGTCCCAGGTGGAAATTGCCCTCGATGAGGGCAAGGGCGGCGCGAAGTACGCCAAGCTCATCGCCGACAACGTGAACGCCTATCTTTCGGCTTGTCAGCTGGGTATTACGCTGGCCTCGCTGGCTTTAGGCTGGCTGGGAGAGCCGGCGGTGTCGGCACTCATTTCGCCAGCGCTCGAGGCGCTTGGGCTTCCCGAGGCAGCCATTCATGCTATTGCCGTGGCCGTGGGCTTCATTATTATTACGGCGCTGCACATTGTGGTGGGGGAACTCATTCCCAAGTCGCTTGCCATTTTCTCCACCGAGCGTTGGGCCCTGTTCAGCGCCACGCCGCTCGTGTGGTTCTACCGCATTACGTATCCCATCATGTGGTTGTTCAACTCCATCACGAACGGCGTCATGAAGCTGCTTGGGCACGATGTGGCCGACGAGCACGAGGTGTACACCGACGAGGAAATTAAGCTGCTCATCGACGAGAGCACCGAAAGCGGTCTCATCGATCCGGATCAAAACGAGTACGTGGACAACATCTTCGACCTAGGCGACAAGGACGCCGAGGCCATCATGACGCCGCGCACCGACGTCATCTGTCTGGACTTGGACGACACGCTGGAAGAGAATCTGCAGCTCATCACGTGCTACAAGTACACGCGCTATCCGGTGTGCCGCGGCAGCAAAGACCGTATTGTGGGCTTCGTGCACGTGAAAGATCTGTACACGCTGCCGCCCGACAGCACCATCGACGATTTGCACGTGCGGACGATCCAGGCGGTGCCCGAGGGCATTCCCATTGCAAAGCTGCTGCAAATTTTGCAGGCGAAGCATACGAAAATTGCCGTGGTCATTGACGAGCACGGCGGCACGTCGGGCATTGTCACTATGAGCGACATCATGGAGCAGATTGTCGGCCGCATCGACGACGAGTACGCGCACAGCAGCGAGACGAAGAACCTCGTGCAGCTGGACGACGGCAGCTATCTGGTGGATGGCTCCATGCCCATTGACGAGGTGGAGGAACTTATCGGCTTCCAGCCGCAGGAATCGTCCGAGTGCGAAACGGCCGGTGGCCTGCTGCTTTCGCTGTTCGACCGCATCCCCGACGAAGGCGACTCAGTGTCGGTGGCGGAGGATGGTCACGTGGCCACGTTCACCGTGGTTGATATGGACCGCCATCGCATCGACAAGATTCGCGTGGTGGTGGTGCGCCCGGCTGACCAGCTGGAGAGCTAGTTCTCGCGCGAGGCGAGGCGCTTGCTGCGTGCGCGCGGTGCCTCGCGCTTATTCCGATACCGGCGCGCCCAGGAAGCGCTCAGCGTTCTTCCAGAGCATCTTCTCCAACTCGTCGTCCGAGAAGCCGAGCGAGGTGAACGTGTCGAACTCTCGCGCCGGATCCCACATAGGGAAGTCTGAGCCGAACATCACGCGGTCGACGCCCCAGAGGTTCACCAGTTCACGCGTGCGGCGATTGCCGAGGAAAGGCATGGAGCTGGATACGTCGATGAAGACGTTTTCGTCGTGCAGCACGTCGTAACCAATTTCCGGGATGGACCAGCCGCCGAAGTGCGCCGCGTCCACCACGAGGTTGGGGAACGTGTGCAGGATGTTTTTCAGCCGGCGCGGGTGTGAGAAATCGGTGCGGTAGTCGCCCGTGTGTACGATGAGCGGCAGGCGACCTGCGATCATTTCGTAGATGCGCATGAGCCGCGGGTCGTCCATATTGACCTTTTGCGTGTCGGGATGCAGCTTTATGCCCACAAGGCCCAGGTCAAGGGCGCGTTCGATTTCTGCTTCGGGGTTTTCGAGGTCTTGGTGCATGGCCATGAACCCGATGAATTCCGGATGCTCGCGGCACTGCTCCGCGATGAAGTCGTTGATGCTGGCCACGGCGCTGGGCTTGGTGGCCACGGAGTGCACGACGAAGTGTGTGATGGGCGAGCGTTCCTGCGAGTCCAACAAGTGCGCCGCCGTACCCTCGCCATACATGTCCACCAGGTAAAAGTCCCCGACGGCCCCAACCGCACGGTCCGCAATTTTCTCCGGATAAATATGAGCATGCACATCAATGACGTTCATGGTTGTTCCTCGCTATCCGTAAGGCGCACCGAATGCGCCCCGTGTAAGTCCGCGTCCGATTGTACTGCAATCCGTGTGAGGGTGCAGACGGAATACATCAACCTATTGCTTGCGGTGGCGGTATGCAGGCGGAATCGTGCAGGAGGGCGCCGATATGTCCAGAAGGGCGCGAGAAAGCCCCTCATGGCGCCCCATACATGGTGGTTTTGTGTAGGAACAAGAAAGCATTTGCCCCTTGGCGGTTACAAGAGTAGTATTCAATCTTGCCGCTTTTCCTGTTTGGTAGTACCGGCAGGAGGGGTAGGCGCAAAGGTGCGGGGTGGAGCAGTCTGGTAGCTCGCCGGGCTCATAACCCGGAGGTCGTTGGTTCAAATCCAGCCCCCGCGACCATTAACTCCAGGCCAGGACATATGTCCTGGCCTTTTTGATGTTTTGTTGCCATATCATCGCCATTCTACCGCCAAAAGCTTGTTCGCATGTGAGATTCACATTCTCGTGGCGTGTGAGTGGGTTGGGGAAGGCGGATGGCGGTGCCTCGTCTCATGATCACGCATCGGAACTAATACTTATTAAATAAGTCATAACTACGTTCCTTTTGGCTTCAAGGCATAGTAGAATCTCAGTAATGCATACGTTGTCGACATCGGCATGATGCAGGAGCACTGTGAGACCGCGAGTAGAGAAGAGGAACATCATGAGCGCGAAAGCTAACGTAGCAGTTGAGCAGCTGTCTTCTCCCTGGTTTGCGTGGCAGCATCGCCTGGCAGCCTTGTTTGGGCGGGATCCGCAGGTGCAGGTAGGCGAAGTGGATGAGTCGGACGACGAAACTCATACCATGACTATAACGGTCGAGGATGAAAACAAGGCTTCGGCACTGAAAGCCCTGCTAGAAACTGAACTCGTTTTTGGCAATGTGAAGATGGTGATTACCATTCTGGGCCCGCAGGGCGAACCGGAGCCCATGGTCGATGAAGAGCTGGCCGTGCTGGAGGCCGCCCTTCAGGGCAACCCTCTGTTCGTCAGAACCCTCGAAGAACAGCATGGGATAATGCTCTCGTTCTACTGCATCATGGCTGCAACCATCGTGCAGTTCTGGGACGACAACGTCAACGACTACCAGGGAAATGTCACGATCCTTCCGGCCGATCTGGCCGAAGCCGTGCTCAACACCGAGTTGGCGCACTACTGCACAGAATAACCTCAGCGTGTACAGCGTCTGCGAAATGGTGATCTGACGCTTCGCGAGCGCGCGAATATCACTATAATAGGGAACATTCGCGAATCGAGCCCCCCCGCGCGGACGCGCGCGGGTGGGCGCTCACCTGACGAGGACAGATAACCATGACCATGAAACCTTACAATCCGCATGAGATTGAGCCCCGTTGGCAGAAGCAGTGGGCCGACACCGATCTGTACAAAGTGACCGAGGACGCCTCCAAGCCGAAGAAGTACGTGCTGGAAATGTTCCCGTACCCCTCGGGCGACATCCACATGGGGCACGTGCGCAACTACACCATCGGCGACGTCATCGCGCGCTACTCCAAAATGCGCGGCTTCGACGTGCTGCATCCCATGGGCTGGGACGCGTTCGGCCTGCCCGCGGAAAACGCCGCCATCAAGCACAACAGCCACCCGGCGAAGTGGACGTACGCCAACATCGACACGCAGAAGGCGTCGTTCAAGCGTATGGGCTTCTCGTACGACTGGGACCGCACCGTGGTGGCGTGCGACCCGGAGTACTACCGCTGGGGTCAGTGGATTTTCCTGCAGTTCTGGAAGCGCGGCCTAGTGGAACGCCGAAATTCGCCGGTGAACTGGTGCCCGAACTGCGCTACGGTGCTTGCGAATGAGCAGGTGACCGAGGGCCAGTGCTGGCGCTGCCACGGTGAAGTGGAAAAGCGTGACCTCACGCAGTGGTACTTCAAGATTACCGATTACGCGCAGGAATTGCTGGATGACCTGGATCAGCTGGAAGGCTGGCCCGAGCGCGTCAAGCAGATGCAGGCAAACTGGATCGGCCGCAGCGAGGGCGCCGAGGTGGACTTCGTGCTGTGCGACCTTGACGGCGAAGTGCCGGCGAATCCCACCGAGGCCGACACCATTACCGTGTTCACTACGCGCCCCGACACGCTGTTCGGCTGCTCGTTCTTCCTGCTGGCTCCCGAGTACCCAGGCCTCATGGACCTGGTAGAAGGCACCGAATACGAAAACGCCGTGCGCGACGTGGTGGAGCAGGCCTCCAAGGTGAGCGCCGTCGAGCGAGCCCAGGGCGATCGCGAGAAGCACGGCGCGTTCACCGGCCGCTATATGGTGAACCCCATTAACGGCGAGAAGGTGCCCGTGTGGGTGGCCGACTACATCGTGAGCGACTACGGTACCGGCGCGGTCATGGCCGTGCCCTGCGGCGACCAGCGCGACTTCGAGTTCGCGCGCAAGTACGACCTGCCTATCATTCCCATCATCTTGGGCGAAGATGACCCGCTGTATCCCCAGCTCAACGGCGTGCAAGAGCGCGTTGTGACCACGGTTGACTGGGATCACGCCTACGACGCGGAGGGCGTGCTCGTGCAGTCCGGGAAGTACACCGGCATGACGGGTGGCAAGCACAGCCCGGCCGTGGATGCCATTATCGGTGACCTCGAGGCCGCTGGTAAGGGCCGCAAAAAGGTGGAATTCCGCCTGCGCGACTGGCTCATCAGCCGCCAGCGCTACTGGGGCAACCCCATCCCGGCCATCCACTGCCCGGAGTGCGGCCTGGTGCCCGTGCCCGAAAGCGACCTGCCGGTGCGCCTGCCCGAGGACATTGACCTGGCCGCGGGCGAAACGCTGGCCACGCACGAGGCGTTCGTGAACACCACGTGCCCCGTGTGCGGCGGCCCGGCGAAGCGCGAGACGGACACCATGGACACCTTCACGTGCTCCAGCTGGTACTACCTGCGCTACACCGACCCGCACAACACAAATCTGCCGTTCGCGCCCGAAAAAGCGAACCGCTGGCTGCCGGTTGACCAGTACATCGGCGGCATCGAACACGCCATCCTGCACCTTCTGTACAGCCGCTTCTTCACGAAAGTGCTGCGTGACCTGGGTCAGGTGGATTTCGACGAGCCCTTCGCAAACCTGCTCTGCCAAGGCATGGTGAAGGACGAAAACGGCGAAACCATGAGCAAGTCGAAGGGCAACGTCATTGCGCCCGAAGACATGATCGCCGAGTACGGCGCCGATGCCGTGCGCGCGTACATCCTGTTCATGGCCCCGCCCGACAAGGACTTGCTGTGGGACGAGGGCGGCCTTGCCGGCATCTACAAGTTCATGAACCGCGCGTGGCGCATCGTGAACGACCTCGTGGGTAAGGCCGACGACGAGACGCTCTACCAGGAAGGCGCCACCGAGGAGCAGGGCATCGAAGCGCTGAAGACGCTTGTGCGTGAGCGCCATCGCGTGGCGGGCAAGGTGGTCGACGATTTCGACCGCAACAATTTCAACACCGCTATTGCCGCCATCATGGAGTTGACGAACGCTGCAAGCGACTACCTGCGCAAGTGCTCGCCGGAAGAGCGCGCCGCCTGCGAGGGTTCCCGCTCCATCGACCCGGAGGTGGCTGAGGTCATCGTGAAACTGATGGCTCCCATCGCGCCGCACTGGGCCGAGGAGCTGTGGCACGACGTGCTGGGCCGCGAAGGCTCCGTGCATACCCAGCCGTGGCCGGAGTTCGACCCCGAGCAAGCCAAAGCCGACGAGGTGGAACTGGCCGTACAGGTGAACGGCAAGGTGAAAGCCAAGATCATGGTGGACGCCGACGCCCCCGAGGACGATATCAAGTCCACCGCCCTCGCCGCCGCCGAAGCCGCCCTCGCCGGCAAGGACGTCAAGAAGGTCGTCGTCGTCCCCGGCCGCCTGGTGAACATCGTCGCCAAGTAACAGCATTGCAAACCCAACGCCCTACAAAGGCGGCCCGGACCTTTCCCGAGCCGCCTTTTCTCTACCCAAACCACCACCGTTCCCCCGCAAACAGGCAAGAAATCACGCCAGCAAAATATAATCCCCAAGTCTTTGCCTATATCGGACGGGGGGATTAGTCCGATGGCGTACACTGGCGGCATGATGGATACGGTGGAGCGGCGAACAAACCTGGGGGAGCGTATACGGATGCTTCGCAAGCAGCGAGGCCTTTCTCAGGTGCGCTTATCGCAGGACGTTGCAATGGGCCGGGCGTACCTCAGCCGCGTGGAAAGCGGCACACGCAATGTTGGGTTTGACATGCTGTGCAGGATTGCCGATGGACTTCAGGTGAGCGTTGACCTGCTGCTGAGTGACCAGCCACTGCCCGACCAACTTCCACGCATCGACGACGCTCCCAGCATTGAACAGCGCAGCAAGCAACTGGGCGCGAACATCCTCGCACTACGTCTGGCGCAGGACATGACCCAGCAACACCTCTCCGAGAAAACGCACGTCGAGCGCTCGTATCTCGCCAAAGTTGAGAAAGCCCAGCGCAACGCCAGTTTCGACATCCTCTGCAAGCTGGCCGACGGCCTCGGCGTCAAACCCAGCGACCTCGCAAGCTAAGCTGTCACCAAGCACCGCGCCAACTCGCCAGCGTGAGTCACGGCGCTGCTAGCCACACTCAATCCCAGCTCAAAAGCCCACTATTCCGCGCGGACAGGTTTGATGACTATGCCGTCTTCTTCCAAGGCTTGGCGGATGCGGCGGACGAACGCAAGGGCGGTGGGGGAGTCGCCGTGCACGCAGATGGTGTCGGGGTGCAGGTCAACCAGCTTGCCGGTGACGGACAGGATGGCGCCGTCGCGGATGGCATTCTTCACGCGCTCGATGGCCACCTCTTCGTCGCGGATGAGCGCGGCGGGGTCGTTGCGGCTGACCAGACGTCCCTCGTCGGTGTAGTTGCGGTCGGTGAAGAATTCCTCAGCCGTGACCAAGCCCAGCTTGCGGCCCTCGTCGATAAGCGCACTATTCGCCAGGCCCACCAACACCAGGCGGTCGTCCACATCGCGCACGGCTTGCGCCAGGGCGGCGGCCAATTCGGCATCCACGGCGGCGTGGTTGTACAGCTGGCCGTGGGGCTTCACGTGTGAAAGCGGCACGCCCGACGCGGCGCAGAACGCCTGCAGCGCTCCTATCTGGTACAACATGTATGAGTACGCCTCATCGGGCGACAGGTGCATATCGCGCCGACCAAAGCCTTGCAGGTCGGGGTACCCGGGGTGCGCGCCAATGGCAATGCCCGCGTCGGCCGCCAGTCGCACGGTATCGCGCATGACCAGCGGATCCCCCGCATGCTGCCCGCACGCCACGTTCGCGCTGGAAACCAGCGGGATTATCTCATTGTCCATCCCCAGCGTGTAGCGCCCAAAACTCTCGCCCAAGTCGCTGTTAAGGTCGATTCTATACATAGCAGGCTCCTCGGCTTCCTGTCGCGTAATCCGAATAAAAGTTATTCCTTCAGGTCAATGTTCTTCGTGTCGGTAATGAGCATGCAGCCGGGGGCGTGAGTGATGGCGAAGGGGGGCTTGCTGTTCATCACGATGGACTGAGGGGTAACGCCGCAGGCCCAGAACACGGGGACTTCGCCCTCGTGGATGTCCACCGGGTCGCCGAACTCGGGGTGCGCAAGGTCGCGCACGCCAATGGCGGACGGGTCGCCAATGTGGATGGGCGCGCCGTGCACCTTCGGTATGGCGCCGGAGATCTGCACCGCCTTCACCACCTGGTCATGCGGGATGGGGCGCATGGACATCACCATCTTGCCGGACATGCTGCCGGCCGGCACGCAGTCCACGCCGGTCAGGTACATGGACACGTTGCGGCCCTGTGTGTTGTGGCGCATCTCAATGCCGGCCTCAATAAGCTCACTCTCGAACGAGAACGAGCAGCCAATCACGAATGACACCAGGTCATCGCGCCAATAGTCCGCGACGTTCTCCACTTCGGCCACCAGTTCGCCGTGCTCGTAGATGCGGTAGCGCGGGAAATCGGTGGCAATGTCGCAGTCGGTGGCACAGAGCGTCGCCTCACGCGCGCCCACCTCGGTCACTTCCAGCAGCGGGCACGGCTTGGGGTTGCGCTGCGCAAACAGCAGAAAGTCGTAGGCTTGCTCGCGCGGCAGCACAATGAGGTTCGCCTGCGCATACCCGGGGCAAAGCCCGCTGGTCGGGGCCGCGAACGCACCCGTGCGAATAAGCCGCCGCGCCTCCACGGGTGATGCGGACAGCATCTGCGTCCACACCTCATCGGCAACGCCCTCAGGCTTGGTAGGAACCGGCGTATTCAACATGGCGTACCCCTTTCACGTACGAAAACCTGGTAATTCGAAGGCGGCCGCTACACCTCGCCCTTTAGGAACCGCTCAATAAAGCTGGTGTCGGCAAGGCCGGCGGCGAAGGTTTCGTTTTCCATGATGGCGTACTGGAAGTCGAGGTTCGTCTTCACGCCCACCACCACCATCTCTTCCAGGGCGGTGCGCATCTTCGCGATGGCCTCGGTGCGGTCGCCGCCGTGTACTATTACCTTGGCAATCATTGAATCGTAGTAGGGCGTGATCTCGTAGCCGTCGTAAGCGGCGGTGTCCACGCGCACGCCGTTGCCGCCGGGCAGGTGCATCTGTAGGATAGTGCCCGGTGAGGGCAAAAATCCGCGCTCGGGCTGCTCGGCGTTCACGCGACACTCGATGGCGTGGCCGCGGTAGGTGATGTCCTCCTGTGTGAACGTGAGCGGGTCGCCCGCCGCCACGCGAATCATCTCCTGCACGAGGTCGGTGCCCGTCACCATCTCGGTCACGGGGTGCTCCACCTGAATGCGCGTGTTCATTTCCATGAAGTAGTAATTCAGCTGGTCGTCCAGCAGAAACTCAATAGTGCCAGCCGAGGTATAGCCCACGGCCTGGGTCGCGCGCACGGCGGCATCCAGCATTTCGGCGCGCACCTGCTCGGTCAGCACGGGCGAGGGGCTTTCCTCAATCATCTTCTGGTGGTTGCGCTGCACGGAACAGTCACGCTCGCCAAGCGCCACCACGGTGCCGTACGTGTCGGCAATAACCTGCACTTCCACGTGGCGCGGGTTCATCACGCAGCGCTCCAGATACATGGTGTTGTCGCCGAACGCGCCCACGCTTTCGCGCTGCGCAATGCTGAACTGCTCGGCGAAGTCGCGCTCGTCCAGGCTCACGCGCATGCCCTTACCGCCGCCGCCCGAAGACGCCTTAATCATGATGGGCCAGCCAATCTCGCGCGCCAACGCCAGCGCCTCTTCGGGGTGATGCACCGGGTCTTTTGTGCCGGGCACCACGGGCACGCCCGCTTCCATCATGGTTTTGCGTGCCTGGCTCTTGTTGCCCATGCGGTCGATGACCTCGGGAGCAGGTCCAATGAACACAATATCGTTCTCGCGGCACAGCTTCGCGAACGTGGAGTTTTCGGACAGAAAGCCGTAGCCGGGGTGAATGGCCTGCGCGCCCGTGCCCTTCGCGGCCGACAGGATGGCGGCAATGTTGAGGTAAGAATCGCGCGCAGCTGGCGGCCCGATGCACACGCTTTCGTCAGCCAAATACACATGCAGCGAATGCTTGTCGGCCGTGGAGTACACGGCCACGGTTTTGATGCCCATCGCGCGGCACGCGCGGATAATGCGCACGGCTATTTCGCCGCGGTTCGCTATGAGAATCTTGTCGAACATGGCGCGACCCGCCTAGCGCGCTTCGGCGGTGGCGATGCGGAACAGCGGCTGGTCGTACTCCACCTGGGCTCCGTTGGCGGCCAGCACCTCCACCACCACGCCAGGCGCTGGTGCGGTGATCTCGTTCATCATCTTCATGGCCTCCACAATGGCCAGCGTCTGACCGGACAGCACCTCCTGGCCCACCTTGACGAACGGATCCTCGTCGGGGCTCGGCGCAAGGTAGAACATGCCTACCATGGGGCTGCGCACGATGAGGGCGTCCTCGTCCACGTCTTCCAGCGCGGCGGCTTCGTGGCTTTCGGTTTTGCCGGCCAGAAGCGCGCTCACGCGGTCGGCCATAAGCGGTAGTGCAGAAGACGACAGCGGCCCGTGATTGCGCTCCAGCTCAATTTTTTGGGTGCCGTCGTCCACGCGCAGGGCGGTGAGCTCGGCCTTGTCCATGATGGCGATCAGTTCTTCGATGGCTTTCGTGTCCATGTCGCTTATTCCTCGCATTCTTATCCGGTCGAGCCGATTACTCGGTGGGTCGCTGAGCGGCGGTTTCGTACGACGCGCTTGTCAAATCGTTGCGTCGTCCCACTCGTTCGTCTCGGTTCGCGCGGTCAATCCACAATGTGTCGGCCTGCATGCGCTGGGCCTGGGCCTCCAGGATGGGTGCCAAGCGGCGGGCTGTCCGTCGGGGCGAAATGCCGTCGGCGCTGGGGCGGCGCACCTTCAGCATGAGCTGATCCATCTGGCGCGCTTCGGCCCTCAGTAGGCGCTGCGCCTCCTGTACCGACACACGCTCGAAGCGTACGCGGCTTCCCGGCGGGCGCTGCACCAACTTCGGAATATCAACCGTCGCAATGGTGCCTATCTTTGCATAACCGCCGGTAGTTTGGCGGTCGGCCAGCATGATGATGGGGCGTCCGTGAGAGGGCACCTGCACCGCGCCGAACGCAATGCCGTCGGAAATGATGTCCGACCCGTGCCGCGTCTCAATTTCCGGCCCGTCCAGACGATAGCCCATACGGTCGCACTTCGTGGTGGCAGTGTACGCTTGGGTGTAAAACGTTTCGACGCCCGCCTCGGTGAACATTTCTTCCTGAGGCCCGGGCACCACGCGCACCACAATTTCGTCCTTGCCAAAGCCGTAATACGGGTCGCCCTCAATGCGGTGCGAGCCCAGGTTGGGCAGGAAATCCACACCCTTCGTGGCGAAGGGGAGGTAGTCGCCCGCGGCGAGCGCACGACCCTTCCACCCGCCCAGCTCACATTTGAGGTTGGTCGAGCGGCTTCCCATGACCTCGGGCACGCGGATGCTACCGCCCGCGATGGCCAGGTAGCCGTAGCAGCCCGTCTTCGACGCGCCGAAGCGCAGGATGGAGCCGCGGCGCACCATGAGCGCCGTGTACAGGGGCACCGGCTTGCCGTCGATAGTGGGCGAGAAGTCGCCGCCCGTAATGGCCACAAACGTGTTCGTGGTGAAGCGCAGCGTGGGGCCTGCCAGGGCAAACTCCAGCACGGGCGCGTTGGGGTCGTTCTCCACCAGCAGGTTGGCTATGGCGAAGGCGCGGTGATCCATCACGCCGTTGGTGGCGAAGCCGCTGCCCTGGTAGCCGAAGCGGCCCTTGTCCTGGACGGTGGTGATGACGCCCGGTTTCTTCACGACGAGACCCATGTTACTCGCCCTCCACGAAGGTGGTGTACTCGTAGGTGCCGGCCGCCAGCTGCGCCTCGATGGCCGCGTATTCGTCGGCCGAGATGGGGGTGAAGCGCAGGTACTCGCCCGCCGCGTACAGGATGGGTTCTTCGCGGTCGGGGTCGTACGGGCGCAGCGGTGTGCGGCCAATGATCTGCCAGCCGCCGGGCGAGGCCAGCGGGTAGATGCCGGTCTGCGCGCCGCCAATGCCCACACTGCCTGGTTCGATGCGCGTGCGCGGCACGGCCAGACGCGGCGTGTGCAGCCTCTCGTCCAGCCCACCCAGGTAGGCGAAGCCGGGCAGGAAGCCCAGCATATCAATAAGGTAGTCGTGTGCGGAGTGCAGCCGCATCACTTCGCTTTCGTCGAGGCCCGCATGAGCGGCCACGGCAGGCAAATCGGGGCCGAAATCGCCGCCGTAACACACGGGAATCTGCACGATTTTGCGCACGCTGAGATCGGCTTCGCCCACATCGCGCAGCTTTCCGCGCAGGCGTGTTGCCAGTTCATCAAACGAGATGGTGAGCGGGTTGTAATACACCATAAGTGAGCAGAAAGTGGGGACGAGTTCCGTGATGCCCTCAATAGGGTCGTCCGTCAGATTTTCCGCAGCCAGGCGAATTTTTGCGCTCGTCTCAGGTGAGATGGTGTGCGCAAACTCCAGGTTGAGTGCCGAATCGCCGGCGATGGTTATGGTGAATCCCGCCATATGCCTCCGTCCCGCTCGTTGTCGTTGTGGGTTTCGCGCGGGCCGTCCGCCCGCCTGCCGCGACGCGTCAGCGACGCCCCGCTTCGAATGCTACACTGAACGATGTTCGTTAGAGAAGGATTGTATCACATATGCAAAAAGCACTGTTCCTTGCCGCGTTCTTCTTCGCCTATACCATACAGGCCATCACGGGATTCGCCGGCAACATCTTCGCCATGCCGGTGGGCACGAACCTGCTTGGCCTTGAAAGCTCGGTGGCCATTCTGAACGCCATGGGCTTTTTCGCGTGCGGGCTTTTGGCGCTGATGAACATCAAGCACGTGAACTGGCGCGAGCTAGGCAAAATTGTGGGCACCATGCTGCCGTTTGTGCTGGTGGGCATATGGCTTGACACGGTGCTGCCGCTGCATGTGCTCTTGCGCATATACGGCGTGGTCATTGTGGCGGTGGGTTTGAAGAACCTGCTGTCGAAGCGTCAGAAGTTTCTGCCCGAGTGGGCGCTGTGGGTCATATTGGCGCTGGCCGGGCTCATACAGGGCATGTTTGTGTCGGGCGGCGCGCTGCTGGTGATTTACGCCGTGCAGAAAATCAAGGACAAGCAGCAGTTCCGCACGACGCTCTCCATGGTGTGGGCCATCTTGAACCTTATTTATGCGCTGATCGCGCTCAGCCAAGGCCACTTCACCGGCGAGGTAGTGCAGGTCGTGCTCATGTGCGTGCCGCTCGCCGTGCTAGCCACCTTCATAGGTAACCGCCTCCAGCGCCGCATCAGCCAAGAGAAGTTCCTGAAACTCACGTACGTGTTACTACTGTTCGTAGGCGCAATGCTACTCATCACAAGCTAAACACGCGAGGGGAACCCGACGGGAATCGCGGGGGAATCAGGCGTGGGGTTCGTGGGGCTGCGGTACAATGGGGGAAGGTAGTGTGCGGCTGGCGTGAGGGCGGCTAGGGGCCTTCATTGACGGAAGAGGTGTGCCATGACACAGAAGTACACACGCATTTTCGCAGCGCTTGACGGGGCTTCGACGCAGGAGGCGGTGGCTGACCGCGCTCTTTCGCTTGCGGCCGACAATGGGGCGCATCTTTTGTTTGGGCATGTAGTTGACTCGGTTCCTAATGAGATGAACGGGGCCGATTACCAGGCCTTATGCGCCGAACGTCTGAAGCTTCTTGAGCAGGAGCTTGCTCCCACGCTCGCCCGTGCGCGTGAAGACGCACGCATCCCCTCGGTTGACGTGCGTGTAGCTGCCGGGCGCGTGGCCGACACACTCATGGAGGAACTTGCGCAACCCTTCAACCCCGACCTCGTGGTGTGCGGCGAGCGCGGCCTGTCCAACATCAAGTACGCCTTCGTGGGCAGTGTGTCCACGTTCCTTATCAGAAACATGCGCTGCGACGTGCTGGTGGTGAAGCAGGACTAGCTTCCTGCGCTCCGCCGCCCGCCGAGTGCGCCGCTCCCGCCGGGTGCGTCACGCGCCGCTCCCGGCCCTCCCACAAACGCCGACGCGCCGCCTGCGGAGGTGCGGGCGGCGCGTCATGGGGAGGGAGGGATGTGGTCGAAGCCGCTTTAGCGTTGCTGAGCGACCTCGTCCACGCTGTCAAGCGCGGGCGTTCCTTCCGAGGAACGTTTGCGCGGCAGCAGCGGGAGGGAAATGGCGTGCGCGGGGCAGGCCTCAACACACGCGCGGCACTTCGTGCACTCGCTCCAGTTGGCACCCAGCTCAGGATGCCGCGGATCGATGCCCTCGGTGCACACGGTGGCGCACGTTCCACACGTGGCGCCCTTGGAGGTTTCCAGACACGCGCTCTCATCCACCGCCGGGCGGAACGTGCGGTTTGCCTTGCCAATAAGGCTCATGAAGGCCGAAAGCGGGCACAACTTCGAGCACCACTTGCGGAAAAATACCACTTCCACCAGCAGTAATGCGGGAATAACCACCACTGACCACGTCACGTCGCCGTTCGAGAACAGCAGCATGACCAACAAAATAGTAGCGAAGGTAAGTCCGATAGGGCACACAAGGCAGAATACGGGGAAGCCAAAGATGGCCGCCGAAAGCAGCGCGCCGCCCAGCACGAAGTGGCGCGAATCCACCGCACCGCGCTTCTCGCGGCACGAGGCGCAGCCGGAGCCCTTCGACAGGAGCGCCTTCTCGCTCGCGGACAGGGGAGCCACTGCGGCGTCACTCGTCGTCGCAGTGGCAGCCCCCACCGCGCCACCCGCGTCCTCACCCGAACCGGTAGTTTTTCCCTTGCTGAACAACCCGCGCAGTTTCGACACGATGGGCACGGGGCACACCCAGGCGCAAAACGCCCGGCCGAGTACGACGATGGCTGCCACGGCAATGACCAGCGATATCACCGCTTGCGGTACGATGGACTTTGATGCCAGCATGGCGGCCAAAGCGCCCAGCGGGCACAGCAGCGACACGTCGGCCCAGCCGATGGCCGAAAGCGTTCCCACGCCGGTGTTCAGGTAAAACCCCACCGCGATAACCGCCATGACGGCGAGTGGAATAACAACGCGCAGCGTTTTTGCTTTCATGGTGTTCCTCACCGCCCTTCTTCGTACGGCTCAATAACGATGGCCCGTCGGTTCGTTCCCTGCGAGATTGATCCGTTTTGCAGCGACACGCACACGCTTTCGCACGCGCCGCAGCCGTTGCAGGGGTCCTCAATGACGTAAGGGCGATTGGCCTCGTCAAGCCCCATGGCTTCATAGGGGCACGCGTCGTAGCAGAACCGGCACCCGGTTAGTTTGTAGGCCAGGCACAAATCCCGATTTAGCACGGCCTTGCCCAAGATGGTGGTTTCCGGCGTGGCGTCCACCGGCAGTTTCAGCGCCTCGGTGGGGCACACCTTCACGCACAACGGCTCGCCGCCGTTCGCCTCTTTACACCAGTCGCACCACGACTGGGAAAACTTCAGCGTGGGAGTGCGCATTCCCAGAATGCCGTCTTCAATGTGCGCCGGTTGAATGATGTCGTGCGGACATATTTCGAAGCACTTCTCGCAGCGGATGCAGGCCGACATCAGGTGTTCCTCGTCCTGACCTCCCGGCGGTCGAACGAGTGGCGTGCTGCCCACAAACGTGAGGCCGCCCAGTCCCAGCATGACGGCAGCGCCGCCCACACCCAGGCAGAGCGTCCTGCGCGTCATGCCTGCATACGTCTTCTCGCTTGCGCGCTCGGCAGGGCGCTCGTTGTTATGCTCCGGCTCCATCCGGGCTCACCTCCGTCGCCTCGTCGCAGTGGCATTCGTCCTCGTCATCGGCCAGTACCTCGTCGAAGAAGGCGCGCTCGGCTTCCAGATACCCTTCCGCCAGCGAAGCGAGGCCACGGTAGAAGTCGGTCTTGGCGAACGTGCGCATGTCGGCGGCCAGCTGGGGAACCCAGGGCGTGAGGTGCGCGCGCAAGAATTCTTCCTGTGCGGACAACAGCTCCACGGCCCCTTCCTCATCGGCGGCCTCAAGGCGCTCCGCCGCGCGGTTGGCCATGACCTGCATGTACTCCAGCTCAAGCGCCAGATGATCTTCGCCGTCGTGCCACGAATCCTGCTTGGCCAGCCCGGCTGCGCGGTAGATGGCGAGCACCTGGTCGCGCGCCTCCTGCATGAGCAGGCGCTTCTCGGAGGTGTACACGCTCTCGTAAGGGTAGGCCGCCGAGTGCGCGGAAAGCCCCTTCGCCACAATGCCATTGCCAATGAACGTGCGCGTGTAGTCCACGGCCAGGTCAAGCACCGTGCTCTCGCGCGACCCGCTCAAATAGCGGGCGATGAGGCGATACCCCTCGTCCAGGTTCTCAGTGCCCGTGGAGGCGGGGAAGCGCATCTGCTCCAACTCACCGAGGTACGCCTCGTCCACCTCCACGCGGAACAGGCGCGAAAGGAAACCGTAGGCCGCCGCGCGCTGACGGCATGCTGCGGCAAGGTCGTGCAGAAGATCGGATTCGGCCACAGGTGCGGCACTCGTAGGTTCAGTCATGGAAGTTGCCTTTCAGTTGGTGTGCGTGGGTTGGTCGGTTTCGACGAGCAGGGCCAAGCCTTCGCGCCCCACTTCGGTGATATGCCAGGTCTTGTTCCACTGGAGAGCCCCACACTTGTCAAGCAGGTCAACGAAGTACGAGGCGTAGAAGCGCGGCTCCTGCACCAGGGGGTCATCGTCTACTGCCTCGCCCAGTGCGGGTACGGTAGCGCCTTCCTCGGTTGCGCACAGTTCAAGAATGCGCTGGAAAATGGGGAGGTAGCGCGCCTCGGTGACGAACAGGTCGCGCATGCGGCGCGCGGGATTGTCGGCGTCAAGCACGTCCTTGCCGACAGAGGTGGTCACCCACGAGAGTTCGGGCGCCTTGGCAGCCTCCAGGTATTCGATGCCGTCCACCACGATGGTTCGCGGCTCAGCCGGGGCCGCGGGATCTGCACCTTCGGGCACAATGCGCTCAAGGGCGCCTGCCTTTTCCAGGTGGGTGCAGAGGCTCGCGCTCGAGAACACGGAGAAGTCGCCGGCGCGCAACTCGTCAACAAACGCGTCAACCTCAGAAGCGGTGTGGGGTTCAACGCACAGCGACAGAATGCCCAGCAGCGTGGCGCGGTGCGGGGCCATGCGCGCGAACAAATCGTGCGTGCGCTCTTCGGCCGTACGCTCGTCGCGAATGACGACGGGCGGCGCATCGGGTTCCGGTACCGGTTCTGCGTCGGTTGGGTTTTCGGTGGGAGTAAGATCTTCGAAATCGTCATCGAAATCGAATTCGATGGGGGGATTATAAGGTGAAGTGTCGCGTTCCATGAAAGGCCTCTCAGACAATGTTGCGTTCAGATGTCGTGCATGCGCACGCTAAGCCTCACCCCTGAGACTCATCTTTTGCAACATTGTCCGCATGGCAAAGCCTCCACGCGGTTTCCCCGCGGCGCATTATAGGCCAGCCCGCCCCGAGTGTAAAGCCTGTTGTCATCCTGAGCGAAGGCGCGAAGCGCCTACGCTCAGGATGACAAGGGGCATTCCTCCCGTGCCCTCTTCCCCTTCCAAGAAAAACCGCTATACTCATGCGCTGCAAGGGGGTAGACGAGAAAGGGCGCTTATGCCATCCGCATACACCATGTTCGGTCTACTCGAAAAAATTGATAGTCCTTACATCACGGTCCATCGCGACCGCTGCGTTGCCGTACGCAACCGCAATGCCACCTGCGCACGCTGCGCCACTGCCTGCGTATCCGGGTGCCTCTCCATCAAAGACGGCGCATTTGCCGTGGCTCCCGAGAAGTGCATCGGGTGCGGAACCTGCGCCACCGTGTGCCCCACCTGCGCACTTGAGACGCGTCACCCCGAGGACAAGGAACTCTACCGCCAGTGTATGGATGCCCTGCGGGAACACGACGGGCACGTGGTCATCGCGTGCGACAAGATGCTTGCCGCGGCTGAGGGCCGCTTCGACCCGGCGAAAGTTGTGGGCGTCACCTGCCTGGGGCGCGTGGAGGAAAGCCTCATTGCTATGCTGGCCGCCAACGGCGCGCAGCGTGTCACGCTTGTGCAAGCTCAGTGCCCCACCTGCGACTATGCTGCCAGCATCGATACGGCGCGCGCGGTGTGCGCGTCGGCCAACACGCTGCTTGAAGCGTGGGGGAGCAGCACGCGGGCCGACGTCGTGGAGAAGCTGCCGGCCTCGCTGCGCCTCGATCAGCCGCTGGGCTACGACGCTCGCCGTCGCGAAACGCTTGCGCACCTGCGCGATGAGGCGGCGCGCATCGCCGGCATTGCGGCGGTGGCTGCCGTGGCGGGGGAGGCGGTCGCTCCCGGCGAGGACGAACTGCTCACACAGCAGCGCTATACGAAGGTGAACGAGCAGGGCGTGTTGCCGCAGTTTGTGCCTGGACGCCGCAAGCGCCTGGTCAAAGCGCTGGAAAGTCACGGTGCGCCGCAGGCAAGCTCCGTGGTCACGCGCCTGTGGGGTCAGGTGACCGTCGATGCCGACCGGTGCACCTCGTGCCGCATGTGCGCGACGTTCTGCCCGACGGGTGCCCTGCGCACCTGCGACAACAATGGTGTGTGGGGCTTGGAGCATCGTCCCGGCTTGTGCGTGAAGTGTGGCTGCTGCGTGGATGTGTGCCCGAAGGATGCCCTCAGTCTGGCCGACGAAGTGCCTGCGGAAAGCCTCGTGGCGGATACGTGGACGCGCTTCAATCTGAAGCCGCCCGCGGCGGTGCCCAATCAGCCTCATTCCATCAAAAACGCCCTGCAGGAACTGCTCGGCAGCACCAACATCAACGACCGCTGTTAGAGCGCGGCCTCGGCGGCTCCGGCGGCTCCGGCTCCTTCGGCAGCCCCAGCCGCCCCACCCGCGGCCCGAAACTTCTCAGACTCCTCGCGCAGCGCGTCGACGAACCGCTGCGTCGCCTCGGTGCGCGGAGAGCTGCGAAACACCACATAAAAGGGGAACTGCGCGTCCGCTTCCTCAAAGCGCAAGACGCGATGGGAGCTGTACGACATCTGCTGCTTCTGCAGCGATTCCTCCACCATCAAAATGCTGTCACCCACATCTATCAGGGGAAACTCCTGCATCGTTTGCAAGCGCACCGATTCGTACAGCGGCCGCGAGCCGTGGCGCTCCAACAGGGTGTGCGCCAGTTTCGCGCCGGCAATGAAGTACGACCCGGCAGGTGCCAGCATCTTTTGGCGGTTGAGATCCTTCAGCGAAAGCGTGTCCTTCTTCGCCAAAGGGTGGTCGGGGTCCATGATGGCCACCAGGGGGTCATCGAACAGGTGAAGGCGCTCCACGCCGGGTGGCAGTGGGTCGTCGGGGTCCAAAATGGTGAACGCCACGTCCACTTCGCCCGATGCCACCAGGTCGCAAAACGGGCGGTCGCTCGCGTTGTTGTACACGAGGTGCAGGTGCTCGTCGGTGCTTTTCAGCGTGCGCGCGATGGCGTTAATGAATCCCACAATATTTATGTTGAGGTACAACCCACCCACTGACAAGGGCGGATGCGCCTTCTTCATCTCGGCGATGCGGCGCAGCGCGTGGTCGTGTGCCTCAATGATGGAAAGCGCCTCTTCAAACAGCACGCTCCCCTCGGGCGTGAGGCGCACCTGCACGCTCGATCGCGCCAACAGTTCCGCGCCGCACTCCTTCTCCAGCGCGAGCACGTGCTTGCTCAAGGCAGACTGAGAGATGTTGAGCGTGCGGGCGGCCTTGCTGAAATTCAGGCACTGCGCCAACTCAACGAACTCCTCCAAATGCGAAAGCTGCATAGTGCCGTCCCCTCCCCTGGGATTGAAATCGCATAAAGCTATTCCGTTGTGGAATAGCAGGCTGCCATTTAATCGCTTCTGCATGCTTCATGCGCTCAGTACACTGGCCCTGATGAGCGTTCATCAAATGTACCCGAAGGTGTTTTTTGATGCAAGCAGAGGAGGGGGAATGAAACAACTGAAGTGCACGCGCCGTACCTTTCTGAAGACCGCTGCCGCCACGAGCGTTGCCCTGGGATTGACGAGTGCTGGGGCTCCCGTCGCATTGGCCGAGGGAAACGCCACGCAGGCTGCGGGCGACGTGCAGAAGATCAGGACGCACTGCCGTGCATGCGGCAAAATGGAGTGCGCCATCTGGGCATGGGTCCAAGACGGCCGCGTCATCGACCTCACCGGCGATGAAAGCGCCATCTCGAGCCGAGGCCACATCTGCGCGAAGGGCAAGTCGGCCATGCAGGCGTTGTACCATCCCGATCGCGTTCGTTATCCCATGAAGCGTACGAACCCCAAGGGCGAGGACCCGGGTTGGGTGCGTATCAGCTGGGACGAAGCACTTGAACTGGGCGCCAAGGGCTTCCAAGAAGTCATCGACAAGTACGGCGGACCGGCCATCAAGTCGCTGCACGGCACCAGCCGCATCACCAGCTACGGCTCCATGCTGTTCGGCTACTACGTGGGCAGCCCCAACGGCGGTTGCACCGCAGGTCAGGTGTGCAAAGGCCCCCGTACCGAGGCGGGCGCGCTCACGTGCTTCCCGGCACACTGGGTGTCGCTGAACGAGGGCTGCAAAGTGTTCTTCCAGTGGGGCACCAACCAGGAAGTGTCCAACTACGACAACGCGAACCGCGTGACCGTAGACTCCCAGGTGAATGCCCGCAAGTCCATCTGCGTTGGCCCGCGTCTGCAGAACCTGGGCAAGGAGTGCGACATCAAGGTGCACCTCCGCCCCGGCACTGACGACGCGTTCGGCATGGGTATGCTCAACATCATCGTGAACGAGATGAAGACCTATGACGAAATGTTCGCCAAGAAGTGGACCGACGGCCCCTTCCTGTTTGTGGAAGAGCTTGAGCCCACACCGTTCGACTGGCAGGCTAACCTGGACAACCAGGGGTATCCGCTCACGGTGAAGACGCGCCTTCTGAAGGAATCCGACGTGAAGGAAGGCGGCAGCGTCCGTCGCTTCATGGTGTGGGACAAGAAGGGCAACCGTCTGACCTGGTTCGATTCCGAGACCGGCCTGTGGGAAGGCGAGACGGAGTACATCAAGCCCACCAAGATGACGAAGATTGGCGAGGGCGAGGACTGGTGCGGTGGCTTCCTGCCCGAGGAAAACGGTTTCTCGACGGGTATTGATCCCGCGCTTGACGGCGAGTACGAGGTTACGCTCAAGGACGGCCGCAAGGTGTCCGCAACGCCCACGTTTAAGCTGTTCACCGACGGTTTGGCCGAGTGGACGCCCGAGCGTGTTGCCGAGCACTGCGAGATTGACGTGGAGTCGCTGCGCGAGGCGGCCCAGGAGTACGGCTGCGAACTCATGCAGGGCGGCATCCAGTACCAGCTGGCCCTTGAGCACGCGGGCAACGCCATCCAGGCCACGCGCATCCCGCTTATCCTGTCGGCCCTCACGGGCAACCTGGATACGCCGGGCGGCAACCGCGGCGGCGAGACGGTGCACTACCTGTACAACTGCTTCTTCAGCTACGTTACCCCCTTTGGCGCGCCCATGCAGGATCCGGCGCTGCGCGCGAAGGTGGCCGGCGGCGACAAGTTCCCGCTGCTGCCGTTCTTCCAGACCATTGGTGGTGCGGCGTTCCATCACGACCAGACGTCCGCCACGGACATGATCCTCACGGGCAAGCCGTATCCCATCCGTGCCATGATTTCGGCCACGGGCTCGCATCATCACTCCGGCAACGCGAACCGTAACTGGGAGGCGTTCAAGTCGCTTGACTTCTACTGGGCGGCTGAGCTCTGGCATTCGCCCACGGTGGAGCTGGCCGACGTGCTGGTTCCCGCCTGCCATTTCCTGGAAATTGACACGCTGCGCATCTCGCAGGGTGCGGAAAGCGGCTTCGGCGCGCAGGTGGCCGTGGTGCCGCCGCAAGGCGAGGCGAAGTGGGACACCATCCAGATTATCCAGCTGTGCAAGAAGATGGGTATTCCCTGGTGGCCGACCAGCGCTGAGACGGCGCCGCCGTTCTGGCCGAAGGAATGGCTGGACATCCAGTGGCCCGACGAGCAGCAGGTGAACGAGATGTCCATCTTCCACTCGACGCACGGCATGCAGATTCCGGGCCCCGAGGGCAAGAAGCTGGAGTTCAAGGACTGGGACGACTTCAAAGAGCAGTGGCAGGAACACGGCCAGTGGGACCTCCGCGAGGTGACGCCCATCGGTTACTACCGCCGCCACATGCTGGGCTACATGCGCAAGGACGGTCTGCCCGGTTGGGAGACGCCCACGACGAAGTTCGAGTTGTGGTCGACGCTGCTTGAGACGTATCACCCCGGCGAGCAGCTGCCCGTGGTGCGCGAGCCTGTCGAGAGCCCGTACTCCACGCCTGATGTGGCCGAAGAGTACCCGATCATCCTCACCTCCGGCCGCCGCATCCCCGTGTTCTTCCACAGCGAAGGCCGCCAGCAGCCCTTTGCCCGCGAGCAAGCGGTGGTGCCCACGTTCCAGATCAACCCCGAAACGGCGAAGGAACTGGGCATCGAGCAGGGCGACTGGTGCTGGATCGAGTCGCGCCGCGGCAAGATTCGCCAGGTGGCCGACTTGTTCTACGGCATTGCGCCCGGCGTGGTTGAGGCTGACCACGGTTGGTGGTTCCCCGAGCTGCCCGCGCCGACGCACGGCTACAACCTGAGTAACATCAACTGCCTGGTTGACGACACGGCCCAAGATCCCATCAGCGGCGCCACCACGCTGCGCGCCTACCTGGTGAAGATCTACAAGGCCACGCCCGAGAACTGCCCGAATGGTGTGGTGATTCCCTGCGCCGACGAGGATGGCACGCCCATCATCACCGACGCGAACGACCCGCGCCTGAAGGCTTGGATGCCCGTGAAATCCGAGGAGGTGTAAGCATGACCCAGTACGCTATCGCGACTGACCTCAACCGCTGCGTGTCCTGCGTGGCCTGCTCCGTCGCGTGCAAAATTGTGAACGGCATTGCGCCCGGCGCGTTCTGGAACAAGGTGCTGCGCATCGGCCCCAACCCCATTGAGGGCGGGTCGGGCCAGTTCCCCGACGTGGAGATGTACTACCTCCCGGTGACGTGCCAGCATTGCGAGAATCCCGAGTGTGTGAACGTGTGCCCCACAGGCGCGTCCATGAAGCTTGAGGACGGCACCGTGCAGATTGACAAGTCGAAGTGCATCGGCTGCCAATTCTGCGCCATGGCCTGCCCCTATAACGTGCGCTACCTCAACGAGGAAGAGCGCGTGGTGGAGAAGTGCACGCTGTGCGAGCAGAAAATTGCCCAGGGCGAGCTGCCCGAGTGCGTGCGCCAGTGCGGCGGTCGTGCTCGCTTCTTTGGCGACTTGGAGAAGGGCATCGAGACGTTTGTGGGCCCGCCTGATGCGTCCGGCGAGTTCCAGCCCATCACCAAGACGAGCAAACCGTGGACCGACGAGGACGTGCATCACCTTCCCGACGTGGGGAACAAGCCTTCCTACGTCTACATCCTGCGCGACCGCAAGTGGCAGGGAGGCGATGAATAATGGAACTGCAGTGGCCTTTGATTGTGTTCACCACGCTGGTGGCGTGGTCGGCGGGTCTGTTTGCCAGCCAGTGCGCGCTTGCGCTGAAGGGCGAAGGCAAGAAGACGCAGATGATCGCCTGGATTGTGTCCGCCGCCTTGCTGGTGGTGGGTGGTATCGCGGTGTTTCTGCACCTTGAGCACTGGGAGCGCATCTTCAACGGGTTCGGACACTTGACCTCGGGTATCACGCAAGAGCTTATCGCTATTGTGGTGCTTGCGGTGGTGGCCGTGATTTACCTGGCGTTTCTGCGCAAAGCGGGCGACGAGGGCAAGATTCCTTCGTGGCTGGCGGTGCTGGGCATTGTGGTGTCCGTGGTGCTGGTAGTGGTAATGGCGCACTCCTACATGATGGCGGCGCGCCCCGCGTGGAACTCCGTGCTGTGGATTGTGTACGTGGTGGGCAACGCCTGTGTGCTGGGCCCGGCCACCATGGCGCTGTTGTGCTCGCTTAAGGGTGACGCCTCGCCGTTCGGTCAGCTGCTGGCTGTGGTGGGCGCTGCGGTGAACGCGGTGGCAACGGTTGCTTACCTTATTGCCATGCAGATGAGTGGTGCGGCGTTCACGAACGTGGGTAGCCACTTCACCACCATCACGCCGATGAACCCGGCTATCGATTACGCGGCTTTGACGAATGTATTTACCGGCGAGCAGGCGCTGCTCACCTGGCTTGGTGTTGTGCTGGTTGGCGCTGTGGTGCCGCTGGCCGCACTGCTGGTTGCCAAAAAACAAGGAAAGGAAGGCTCATGGAAGATGTGGGCTGCGGTGGCCATTGTTGCTGCGGCAGTCGGTGCGGTATGCATGCGCGTGGTGTTCTATAACCTGGGCGCGAGTATATTCATGTTCTACTAATCCGTCGTGACGCGCCGGGTGCTGGGCAAACCGGTTTCGGCGCGAACACGCCTTGCGAACAAGCTCCCTGGTTTTGCTGCGATTCGTTTCCCTCACCCCCTTGCAACAACGAATCGCACGCAACTAGGGGCTTGTTGTTTTGTTGGTGGCTTTTGGTGTTGGGGCGCTGGGCGCGGCCGGGAGCTTCGCTGGGTGGATGGCACGCGTGCCGTTCGCGTGGGAAAAGCTTTGGGGTTGGCGCGGTTGTGCTACCCTGGTTTTCACTATCTACCGGCGGTAAAAGAGGACGTGGTGCACATGGTGAACGAGAGGATGTACGGGCTGGGTAACGAGCCCTCGGCCATCCGCGAGCTGTTTGCGTACGGAATGGCGCGCAAGGCTGAAATTGGCGAAGAGAACGTGTTCGATTTCAGCATTGGCAACCCCAGCGTGCCCGCTCCCGCCGCCGTGAAGCGCGCGGCGCTTGAGCTGCTGGAACAGCCGGCCGTGTCGCTGCACGGGTATTCGCCCGCGAGTGGTGTGCCCGAGGTGCGTGCGACCATCGCCGAGAGCATCAGCCGCCGGTTTGGCATTGCGGCTTCGGCTGCGAACATCTATCTGACCTCGGGTGCTGCGGCGTGTCTGGCCATTTCCATTTCGGCCGTGACCGAGCCGGGCGATGAGGTTATTGTTATCTCGCCGTACTTCCCAGAGTATAAGGTGTGGATTGAGACGGCGCGCTGCACCTGCGTTGAGGTGCCCGCGCACGTGCCCGACTTTCAACTGGACATCGACGCGCTGGCCGCGGCCATTGGGCCGAAGACGAGCGCCATCATCATCAATTCGCCGAACAACCCGGTGGGTGCCGTGTATTCGCGCGAGAACCTGGAGGCGCTTGCCGCGCTGCTTACGGCAAAGGAGGCTGAGCTCGGGCGCGAGTTGTACCTGATCAGCGACGAGCCGTACCGCGAGATTGTGTACGACGGCATCGAGGTGCCCTACGTGCCGTGCGTGTATCCGCGCACGCTGGTGTGCTACTCGTATTCGAAGTCGCTGTCGCTGCCAGGCGAGCGTATTGGGTATGTGTACGTGTCTGACCTCATGGACAACGCCGTCCAGGTGAATGCCGCCGTAGCTGGCGCGGGCCGCGCACTGGGCTACATCTGCGCGCCGGTGCTGTTCCAGCGCGTAATTGCCGCCTGTGTGGACGAGCCCAGCGACGTAGCCGCCTACGCCGCAAACCGCAAACTGCTGAGCGAAGGCCTGGCTGAACTGGGCTATGAGTTCGTAGAACCGCAAGGCGCCTTCTACCTGTGGGTACGCGCCCTCGAGGACGACGCCCAAGCCTTCAGCAACCGCGCCAAAGTCCATGAGCTACTCCTGGTTCCCTCCGACAGCTTCGGCGTCCCCAGCTGGGTCCGCATAAGCTACTGCGTAAGCCCCGAAGTTATTAAGCGCTCCCTCCCCGCCTTCAAGGCCCTGATGGAGGAGTATCGAGGGTAAGCGTTCTGTCGTATGCAATTCCTAAAGTCCATGTTATGAATTGCATGACATACGGGTTCGAATTTGCATAAACCGATTAGTTGTCTCGCTGACGGCAGCCTCTGATGAGACTTCTACCAGCGAGACGGGTTTTACAGCAATGCCAGCAGTTCGTCTATGACTTTTGGGTTGGTGGCCCAGCTGGTGGCGAAGCGGACTACGGTGCGGCCGTCGGGGGTGAGTTCCCAGAAGCCGAAGGTGGCGTGGTGGGCGAGGCGCTCTTTGGTGGCATCGTCCAGCACGACGAATTGCTGGTTGGTGGGGGAGCTCAGGTGCAGCTGGTAGCCCTTCGCGCGGAAGCCTTCGGCGAGACGCTGGGCCAGTTCAACGGCGTGGTGACCGGCATTTTCGTAGCGCAGTCGCCCGTCGGCTTCACGCTCAAACAGTACGTCAAATTGCAAGCCGAGGAAGCGGCCCTTCGCCAACAGCGCGCCGCGTTTCTTCATGAGGGTGAAAAAGTGGTCGTCGAGGCCCGGCTTAGTGAAGACCACGGCCTCGCCGCAGAAGGCGCCCACCTTGGTGCCGCCGATGTAGAAAGCGTCGCACAGACGCGCGATGTCGGGCAACGTGACGTCTGTGCCCACGGCGGCCAGGCCGTAACCCAGGCGTGCGCCGTCCATGAACAGGCGCATGTCGAAGTCGCGGCAGACCTGCGACAGCGCTTCCAGCTCGGCCAGCGAATAGACGGTGCCGTACTCGGTGGGGTGTGAGATATACACCGCGCCTGGTGCCACGATGTGCTCGCGGTTCTCATCGGCCCAGTACGCCTCGCAGTACGCGCGCACCTCAGCGGCGTCTAGCTTGTCGTCGTGCTGCGGCAGTGGCAGGGTCTTGCGACCGCACGCTTCCACGGCGCCCGCCTCGTGTGCGGTGATGTGGCCGGTGGTGGCGGAGATGATGCCCTCCCACGGGCGCAGGATCTGGTCGGCCACGGCGGCGTTCGCCTGCGTGCCTCCCACCAGGAAATAGACCGCCGCTTCGGGACATGCGCACGCCTCGTGGATGCGCTGCCGGGCGCGCTCGCACACCTCGTCGGTGCCGTAGCCGCTCGTCTGATCGAGGTTCGTGGCGGCCAGGCGCTCGATGATGGCGGGATGCGCGCCTTCCATATAGTCGGAGTCGAAATGAAGCATGGCGGTGTTGGTTCCTTTCCGTGCGAAGGGTGTGTAGGCAGCATTTTACGACGAATAGGTGCGCCAGACAGTGAGTATTCCGACGTCGGTGCCTGTGCGGTGTGTCGCAGGGGTGCTCTTGCGGGCGCGGCCGCCCTACCGCCTGTTGGGAACGAGTCGGCGCTTGGGGATAGCGAGGGTGCGCGGCTCGAGGGCGAATAGTTCGTCGACTGTGAGTGTTTCTGTGCACTCAAGCGCGCCGTAGCGGCAGGTGTCGGAACACACGCCGCAGTCGCGACAGAGCGCGGCGTCGAATTCAAGCAGCGTGCCGCCGCCGGTTGCCTTTCCGGCCTTGTGCAGGGCGCCGGTGGGGCAGAACTCGGCGCAGAGCGCGCAGCCTGAGCAGTGCTCCACCTCGATGCTGACACGCGGAGCCACGCAGCGCGGGACAACGGCGTGCGCGTCGGGAAGGCCGAATGCATGGAGGTCGTCGAGCAGCTGCCAGCGCCTGCGGTCGGGGTCTTGGTTAGGGGAAGGGTGCTTGCTTGATTGGCCAACGAGGGCT
The DNA here is from genome assembly GCF_030077735.1 of Gordonibacter faecis. NCBI lineage: Bacteria > Bacillati > Actinomycetota > Coriobacteriia > Eggerthellales > Eggerthellaceae > Gordonibacter > Gordonibacter faecis. The sequence goes on along the minus strand of NZ_JASJEU010000022.1, from coordinate 54,919 downwards.
TCCACCTGAGTTTTCGCCGCTTCGACGGCCGTGTCTGCCAGAGCGGCACGCGCTTGGGAGAACAACCCGCGGCGCGACAGCTCGCCAGCGGCTTCCGCATCAAGGGGCGCCGCCAGGCCAGCCGAGCCCTGCTCGACCCAAACAGCTTGGCAGGGCACATCCCAAGCATCAAGGATATGTTGTGCCTGTTCAACCGAGTGGGGAAGCGCAGCCACAGCAGCGGCGTGCTCGCACGAAGCACACGGCGCAGGCAGCAGCGCAACGCGTTCGGCGCCCGCGCAGGCGGCATGAACGATGAGCGTCTCGTCGATCCACGCGAGGCAGGGAACCACGGCCACGCGCTCGGCGTCGATGCGGGCGGAACGCGCCGCGCGCTCACAGGCGAACCCCGCAACGCGCTCCGCAGGCTCACCGATTGGTTCGCTCGCCGCGCCACCTTCGCCATCCGCTGCCCGCACAACCGCCGCTGTTCCCACGCGCGCGGCCTCCGCCAGCAGCGTATCGTCGTCGCACGGCGGCGCGGCCACCAGCGCGCCGGTGGGGCACGCAACCACGCAGCGCCCGCAGCGCACGCACACCTCCACATCAATGCGCGGACCAGCAGGTCCTTCCTTCACCACGGAGCCCGGGCCGGAGAACGGGTCGCTATTCACCAGCGGGTTCGCCGAGTTCCCCGCCGAACGTCCCACCACAATGGCATCCACCGGGCATACCTCGGCACACCGCGCGCACGTGGCGGTAAGGTCGCGCTCGGGCAGACAGCGTTCTTCCTGCAAAAACGCGAGCGGCGGCGTTTCGGTCATGCGCCGCGTTATGTCGATGAGGTTCGGCATGGCGAGTTCCTTCACTCGGTATCAAGCGACGTCTATCATACCGCGCCCACGCCCGCGCGAAGGGAACGAAGGCGCGTTTTACGACGCGTACTGCTCCAAATAATCCAGAACTTCTTGGCGCGAGTGCAGCCCCGTTTTCGCGTAGATTCGCTTGATGTGCGCGTGTGCCGTGCCCGGCGTGATGAACAGCTCCTCGGCCACACGCTTTTGCGTGTAGCCGAGCGCGTACAGCGTGAGCACTTCCACCTCGCGCTCGGACAGCAGGAACTGGCGGCCCATTTCCTCGGCATTGTGGCGCATGGCTGCTTGCCTCACGCTGGCCAGGCTTTCGTGTTCATCCAGGCCCATGATTTTGGTGAGCATGCCTTGTTGGCGGCGTGCTTCCTGCTGTTCTTCCTGGGCGCCGTGGCGTGCGATGTTCAGGAATTGCACGAAGATGACTTGGGTGGACACCACCACCATGGCTCCCATGAGCGCGCCCGTGAGCAGGTCGTTCATAGAAAGCCCGGACACTTCCAGCAGCGCGACGCGCGCCACAGCCCGACAGCCCAGCCACACGAGCCACCCCGCGATGGCGTAATAGTAGGGGTCGCGCCAGCCATGGCTCATGAACGCAATGATAACGTACCAGGTGAACGCCACCATCAGCGCATTGAGCGTGGTGGTGAATACAGCGCCGATATCCAGCATCTCGGGAAACGCGGCATAGGCAATCAGCGCGAAACACGCCAGAAGCTCCATGATGACGAAGATGCCCACGGTAAGCACATGCTCGCGGCGCTTCAGCACAAGCGCGATTAAAGCGACGCTTATGATGACCGTGAGCAGGCCATACGCAATACGAGTGGCGGGTTGGAACGCGATGGACAGGCCGTCCGGGTAGCCGCGCAAAAGCCCAATAACAATGGAAAGACACCCAATGCCAAGCGCGGTGGCCGTGAGAAACTGCTTGGATTGCAGCATGGTTTTCGCGAACCCGAAGTAGTCGTTGCGCTGCGTGGGCGACACGATGTCATGGGGTTGCAGGCGTTTGCGCGCCCACCTCATGCAGGGGTACTGCGCCAGCACCAGCACGCACGCAATAAGATTGCCAGCCGCTATCGGCATCAGCGTGCACAGGTAAATTTCCACCTCGCTCACGATGAGGGTGGAGAACACGAACACGGCGGCTGCGGTGGTGCTGGTGCCGCGCGCGCGACGCAGCCAATAATAGATAGCTCCCGACGCCACGAGGGTGCACAGCACGCTGAGGCCGAAGCGTATCGCCGGCTCGTTGATGCCGCGCACGTCAAGGTAAGCCAAAGCCGCGAGGGTGAACGCTTCCAGCGCAACGCAAACGCGCATGGTGGCCCGCACCGATGACTTGCTGAGCGTGCGCTTACGTATAAGGAACAGCACGAAAAACACGGCCAGGATGGAAAGCGCTACCAGCATGGCGCCGTCGGTGAAGATGCCCTCGTCGGTGCTGGTGTAACTGCCGTAGCTGGCCACGATGAGCCCGGCGCGCCCAAACGCCAGCCCCAGCACCAGGGGCCACAGCGGGGCAAAGCGGCGCACCTGGGCCGCCGGGGTGGTGTCCACAGGGCCAGCGTCCGACTCGCTATGCGGGCGCGCGGGGTGCTCCGCACTTGCGGCGGTGGGTGCAGGCTTTCCGCCCGCGACGGGGCCTGTCTCGGTCTCCCGTGACGTTCGATGCGCCAAGACGTTCCCTCCCCCAAGGTTGCTCTTTGGCTTACGTGGTTGCAAATTCTTCTTCGCGTTGGTTGCCATTGTAGACTAACTTCTGGAGTATCGTTTGGGAAGGCATGAAGAGTGACACGCCGTTTACCTCGGATTATGCATTTTTATCCTCAAAGAGGGGATGAAGGGGAACGCGAAACAACCATTATGATGGTTGAGTTGAAGGGCGTTTCCTTAAAGGAGCACTGATGGCTGACGAAGAAGCGCGGGCTATCCGCGAAGAAGTGATACGGGCTCTCGCCGCGCAGGCGGAAGCAGGCGAAAGCGGGGGCGAAGGTGCCGCGGAGGTTGGTGTTGGCGCCGATGTGTCCTTGGCGGCGAGCGTGCCGGCGGTTGGCGCTGCGCAGGGTGATGCAGCGGCCGACGACGAGCAGATGCTTCTGGCGGCGCTGTTCGATGCTGTGCGCGCCGAATCGGCTGCCGGGCGGCTGGTTGAGCCGTCGAGCTGGGAAGCCGCTGGCCTGGTGCCCGCAGGCTGGACGGCCGACGACTGGGAAATGAACGTGTATGAGTACCTGGAAGCGCATGCAGTTGAGCCCGCCGACGCACCGGCCGAACCCGCGCAGAAGCCCCGCACCGCCACCAAGCCCGTTGGCATCCCTCGCTTCATGCGCGAAGAACCCTCTGAGGAAGAGGTGCCTGAAAGCATTGTTTCTGATGACGTGCTTGTTTCGGAAAATCCTCGTAGGGACGCTCTGGAGAGCGTCCCTACGGAAACCGCCGCAGCAGCCGCATCTTCTGCAGCGGTGGAGGCATCCGCGGTGGGCGGAAATCCTGCCGTTGCTGACAACCCCACCTTCGCGCTTCCCTGTGCCGACATCGTTGCCATGGTGGGGGCGCACAGCTACTACCTGTACTCGCGCGAGCACATGACCAACGCATACGCCCGCTGGGCTTTCCTCGCTAAGGAGGACGACCGCGTGGCCACGTTTGTTGAATGCGTGCGCCAGGAATCACGCACCTATCCGCGTCCGTTCGAGGCCGCTTCACTTTATAATGAGCCGTTCTGCTACACGTCCGAGGACGTGGAAGCGCTGTGGCAGACGGTGAGCGAATCGGGCGCCTACCCCGATCTCGCCACGACCACCGCGTCAAACGGCGACGTGTACTATTACTCCACCGACTACCTCAAGCCCGCCTACGCCGCATCGCTCGCGGAATGGAATTCCGTCGAACGCTCGCTGTACCTCTAGCTAGTGCCCACCCCGGGCCCGCCGCATGCGGGCCCTTCCCCAAGTCGCAGTGCTGCTGCCGCAGAAAAGGAGACTCCCATGGAAGATGAAGTGCGCAACGTCTATCGCGAGGTGGCCGACCGCCACGTGCTCAGGACGGCCGACGTCTATCAGACCGAGATCGAGGACGGCGTGGCTGGCTACTCCGACACCCTTCTGGCCGTAGTGGCAAACTTCCGCAACGCGGGCATTCCTGAGGGAGCAAACGCCCAGTGCATGGTGGGGAAGTCGAAGCGTGGCGAGGTGGCATTGCGCCTGTTCGCCGTCATTGATCCCACGACGGAGACTATCGTCCGGGCGGGTTTCAAAACGCGCGGCTGCTTGGCCGTGACCGCCTGCGCCAGCGTGGTGTGCATGATGCTGGAAGGCAAAACGTTTGACGAGGCCCTGGCCATCACCACCGACGACATCAAAAGCGCCCTCGACGGCGTGCCGGCCGACAAATCCTACACGCTCCACTTCGCCGTGGAGGCCATTCGCGCCCTGATCGGCGACTACCTCGTCCACCAAGGTGCTACCCTGGAAGACCTCGATAATCGCCTCCCCTGCGACTCCTTAAGCATCCCCTGCATCATCTGCGAACACTGCTCCCTCCGCGACACCCGCGTAGAACTCCGCCTGGTGTAACATTCATGAATGATGAGGGCTTTTTCGGATGACGCGCTGATCGTCGCCGACTACATAGTAAGTGAATTCACCATGATCAAGCGTCGTGCAATCGTTTTCGTAAAAACCTTGCATGCGGATTTCTGCATATAGATAGTTAAACCACCGCTTGTTCGCAAGAGTACGCTGGGCATAAAGAAAGACTTGATCAGAGGTGATTTGACTTTGCTGCCATAAGAGCAAGGAGTCGGCGTTCTCAAAAGACAAAGTATAGTTTCTTGTGAGCTTTTTAAACCGTGCCCCTCTTTCCATCGGCACCATATCGCATGAAAAATACAAATGACCCCAAATATAACCGCCAAAGAGACAGCACCGTACGCGCTGAATAACACAATATTTGAAGCGGCATTGTTTAAAGTGGATTTCGGAATAATTAAAGGAAGTAAAAAAAGGTAAAACTTAAGCATTACAAACGCAATGAGAGCGGAAGTGAGAGGTACTGACAGATAAATCTTTTTGTAAACAGTTTGCTCGATTGGGTTTAACGGCAAGATTGTGTATTTGCCTTGGCGATCAATTTGAACAGAATTGCTCTCACTCTGGGTTATAAGTCTGTAGAACCTAATTCCGTTAAAAAGGAGGCTAAAAGAGACAATTGCCATAAACCCAGATATAAAGGACATTTCCGCAAATTGATGTTTTGGATCGAATGCCTCCAGACCGATTACTATGCATATGAGAATAAAGAAGCCTGAGGAGAAACAGAAGATAGATAGCATCATGCCATAGGAGCGAGACCACCGGTCAAGAATGGGGGTACACGATGCAATAAGTAAGCGTCTAGTTTCCGATATTATTTGCCTTGAGAGCAATTCTTCCTGTTCGAACTCTTTATCGCTCAATGATGTTAGAGGACTACTGCGAAGAAGTTTATCTTTTCGGGCAGTATAAACATCAATGGCTAATGCCGCCTTTTCAAGCGCGCCTTTCCTTTCTGTAATGGGAAGAAGGAAGGGCACAAGACCAACTAAAAGTGTTAGCAAGCAGGATAGAATGCTCAAAAAATTATCTATGCCGATTTGTTCCATAGTATCCTCCCTCTTGCAAACTATCATTTGATAGTTTATACTTGCGTCTCAACGAAGTCAAACCAAGAGGAGTTGCGTTGGGATTTAAGTCGCCCATACAGGAGGTTGAGCGGTTTCTCAACACGCTTCAAGCGGTGATGGGCGATCCGGCGTTTAATGTTGAAAGTGACTTCATTCTTATAAGTAAGCGGAAACCTCCCGAAGAAGAATACTACTCGACCCCCTTTACGTTGCTCGATCTTGAATTCGATGTCTCTGACGTAGTGGCTTGCATCAGAAGTCTTTCGGTGGGTGATTACTCTGAAACGCTTTTCGACAAAGACAACGAGCAGCCACCTCTCCTGTTTGTGTTTGGGGTGAATGTCAAAGGCAAGAAAGTATACATCAAGGTGAAAGTGAAGCAGCGGCTTCAGGCGGTCGTTTTATGCGTTTCGTTTCATTATGCGCGGTATCGTATGAATCATCCCTATAGGTAAGAAAATGAATGCGTAGGGACACACTATGAATGGTAACAAGTCTATGAAAACAACATACTGTCCTCTTTGTGGTAAGGAACACCAGCCTCGTAAGGTTGAGCGCGACGCAGCAACCACTATTAAAGATGTTGCGGTCACGTATCGCGAAACGGTATTCGTGTGTGAGCACAGCGACGAAGAGACGAACGAATACGAAACTGCTTCGCTCACCAACAGGAATCTTCTCGCAGCACGCGATGCATACCGTGAGCGTATGCATCTGCTCACCTCATCTGAGATTGCCGCACTACGTAAAAAGTACGGCCTTACTCAAGCTGAACTGGCGAAAGTGCTGGGTTGGGGTGAGGTTACCGTTACGCGCTATGAGACAAAAGCCATTCAAGATGAAGCACATGACGGGCTGCTACGTATCATTCGCGACAACCCAATGGAGCTGAATCGCTTCCTCGACCGCAATAAAAAAGCACTCGGCGAAATTCGCTTTGGTGAACTAAAAAATCGTATTGCGCAGGTTATGGAAGAGCAAGGAAATGCCGCGCTACGCAGACAAGCAGTTCAGAGTGCCTATCTTCCGTTTCACGAACCTAGTTATGCGAACGGCAACACCTCTTTCGATGAACGAAAGTTTACGGCATCGGTCAACTATCTTGCGTCTCACGTGGAGTATCTGTATAAGACGAGACTGATGAAAATGCTGTGGTACGCCGACTCACTCGCGTATCGCGATCACGGTAAAGCTATTACGGGCGCTGTGTATCGGCATATGCCCATGGGAGCACTGCCAGTCGCATATAACGAATTGTTAGCGCTCGATGGTATAGAAGTAAAAGAAGAAGAGCAGGAAGATGGCTCAACGCGGTACTTGATTAGCCCGGGCAATGAACGTACTTGGGAGATATTGAACAAGGATGAACGAGCGGCATTAGACGAGGTCATCAGTAAATTCAAGTACTTTAGCGCGCAGAACATCGTGGAGCATATGCATCGCGAGCGCGCCTACCTTGAAACGTCTCCTGGCGAAATTATATCGTTCGAATACGCGCACCATCTCAACTGGGATTAGGTTCGGGGTGCGGCTGCCAATTGTTGCATTGCTGCGTCGTACGCCATGTTGACTAAAACGAGAAATGCCCCCGGTTGGAATCGGGGGCATTTCTGCTTGAAGGGGGAACGCCGTTTGAAGGGAGGGGAGGCGGCGTTCCGCGGGTTGGTTGGTGTCGAGCCCGTTACGGCAGCAGGTTCAGGCTTTGGAGGTCTTCCTTCACGTCGGTCATGCCGTAGGCATCGAGGCAGGAGGCCGTGGGGCAGCCCTTTTCGTGATCCCAGCCGAACTTGTCGTACAGCATGCCAAGGGCCGTCTGGAAGTCGTTGCGCTCAATCTTGATGGTGCCCTCCGTGAACGGCTGCTTGTCTGGATCGTGGTCGAACGGCCATGCGGTCATCGTGTCGTGCACGTTGCGCATGTCGGTTTCGCCCATGGTGCCGTCGGCCTTCGTCATGCCGCGGACGGTGGCGGCGCGCTGCAGCGTCATGATTTTCGCACCGGCCTGATACAAATCGTCGGTGGTCACATCTTCGCCGGTCACGGCCTTGAAGAACTTCGCCTCTAGGTCGAGGTCACCGCGGTAGTCGCGCGCCTTCGTGGGGCTCATGGTCATCGGCCACGTCCAGTTGCACAGCGTGAGCGAGTCGTGCAGCACGTCGGTCACGATGCTCCACCAGGCGAAGTTGGCCTTGTGGTCGTTCATGGGTGTGTAGTTCTTGTCCGGGTCAACGGCATCTTCGCCACCCCATACCTCAGCGGCGATGGCCTTCTTGATCTCGATGGGCAGACCGCAACCCTGGAAGTTTACGGCGGAGTGAATCATGTCGTCGCGGTTGAACATCATGTTGTACAAGCCGCCTACCTGGCCAAAGCACTCGGTGGCGTGGTGGACCGGCCAACCGCGGTAGTTGATGAGCTGGCTGGGCTTCTTGTCGAACCATTCCTTGTCGTTCCAGCGCTCGGTCCAGTGGTAGGGGCCGTAGGCGATGTGGGCAATCTCGGAGTTGTTCTTGGCAATCTCGTTCAGCAGCTCCACCATGATGGTGGGGTCGTTGTTGTAGATGCGCTGCCAATCGAAGCGAGCCTTCTCTTCCTCGGGCAGAACGCGGTCGAACACGCCGTCCTTGATGCAGTGGGCAATGTCGCGCCACAGCTGGGCGTAGTTGCACCACAGGCCCAGTTCATCAATGGTGGTGCCGATGACGGTGTTCCAGATGACAGCATCTTCGCTCTTGTCGTCGATGTCCGTCTTCAGAATGCCGTTCATGTACTTGAACGGGAAGTTTGCGGCGCAGGTGTTGCCGGCCGTAGCCTTGCCACCCAGCTCGCCCGTGCGGTCGATACGCAGGTCGGAATAGCAGTGGATGGGACAGCCGTGGCAGCCGTTCATCTTGATGGTGTACTTTTCGGCATCGGGACCCAGGTCATACACCGACTTCATGCAGCGATAGCCCACGGTGTTCAGTTCGCCGGGCTTCGGCTCGCCGGTGTCGATGGGCTCGCCTTCAGCCATGCCCCAGGTGAGGCCGCTGCGCGCCGACCAGCGCGAACCCTTGTCGTAGAACTCGGCCCATTCCTGCTGCGTCTGCGGCACCACGTGGTTGTTGTTGGAGCCAATAATGTCGCGCAGCATGTAGTCGGACAGATCGGCCACGGCCTGCGGATCCTTCACGTGCACGCTACCGTTGCCCTGCACGACGATGGCCTTCACCTTCTTGGAGCCCATGACCGCGCCTGTGCCGGCACCCGCGGAGTGGTTGCGGGCGTTGATGATGCAGGAATAGGGCAGCAGGTTCTCGCCAGCGGGGCCAATGGTGGCCACGCACGCCTCGGTGCCTTCGCGGCGGCAGAGCGTCTCGGTGGCTTCGCGGGTGCCAAGGCCCCACACGAACGAGGCGTCCTTGATCTCAACCATGTCATCCACAATGTTGATGTAGACGGGGCTCTTCGCCGCGCCCTCAAGCACGATGGCGTCGTAGCCAGCCAGCTTAATCTTTGCGCCAATCATGCCGCCGCAGTGGGCGTCAACCAGCAGTTGGTCCTTCGTGAACGTGGACAGCGAGCAGATGGTGGTGCGGCCAGCCAGGGGCACACCGGAGGCCGTGAGCGGGCCCACGGCGAAGACCAGTTTGTTCTCGGGAGCGAGCGGATCGGTGCCGGCGGGCACTTCGTCGTACATGATCTTGTTGGCAAGGCCCATGCCGCCGATATACTCTTTGTAGGGGTCGGTCGGTTGCGTCGTGATGGCATTCGTGCTCAAGTTGACGCGAAGGATCTTCCCGGCCCATCCGTACGATGTTTCGTCAGCCATGTTTGCTTCTCCAAATCTTCCCAAAGGTTCAAAGTGTTGTGTGGGAACCGGCGGGCGCGATTGGAGCGCGGCGACAACGTTCGTCGCTCGCAAGTATGCCCGCACCGGAAAATGGGGCATCCCCTCTTTGAGGGTAATTGTACAAAATAGCCGGTCATGGGCGAAATTGCCTCAAAGAGGGGATGCCCTTTCCGCGCCTTAAGCCATACTGTACCGCGTTGTGTGAGAACAGGTATGGCATGCGCGAAGGGCGCCGGCCGCCCGCTGTGGGATCCATCGAAGGATCGCGCGCGGACGTAACCAGCAACCGATACTCACTGTTTGTGAGGGGGGAGTACAAGGCTATGACAGATTCCAATCTGCAAAACGGCACCTCCGAGGAAACCGCCCAGACCACGGCGCCCGCACCTGCGGCCGATACGGTGGACGCGGCTGAGGAGGCTCCGAAGAGCAAGACGTTTACGCGACGCAGCGTGCTGGCTATGGCCGGCTGCGGCGTGGCCGGCCTCGTAGTGGGTGGCGTGTTGGCCTCGTGGGGCGTCACGTCGAAGTCCATCGCCTCAGGACGCATAGAAATTCGCACCACGCCCACGAAGATGATTGTGACCGATCGCGCCCGCTGCTCGGGCTGCCAGCGCTGCGAAATGATGTGCACGCTGAAGAACGACGGCCGCGTCACGCAGCACCTCGCCCGCGTGCGCGTGTGGCAGAACTACAACTTCGGTCCCAGCGTGGACACCAAAGACGGCATCTATGACAACTGCCAGTTCACCGTGGAGCACTGCAAGCAGTGCGCCGACCCGCAGTGCATGAACTACTGCCCGGTGCACGCCATCTACGCCGATGAGGAAACCGGCGCGCGCGTGGTGGACGAGAAGACCTGCATCGGCTGCGGCATGTGTTCGCAGGCCTGCCCGTGGAACATGCCGGTGGTCGACTCCGAGCGTGGTGTGTCCACGAAGTGCATCTCGTGCGGTCGCTGCGCCGAGCAGTGCCCGAACGGTGCCATCAAGTTCATCGACTGGGAAGACATCGCGCAGAAGGTCATCGACCAGGGCGTTGTCCGCACGACCACCCTCGTGCAGGCTTAAAACCACGCAGACGCGCCCCAACGCGCACGTCCGCACCGCGCGGCGTGAATCGCAAGCGTAAGGGCGCAGGGCGAAGAGAGAAGGAAAGGGGGAAGGCGATGATGGAAGACGAGGCCGTGTTCTCGGTGCTGGCGCAGTGCTTTGGCCCAGTTGACGAGGACTCATGGCGTCAGTTGACGGCGGGACACGCGTGGACCGAGTTTCTGGATGGCGCGCGGCGTTTGCTGCAAGACGAGGCATTCGCGCCGCAGAAGGCTCCCATCGCGCGGGCGCGCAGGCGCTGTCCGCTGCAGGAGTTCCTGGCATCCGGCGAGGTCAACGCACTCTACACGCCGCCCACGTTCGCCGAGAAGCAGGCCTTTGCCGCCCGGCATTTCACCGGCGGCTTGCCCGAATCGGCCCTTCCCGTGGAATCGCTCTATCGCCCCTGGTCGAACGGCATCGCTCACGCGCCGTTCTCGCAGCAAGCGGGACTGTACGGAGGCGACTCGGCGCAGTACGCGCGCGAACTGGTGGAGCGCTTGGGTATGGAGGTGCCGCCGGCGTTCGCGGCGTGCCCCGACCACCTAGCGCTGGAACTAGACCTGACCGCCGTGCTTCTGAGGTCGGGTATGCGCGACGAGGCTCGCAGCTTTGCGGCTGAGCGCTTCGGCTGGCTGACCGCCTATCGCTTGCGCTTGTTGGAGTTGGGAGATGACGCCCGGTTCTACATTGGACTGGTGGACGTCATCGTGGGCATCCACACGGGGCTCATCCACGACCAGCAGGCAAGCGCGTGAGGACGCCGAACGAAAACGAACGCACGTGCATCGCACGTAGAGAGGATATCGCAATGTCAGAAAATGCTATCACCAGGCGAAGCTTCCTGGCCGGCAGCGCGGGTGCGGTAGCTCTTACCGCAGCGGCCGGTTACGTGGGCTTTAACGCTTGGGAGCAGGCGCATGCCGAGGAGGCAGCGCAGGGGGGCGGCGAAACAAAGACCGCGCACTCGCTGTGCAATGCCTGCTCGAGCAAGTGCGGCTTCACGGCCTATGTGGTCGACGGCCGCCTGGACAAACTCATTGGCGACGTGAGCCACCCCTACGCCAAGGGCAAGCTGTGCGCCCGCGGCTACGGCTACTCGCAGATTGCCTATTCCAAGGACCGCCTGACCGACCCCTTGAAGAAAAACGACAAGGGTCAGTTCGAAGTTATCTCGTGGGACCAGGCGTTTAGCGAAATTGCCGACAAGGTGAAGGCCATTATTGGGTCCGACGGTCCCGAGGCGCTGGCTATGGTGCAGGACCCGCGCCCCTCGGGCAAGTACTACACTAAGCGCTTCATGCATGCACTGGGTTCGGCGAACGTGTACACGCACGGCGCTGCCTGCAACCTGTCCAAGGAGAGCGGCTTTACCCAGGTCATCGGCACGGGCAACTATTCGTCCGACGTGGCGAACTCCAAGATGACCATGTTCATTGGCCGCAGCTACGCCGACGCCATCCGCCCGAGTTCCGTGGCTTCGCTCCAGAAGGCGCACGAGAAGGGCGCGCACATTGTGCTGGTTGACCCGCGCTGCAGCAACAGTCGCGTGTTCGCCGACGAATGGGTGCCCATCAACCCCGGCACCGACCTCGCGCTCGTGCTGGCCATGTCGTACGTGCTGGTAACCCGCGGTTTGTACGACGAAGCGTATATGCGCGAGAACACCGTGGGCTTTGACGAGTGGGCCACCTCGCTTGCCGAGTGCACGCCCGAGTGGGCCGCGGGCATCACGGGCATCGACGCGGGCACTATCGCGCGTCTGGCCGTGGAGTTCGCGGATGCGGCACCGGCTGCTTCCATCGAGCCCAGTTGGCGCGGTGCGTTTGGCTGCTCGTACGCCAACTCCGGCGAGACGGCGCGTGCCATCTGCCTGTTCAACACGCTTCTGGGCTGCTGGAACCAGAAGGGCGGCGCGCTGTTTACCTCTAGCGTGTCGGCCGGCAAGCTCACCGACGAGCGCTTCGCCGATCCGAAGAAGCCCGAGGCCAAGATTGCCGGGTCCGCCGAGTATCCGCTCGCGCTGTCCAGCATGGGAACGAACCTGTTCGCGGCCCAGCAGGCCAAAGAGGGTGCCATCAAGGGCATGTTCTTCTACAACTCGAACATGGCGGCGGGCTACTCGAACACGGCGTATCTGGCTGAGGCGCTGTCCAATCTGGATCTGTGCGTGGTTGTGGATGTGCAGATGTCCGAAACGGCCATGCTCGCCGACTACGTGTTGCCCGACACCAGCTACCTTGAGCGCCTGGAGCTGCCGGAATTCATTGGCGGCAAGGTGCCGGCTGTGGCTCTGCGCGATCGCGTGCTGGAGAAGATTCACCCGAACACCAAGCCGGTCGACGAGATTTTCTCCGGCCTGGCCGAGGCGTGCGGCGTGGGCGAGTACTTCCAGTTCACCGTGGATGAGTTGGCCGACGCGCAACTGCAAACCGTGGGGCTTTCGCTGAACACGCTGCGCCAGATGGGCACGGCGTCGTTCCCCGAGAAGGAATTCAGCTACGGCAATATGCCGAAGTGGAAGACGCCCACCGGCAAGATTCAGTGCACGAGCGAGGCCTGCGAGAAGGCGGGACTTTCGCCCTATCCCACGTGGGTGGCACCGGCTGTTATGCCCATGGGCAACGAGCTGCGTCTCATCGGCGGCAAGCAGGCCATTCACAGCCACACGCAGACGGGCAACATTGAAGACCTCATGCAAATTACGAAGGATTACGACCTGACGCGCGTCTGGCTGAACGCCGACATGGCATCTCGCCTGGGCATTGCCGATGGCGACGAGGTGGAAGTGTCCAACGGCGAACACACCGGGCGCGTGCGCTGCAAGGTGACGCAGCGCCTGAACCCGACGGCGCTCTACATGCCCAGCCACTACGGCTGCTCGTCACCTGACCAGCACACCGCCTATGACGTGGGCTTGCGCCAGATGGACTTCGTGCCGTTCCACCTGGAACCCGGCTACGGGGCGGCGATGACGCAGGAAGCGGTCGTCACGGTTAAGAAGGTAGGTGCGTAATGGCCCGTTACGGAATGCTTATCAATACGAAGAAGTGCATCGGCTGCTATGCGTGTCGCGTGGCGTGCCAGCGCCAGAACAACTTGGCGCCCACGCAGGATTTCATCCGCTATGAGGAAAGCGAGCGGGGTACGTACCCGAATGTGGCCATTGAGATTGTGCCGATGCAGTGCATGCACTGCGAGGATGCGCCGTGCGCGGCCGTGTGCCCGACGGGTGCGGCCTTCATTGGCGCGGACGGCATCGTGAGCGTGGATCACGGGCGCTGCATTGGCTGCAAGTACTGCATGGCCGCGTGCCCCTACCAGGTGCGCGTGTTCGACGAGGCCACGGGTACGGTGGACAAGTGCCGCTTCTGCACGGTGTCGGCTGCCACCAACGGCACGAAGATGTCGTCGTGCGTGGAGGCGTGCTTGACGGGCGCCCGCATCTTCGGCGATTTGGATGACCCGGCGAGCGAAATCTCGCAGGCTATCGCCGAGACGAACGCCCAGCCCATCGCGGGTGACTTGACCAAAGCTAAAGTATTCTACGTGAGGTGATGAACGATGACGTTTGAACCTATTTGGGGTGCCATCATTGCATGGTACCTGTTCCTCGCCGGTCTCGGCGGCGGCGCGTTCGTGACCTCGGCCTTTTTGGGGTGGCGCCATCCCGAGGCAGTGTCCATGCGCAAGATTGGGCACCTCATTGCGCCCATCGTGGTTATTGTGGGTCTGGTGCTGCTGATGTTCGACGCGGAAGGCGGCCTGCACAACCCGCTGCGTTTCGCGCTGCTGCTGACGAATTTCGGGTCGGTCATGACCTGGGGCGTGGTGTTCCTCGCCGGCTTTACCGTGGTGGCGCTGGTGGTGGTGCTGCTGGACTTCCTGAAGCGTACGGTGCCGGTGTGGCTGGACATTGTGGGCGTGGTGCTGGGCGTGTGCGTGGCTATGTACACGGGCGCTCTGCTGGGCGTGTGCAAGACGTTCCCCTTGTGGAACAACGCGCTGCTGCCCATTTTGTTCCTGGTGTCGGCCATGTCGACCGGCGCAGCGGCGGTTCTGCTGGTGGGCGTGGTGCGTCATGCCGACGAGTTCAACCGCGTGGGTGTGCTGAAAAAGTTCCACTTCTGCCTGCCTATTATTGAGCTCGTGCTCATCGCGTCGCTGCTGTTCATTACGTCGAGCAACTCCACTGCTGGCTGGAATTCCGTGGTGAGCCTGGTGGCTGGTGGCTACGCGCCGCTCTTCTGGATTGGTCTGGTGCTGGTTGGCCTCGTGCTGCCCACGGCGCTTGAGACGTGGCTTCTGTTCTTCAGCCCGAAAGAGTTCGAAGAAAGCCGCAAAGCCCACTGGATCAGCGCCGCTTCCGACGCCGGCGTCCTGGTAGGCGGCTTCCTCCTGCGCTACCTGGTGGTAGTGGCGGCTCTGCCCATCACCATGACGGTACCGATGATGTAGGCCCGTTCGCAAGGAATGTAACGTTTAGGAGCGCGTCGTCCTTTCGGGGACGGCGCGTTTTTTGCTGTCTGAGATGAAGCGGGAATGGGGATTTTGTGAGGGGGCGCGCTGGTGGCGGGGGTGATTTGTTGACGGCGCTTGTCTGGTCTGTCACGTTTTCGCGCGTCAGAGGGACGTTTTTTGCGCCATTTTGCGGTATGGTGGGGCATATCTTCAATAGTCTGTTTAGGCGCACGGGGGCGTTACCTGTGTGGTGGACTCTTCTGGTATTGTTCTTGTGCATGTGTGCGAAAAAGCAGATACTATGCAGAGAAAGGTAATGAATTACGCGTGAGAAGTGTCAGTCGGAAAGAGAAGAAGTTCCTCGTGGACCTCGCGGGTGCGAAGAAGCTTGAGGGGGCCTTTATTGGCCTGCTTGCAGCCGACCCACACAATGGCCTCGGTGGCTATCCCATCCGCTCGCTCTATTTCGACACGCTGCATGACCGCGACTACGCTGAGAAGCTGTTTGGCGTTGACCCGCGTCGCAAGGTGCGGCTGCGCATCTATGATCCCACGGCCGATTTCGCGCTGCTCGAACTCAAGCAGAAACAGGGCGAAAACCAGCAGAAACGCTCGCTACCCTTAACGCGTGTCGAAGCGGAGCGCCTCATTGCCGGCGATATGGATGTGCTGCTGACTCGCGACGAACCCTTCGCGGCGGAAATGCACGCGCTCATGAGTATCAACGGGTACGCGCCGAAGGCCATAGTTGAGTACGACCGTGCGGCGTTCGTTGCGAAGGAGAACAAGATTCGTGTCACGTTTGATCGCAACGTGCGTGCCACCGAGCTCAACCTGAACTTGTTCGATCCGCGCCTACCGCTGTATCCAGTGTTTGACCCGTTCAACGTCATTCTGGAAGTGAAGTATAACGGTTTTCTGTTGAGCTATATTCGCTCGGTGTTGAATATGGCAGATAAGAGCGAACTGTCCGTGAGTAAGTATTGCCTGGCGCGCACTGTGCGCATGGGCTACCAGTTTTAGAGGTTCGAGAGAGGCAACTGTGAAAGAGCAACTGTACCAACTGTTTCAGGGTTCCATCGCTGGCGTGTCCATGGATGATCTTGTGCTGCGGGTGGCTATATCGGTGGTGTTGGGCCTGGTCATCTTCGTGTCGTATTGGATTTCGCACGCGGGTACCATTTACTCGCAGAAGTTCAACATCAACCTCATAACGCTCACGGTGCTCACGGCTACGGTGATGACGGTTATTGGCAACAATATTGCGCTGTCCCTTGGTATGGTTGGTGCATTGTCCATTGTACGCTTCCGCACGGCCATCAAAGACGCGCGTGATACCACGTACATTTTCTGGGCTATCATCTGCGGTATCTGTTGCGGTGTGGGGCAGTTCATGGCCGCGGGCATAGGCAGCGTAGCGGTGTTTGTGGTGCTGCTCATTTTGGGGCGTGTGCGCAATGACACGCGTACGCTTATTGTCATCCGCGCCGCACGTACGCAGGAGTTACCGGTGGAAGGCCTCGTGTTTGAGTACTTCAAGGGCCGCGCCGTGCAGCGCGTGAAGAACACCACCGAGGACGCCGTCGAATTCATGTTCGAGCTGTCGCGCGGTATGCTCGACCGCGCGCAGAAGAAGGCCGAGCGTCCCATTACCGACGAGTTGTACGCACTGGGTGGCATCGACTACGTGAACATTGTCGCCCAAAACGACGAGATAGGCAGCTAGGCACACGCGCCGTGTTGAAGGGGCGGAAATACCAGGTCATAGCCGTGGCGGCCGCGTTGATCGCGGTCGTTTCCGTCGGTGTAGCCACGGTCGTAGACCAAAATAAGGGGCTGCCGGAGCGCTACCACCAGCACGAACAGGCTCAACAGCTGGCTGACTTGCCGGAAGTAGATCGCGCTGCTGCTTCCTCAACCTCTATCGATTCCGCCACCTTTGCTTCGCATTTGCCGGTGGTGAGCATCGACACACACAGCCAAGAAATTCCCGGTGAGTTGGTATACGACGAAAACGGTAAAACCATTGAGGGCTCCGATGGTCGTGCCGTGGTGACGCTTGCTCCCGACGGTTTGAAGGATGTTGTTACCACTCTGGAAGTTCGCGATGCACAAGGGCAGGCCAACCGGCTTTCGGACGACCCGACGCTTACGAGCGATGCGCGTGTGCGTATTCGCGGCAACTCATCACGTGCGTTCGACAAGAAGAACTTTCAGGTGACGTTTGTGAAAGATGATGGTACTGACAACGATCAGGAATTTCTCGGCATGGACAAGAGCGAAACGTGGACGTTGCACGGTCCTTCGCTCGACAAGACGCTGCTCCGCAACTACCTTACCTACAGTATAGCGGGCGAGTTCATGAACGATTTTGTGCCCGACGTGCGCTTTTGCGAACTGTTTGTGAATGGCGAGTATCGCGGTGTCTACCTTGCCACCGAAACGGTAAAGGTGGAAGAGGGGCGTCTTAACATAAATCCGACCGACCCGAAGTCGGCTGTAACGAGCTACGTGCTGTCAATCGATTTATCGGGAGCGGGGCCCACCAGCATTTCGGACTTCCTGAAGTATACGTTGCGCTTGAACAAGTACATGGACATTTCGTATCCGAATGAGGAAACCATTACACCCGAGCAAAAAGCATGGATTGAGCAGGATGTGAGTGCTTTTGAGAAGGCGCTCTTCTCATATGACTACGACACGTCCGATTATGGATACTGGAACTATATCGACGTGGACAGTTTCGTGGACACGTTCGTGCTCGATGAGTTTGTTATCAACGACGATTTCGCTGCCTATTCCACGTATTTGTACAAGGATGTGCGTGGCAAGCTGGTTATGGGGCCGCCCTGGGACTTTAACAACGTGTTCGACAATTACAAACTGGCATCGCCGACCGACAAGTTCTACCTGGTGGATCGGGCGTGGTACTTCATGTTGTTCAAGGATGAACGCTTTGTTGAACGGGTTATCGACCGCTATCGCGAACTGCGCGCGGGCGCGCTTTCCGAAGAGCACCTGAACACTTTTATCGACCAGACGGTGGCCTATCTCGGGCCGGCTGTCGATCGCAACAACAAGGTATGGGGCTATTTGTACGATGTGGAGAACGTGGATGGGTCTCAGAAAGTGGATCCCGACGAGCGCAACCCTGTCTCGTATGATGATGCTATTGCTCGTCTTAAAAACTTTATTCATGAACGAGGCACGTGGCTTGATACCTACATCGAGAATTTGCGCCAGTATTCACACGAGTCGGCCGTCAAGAAGTTTAATCACTAAGCAAGCTGCTGAGCGAAACGTAAGGAACGTGTACGAAGTCGGAAGGAGGAGCGCATGAAGAAGTTTATTATAGCTGCCGTTGTCATGTTTATGCTGGCCGCTTGCGGGTTGTATGTCGTCTTCGGCACGAGCGCTTCCATCGACCTCAATCCCGGCAAACCGGTGACGTCTCAGGTGCGCCAAGTTGGCAAGACTATTCAAATTGATCGCGGCAATGGCTGGGAGGATTTCGAGATACGCGGAGTGGATATGGGTGCGGGCATTCCCGGCCACTTCGCCACGGATTACGCCATTGACAAGGACACCTACCTGCGGTGGTTTAAGCAAATCAAGGAGATGGGCGCGAACACTATTCGCGTGTACATTCTGCTGGGCACCAGCTTTTACGAGGCGTTTTACGAATTTAATAAGGACAATCCCGACCCGCTTTACTTAATCCATGGCGTGTGGATTGACGATTATGTGCAAAACTCGCACATGGACGCATTCGTTGACGAATACCAGCGGCGCTTCATGGAAGACGCGCGTACCGTGGTAGACGTTATCCATGGTCAGCGTTGGATAGAACTGGGGCGGCTTGCCGGTACGGGTAGCTACACAAAGGACATTTCGCCGTGGGTGCTTGGCTACATTTTGGGCGTGGAATGGGAGGCGCCTACGGTGGCCTACACCGATCGCACGCACGAGGGAATGGGTACGTTCACGGGCGAGTATGTGAGTACCACGTCCGAGGCGAGCGCGTTCGAAATTATGTTGGCGCAGGTGGGTAATGATCTGCTGCGCTACGAATCGCTGAGGTACAAGGAGCAGCGGCTTGTTGCATTCAGTAACTGGCCCACTACCGATCCATTCACCTATCCGCGCGCTTTGCAGTTGTTCTTCGAGAAGTATAGCTCTGTGGACGTAGAGCATTTCGTATTCGAGGACACGGTGGTGTCGGGCACGTTCGCCTCGTACCATGTGTATCCGTACTATCCCGACTACCTTCAATATATGCCTGAGCACATGAACGACGTGGACGAAACGGGCGAGGTGAACACCTACCGCGCCTACCTGAAAACATTGGTTGACTATCATAGTGTGCCGGTAGTCATCTCGGAGTTTGGTGTTCCCAGTTCGCGTGGCATGGCACAGCCCGATGCGAACACCGATCGGCACCAGGGTGGTATGAGCGAGGAGGATCAGGGTCGCGCTATTGTGCGAAGTTACGCGGACATTAAGGCGGCGGGATGTGCGGGCAGTGTGATATTCACCTGGCAGGACGAGTGGTTCAAGCGCACTTGGAACACCATGGCGAACGTCGACCTGCTGAAAACGCCCTATTGGAGCGACTACCAAACAAACGAGCAGTACTTCGGGCTGCTGTCGTTCGATCCCGGCACCGAGCGCAGCGTGAGCTACGTGGACGGTGACGACGAGGAATGGGGCTCCGACGATGTGATTGGTGAAGCTGATGGGCGCACGTTGTCGATGAAGTACGACGAGAAGTTCCTCTATTTCATGGTACGCGGCGACGACGTGGGCGAAGGCACACCGCTCTACCTGCCTATTGACACAACTCAGAAAACGGGCACGACGCGAGCTGACGACCCCGCGCTCACGTTCGACCGGGCGGCCGACTTTGTGGTGGTTCTCGATGGCAAGGATGAGAGTCGCGTGCTCGTGCAGGAGCGCTACGAAGTGATGCGCGCCATGGCGCTACGCACTACCACGGGCGAAGACCCGTACGTGAACGTGCCTGCCAAGGACACATCGCGGTTCAAACACATCGACCTCGTGCTTCAAACCATCACCGAGAACAGCGCCGTGCGTGAGGCTGTGCAAAACGAGAAGAACGTCATTGCGGGCGAGTTCTATTTCCGCAGCTACGAAACTGGCAAGCTCACCTATGGCGATGCGAACCCGGCGCATAATGACTTCAATTCGCTTGCCGACTTTTGCTATGGCGACGGGTTCGTGGAGATCAAGTTGCCATGGCAGTTGTTAAATTTCTCGAACCCCTCTGAAATGCAAATTCACGACGACTACTACGAGCACTACGGCGTGGAGAACATGAAGATTGACCGCATGTATGTGGGTGTGGGCGATGGCGCTGCGGGAGAAAGCATTCCGCTGTTCGAAAGACAGCTTGAGGGATGGGGCAGGAAGGTGACCTATCACGAGCGCCTCAAGGAGAGCTACTACCTGGTACAACAGATGTGGGCTGGGGGAGTGGATGCGCAGGAGCTGTGGCGTGAGGATGATGGCGCGAATGCGGCTGGCGAGAGTGTAGGTGGCAGCGAGGGTGCCTCGGCCGCTGAGGTCCACGAGGTTGGCGAGGCGGGCGACGCTGCGTGAAGATTGAGTGGCTCATAGCGTTATACCTGTTCGTAAGCCTCATGATGATTGTGTTCAACTTCGGGTTCTTGGGCTACGAGAAGGTGCATGCGAAGCGGTTTGCGACGAAGACGGCGCGTATCGCTGAGGCACTGCGCGTTGAGATAGCGCGCAACGCCGAGTTCCCCACAGACGAGCATAAACGCATGCTTGAGCGGCGAATGAAGCAGCTGTCGGGCATGGAGTCGTTCGATCTGACGATGACGCGCCTCGAAGAGCTGGACCCCGAGAAGAGTAATCGCTATCTGCAGGGCATCGGCACCGTGTTTGACCATCTGACGTATCATTTCGCTAAGAAGAGCGACCTGCACCGTGCGTATTTTGCCTACGTGCTGAAGCGGTGGTACCGCCAGCAGCCGGCAAGTGACACGGTGATTCAGGCGCTGCTGCACGCGGTGCGCGAAGGGTCATTCTACGCGCGACAGAATGCGTTTGAGGCGTTGGCGCAGGTGGGAAGCGCGAGGGCGTTTGCCGATGCCGTGGCATTGGTGGAACGCGGCGGCGATTTCCACCACCCGAAGCTGGTCACCGAGACGGCGCTTGCCTTCGCGGGTGACGCTCACGAACTGGAAGAGGAATTGAGGGAACGCTTCGATAGTTTCCTGCCGCATACGCAGGCGGCCGTTATCAATTACCTGCGCATGTCGGGGCGGGGCGACCCGGAGAAGTTGTGCGCCTTGCTGGACGATGATACGGCCGACCTGGAGGTACGCCTGGCGTGCGCCCGCTACTTCATGCGCAACTTCTGGGAGCCGGCGGAAGCCGTTCTGCGCCGTCTTGCGGCTTCTGATGACCCAGCTACCTGGGAATATGCCGCCGTTGCCGCCACGGCATTAGCCAGCTATCCCAGCATTGAGACATTCGAGGTGCTGAAGCGTTGTTTGTCAAGTTCCTCGTGGTTCGTGCGGCAAAACGCCGCCAAGACCCTGTTCGACTGGGGCTTAAGCTTGGACGATTTGGACGACGTCATGAACGGCCCCGATGCGTACGCGCGCGACATGCTGACGTATCGCTGGGAGTTGGAAGATATCGGCCACAGTGCGGCAGGGGGCATGCCCCCTGGTCAGCCAACGGCTACCCCGTTGGCTGACCAACAAGTCATCACCGCTGCCAAACTTGCCCCCGAAAGCGGGGTGGGCGCATGATCATCACCACCGTTACTGCCGCCGCTTTTGTTCAGGGGTTTCTCTACTTTGTGGGCGTGTTTTTCGTGCTGTACCTTATTGGGTACTCCACGTTTTTGTTCCTGTCCGTCACGGTGGGCTCGTCCATTCTGTATCGCCGCAAGCGCGAGGCGCACTACCAAAACCAGCTCATGGTGGACTGCTACGTGCCTGTGACCATCATCATGCCGGCGCACAACGAAAGCGTGACGGTGGAAAGTTCTATCCGCTCGCTGCTGACCTTGGATTACTCGCTTTACTAGGTGGTGGTTGTGGACGACGGTTCCACCGATGACACCGCGCAGATTGTCATCGAGGCGTTCGACCTGCATCCTATCGACCGGCCCATCCGCCGCCAGGTGCCGTGTGCATCCGAGCGCGGCGTGTGGATTGGCAAGGTGGGGCATGTGCCCATCACGCTTATTTCGAAGGAAAACGGCGGCAAAGCTGACGCGCTGAACATGGGTATTAACGTGGCACAATACCCGTACTTCATCTGCATTGATGCCGATTCGGTGCTGCAGTACGACTCGCTGCGTGAAATTGTGGCGCCGGTCATTGAGCACGAGAACGTGGTGGCTGTTGGCGGCCTGGTGCGCCTGTCGAATGGCATCAAAATTAAGGACGGCCGCCTGACGCATTACTCACTGCCGAAGAAGATTATTCCCGCCATGCAGGTGCTGGAGTACGATCGCTCGTTTTTGTCAGCGCGTATTCTGTTCGACCAGTTCAACGGCAACCTGATTATTTCGGGTGCGTTTGGTCTGTTCCGCAAAGACTTCGTGGTGGCGTGCGGCGGCTACGATTTGGATACGGTGGGCGAGGATATGGAGCTGGTCACCAAGCTGCACGTGTTTTGTCGCACGAACGACATCGACTACCTTATTAAGTACGCGCCCGACGCCATCTGCTGGAGCCAGGCGCCCGAAACGCTGCGCGACTTGGTGAAGCAGCGGCGCCGTTGGCACACGGGCCTGTTCGAAAGCATGACGAAGCATTGGCGCATTTTTGCGAACTTGCGCTTTGGGTTGGTGAGTTTCTTCTCGTACACGTACTTTTTGATATACGAGTTGCTGTCGCCCATGATTGAGTTGTTTGGACTGGCAACGGTGGCTCTTGCGTTTGCCTTCAATTTCATTAACGTGCCGTTCATGATTATGTTCTTTGGCATTTACGCGGTGTTCGGGGCCGTGATGTCGCTGACCGCATTCTTCTCGCGCGTGCAGACGCGTGACCTGAAACTGTCAGCCGGCGACGTGGTGCGCGCGCTGCTGCTGTCCATCTTCGAGGTAACGATCCTGCGCTTCATCCTGGCCACCACCCGCATGATGGCCTTAGTGGGCTACCGCAAGAAAGAACGCCACTGGGGCACCATAGAACGCAAAAAGATCGACGCCGAGAACTGATAAGAGGTTGAAACAACAGTTCCCTTTGCAGGTATTTCGTAGGGCAAGGGTTCTACCCTTGCCGTTCTACCTTGGTAAACTTCCAGGTCAAACGTTGTTCGCGGCAAGGGCAGAGCCCTTGCCCTACGGATAACCTCAGTGCAGCGTTTTGCTAGTTTTTCTTTGGGGGAAGTTCTTTGCGGTGGGCTGTGGCGAGGCCGAGGGTGGCGGCGGCGAGCCAGACGGCGGGCATGAGCCAGAGGTGGTGTGTGGCGCCGGGGAGCCAGGTGGCGTGGGCGATGCTGCTGGTTTCGTAGAGCAGTGCGAGAGGGTTGGTGAGCGTCAGGTTAGTGCCCAGTGCGCGGGCGGCATCAAGGGCGAAGGCGAGCGGGCTGTGCACCGCGGTGAGTCCTGCGGCGGTGATCAGTAGAAAGGCCAGAACTTCGCCGGGGAGAATCCAGCGCAGGAGTGCATGGAGCGTAATGAGGACGCACGGCGCAAGTAGGCTAAGGCAGAGCGCGGTGGCGAGCAGCGTTGCGAGGGAAGGCGGACGTGTGGTGGTGCCATCGCAGAAGGCGGCGAAGAGGCTGTGGGGGTCGTCGAAGTTCACGAGGGGTGTGCTGCCCGCCGCGGTGCCGATGAGTGACGCTGCGGTGGCTGCTGCAAAAGCTATGAACCCAAATGTGAGCGATACCAGCGTGGTCTCAACTAGGCGTGTGGCCCACAACCTGCGGAAACTGCCGTGGCGCACCGCCCAGTTTGCCTCGTCGCGCCCGCGTTCCATGAATAACAGCCAGGTCATGGCCACGACGGGGCAGACGCACCACAAAAGCGGAAACGGTGTTGCGTTCGCAGGCCCCAGCAGCCAGATGAGGCTGTCGGCAAAGGTGGGATTGAAGCCGTTGTGCTGAAGGTAGCTCGCCTGGAGGCGCTGTGTGATGAATGCAGCGGCAACGAGTAGCGCTATGCAGAGCACCAGCGCGAGCAGATGGTCTCGGGCGAACGAGGCGGTTCGTCGTGCGCTGCCTACGAGGAGGCGCGCTGTGGGTATGGGTCGAGTTGCGTGTGGTGTCGAGGTCATCGACTTTCCTTCCGCGTGAGAAGGTCGCGACGTCGCAGGATGAGGGCTCCTGCGATGAGGGACACGACGGCAATAAGGGCGCTGATCGCAAAGACGACTGATGGGCTTGTGCCTCCTATTGTTGCGAGGCTGCTGCGGCAGAGTATGGCGCTGCTTGCGAAAAGTGCCGGGAAGGCGAAATAGGCGGATGCCACGTCGAAGGCCATAAGCGCCACGAAGCTTGCGAGAGGGCCTACGATCAGGGATAAAGTAACTTGCGCGAGCGAGAGCGCAATTGAGAGCACCAGCGCGGCCACAAGCGCCGCTGCGAGTGCACTGCCGTTTGACATTCCGCTTGCCGCTTCAAGACTAAAGCCGTTGAGTAGTGCCGACAGCATGCTGGACGCAGGCCCGCTCACGTTTCCCTGTGCTGCGGCAAACACGATGAACACGGCAAGGCCTAGCAGGTAGAATGCCGCCACGGTGGCTGCAATCCAAGTGCATTTTGCGAGCCACCACGTGCCGGTGCCGCCGACGCGCGTAAGCACCTGAGGGCCACGCGTGATCAGGTCGTTAGCGGGGTAGTGTCCCACGAGGGCCGCAATGAGCGCCTGCATGACTAGCCAGGTGAAGGGCGGTGAGTAGGGCAGACCGCTGGTGGCATCATGGGGAGGTGCACCGGCGGAGGCAAACACCAGCACATCAAACAGCGAAAAGTGTTCGGGAAGTGCACAAGCTTCTGCGGGTGTGGCAACGGGTGGCGCAGCCGAGGTCGCCATGCCCGCCTCAACCATTCGCTGTGCGTTTTCGAACCCGCTGAGGAAGAGGGCGCACACCACCACAAAGCACATGAGGGCAACACCATACAGAATTCTATCCGGCACGCTGCCGGCCACCAGGTCGTGACGCACGAGTGAGCCGAATACTGCCAGCTTTCCAAAGCGTTTTGGGCGACGCGCGGCGCGCAGAGTTCCTTCGGTTCTCATGGTGGCTTTCACTTCCGTCACAGCGCCTCAAACGTGCGCGCGTGGCGCGCGATGGCGACAGCTTCCGCACCTGCTATCAGGCCATACGCCACTGCCACCACCGCTGGCTGGACGTCGAAGCGCGGTGCGGGCATGAGCACTTCCGTGGGCGCGTACCCTGCAAGGCCTGAACCTGCCAGTACGAATGAGGCCGCCGTACACAGCAGAAACGGCGTCACCAGCACCAGGAACCGGTTGGGCATGACTGGCGCGAGCGCCACGCAAAGACACGCAATAATTCCCGCCACACAAAACGTCAGCAGGGCGAACAGCCCGCAGTAAACAAGCGGTGCCCCATAGAACACATCGGCGAACGCGGCCGAAGGGCCCACAAAAAAGGTTCCCGCCGCCGCTTCGGGAGGTAGGAGCGGTACAAACAAAAGCGTACCCAGGAAATTCACCACGAGTGGCACCAGCACCACGGTGCCCGCAGACAAAGCCACGGCCAGCACTTTCGCAGCGCAATAGGCACTGCGCCCCGCTCGGCTGATCATCTGCGCGGCATAGCCCGATTTGAGGTCGGTATATCCACTGTCCGCAAAGGGCACGCACGCCAGAAGCGGCAGTAGGAAGTAGTACAGCGTGGTGAATGCTGAGGAATTCTCGCCGCCCATCCAGGTGTTGTACACCGAGAAAGGGTAGGCTCCCTTCGCGCCGCCGCGCCATACTTCCCAGACGTCACCCGTGCCGTAGGGCACCGCAATCGTGACGAGGTGCGCGAGGGCAAGCGCCAGCCCGGCGACCAGGGCGGCGGCAAACAGTCGGCTACCAAACGCGCGACGGCATTCCGTTTTCATCATGCGTAACGAGGTGTTCACGCTTCCTCCCCCAGGCTGGGCGCGCTATTCAAGCCGGGTTGGCCGAGGTTGATCACGTACTGTTGTGGGTACACCGTCAGCACGAGGTCGAAGGTGCGCTCGTCTACGTGTTGCCATGCGTCGGTGCTGTTCGATTGGTTGTCGTACAGAAGGGAAATGAGCGTTGCCTTCTCCGTGCCGCCTGGCTCCAGCGGCACGCGCGTGGACAAGCCGTCGTTTAGCATGAAGTAGATCTCGGCGAACAGGCCGTTTGACCAGGCACCCGACCGGGCCTTGAAGCCTTGAACGTGCGCCTCCCGTGGCTCGCTGGTAGTATTGCGCAGCGTCACTTCTACCACGAGAGCGCGCATATCGTTCGCGCTTGTGGAGGCCATGAGGTCGTCGACGTAGCCGGCGGGAATCCCTGGCAACTTCGCCAGCTCTTCGCGGTTCAGCAGCGCGGCGTGCTCGGCCGTCACCGTTATGTCTCCCGGGTTCACGGTGCCGCCCGACGAGTCGTTGCCGCTGTAGGTAGCTTCCTCGCCCAGCGCGAATCGATGTACCTCGGGAGCGGGGGTGGCTGCATTCACCTGGGCTACCCGCAGAACGAAGAACGCGGCGCACACTGCCAACGCCACGGTTGCGCCCAGGGTCAAGGCTGTCTTCCGCTTCATCGCGTGCTGCCCGTCGCTGAATTTACGATGCGCCCTTCGGCCATGGTAAACACCTCATCAGCCAGAAGGTCCAGCTCATCGGCATCGTGACATGCCACCAGCACCAATGCCCCGCGCTGTTTGCAGGCGCTCACGAGCGTGCGCACCTGAGCCACGCCTGCGGGGTCAAGTGCGTTTGTGGGTTCATCCAAAAGCACCAGGTCGGGGTCTTCCATAACGGCGCATGCCACGCCGAGGCGCTGCTTCATGCCGAGCGAGTACTTGCGATACGGCCGTCGGTCGTGGGGGTCCAGCCCCACCGCTTCCAGTGTCGCGCGAATCTTTTCGTCGTCGATGCGCGCTTGAATGCCGGCCAACACCTGGAGGTTTTTGAACCCGGTATATGACCCGATGAACGCCGGGTTCTCCAGCAGAAGCCCAATGCTGGGCGGAAAGGACACGTCGGTACCAATGACCTGGCCATTTACCCGCACGTATCCCGCGGTTGGGCGGATGAGGCCCGCGATGGCGCGCATGAGCATGGTTTTGCCCGAGCCATTTTTGCCGCGCAAGCCATACACCTTCCCGCGGTCGAGCGACAGATTGATGTCCTGGAGCACCAGGGCGCCCTTGATAGTTTTGGAGAGGTTTTCAATCGTGAGGTACATGAGGACCCTTTCTGGCTACTTCTGCAGCTGAGAGGCAATAGCGAACGCCTTCACGCCCGCGATACCCTCTCCGCCGCTGAGCCCCGGATTCGCGATGAAGACCAGACGCGGGTCGTCAAGCGCCTCGTCGGGCACCAGGTAGAGGGTGGAAACTTCCCGCTCTTCGTGCGGTACGAGATGGACCTGGAAGTACTGCTTGGGGCTGGTACTGTCGCGCGCACTTTGCCACAGGGGGTCATCGGTGCCGACGGAGGTGTACGTTCCGTCTTCGTTGAGCAGGGCAAACGACCCTTGTGCCGTGTCGAACACCGCTTCGGCATCAACCGTGTTTTGCACCTTTGCGGTAACCTGCACATAAGAGCACCCCGTCGGCAGGTTGCCGTCGGCATCGGGTGCGAACCCGAACCGCTCTTGCAGGGAGGAGCGCGAGGCTTCTTCGAGCACGGTGGGCGCGAAGTCGGCCGCCGCCACGCCCTCGGGCAACTGCGCGGTGCGTCGAAGCTGCGGGTAGAACAGATTGACCTCTTCGTTGGTGAACTGACCGGTTCGGCCAGGCACGTTGGCGGGCATCGGGATACTTTCGCCTTCGCCGTAAAGGGACGCGTTGTCGATGACCGGGGCGGACACTTCGAAGGGCTCGCGGTTCTCCGGCGGAAGTGGGCCGCCTGGCGCTTCGCATGAGGTGAGCGCGACGCAGGCGGCGAGCGCTGCGAACCCGAGCGCGAACATTCGGGGGGAAAATGTGCGTTGGAAGTGCGATTTGAGTGCGTTCATGGGTGCTCCGTTCTACCGCTCTACGAGTGTGATCAGCGCGGGCGCTTCAATCGGGCCGTTTTCACCAGCAGCTTGTTTCGCCTCGTGGTACGCGAGGCAGGTCTGCGTGTAGTCGGCGGCGGGTTCTATGCGGTACGTTTTCGTTTGCGTGGAGCCGTCATGGAAGGTGGCGGTCAGCGTTAGCGTGGTGCGCGCAAGGCGCTCGGCATCGCAGCGGGCGAGGATGGCTTCGATGTCGCTGTTATCGGCGGCAACTTCTCCATGGGCTTCCTCATACAAGCGGTCGAACTCCTGCTTGGAGGAGGCATCCAGCACGTAGTTCAGATTGAGTTCCCGCACGAGGCGCTCGGGGTTCTGGCGGGTGTAGTCCACCGTGAACGTGTGGCCATTTTCAACCTCAATGGTTGCTGCGTCCGCGTCGGGTACGGTCCAGCTACCGAACGTCGCGTCGGGGCCTTCCGCCGTGTACGTAATCGAGCGAATATTACCACCAGTGCAGGTCAGGTTCAGGTTATACGTGCGGCTGGCCACTGCCACGCTGGTGTCGGCACTTTTGGTTTCCGGGTCATACCGGTAGCCTGCGCTTGTCCGGGTGGGGAAGAAGTTGTTGATGCCCACGGCCATGCCGCCGTTGGAAAGCTCGCCCTCGTCGGCGTATGCCAGTTCAAAGTAGTTGCCAGTAAACGAAGCGGCCAGGCGCTCGAACGATCCCGTTGCAGCGAGGGCTCCCACGCCTACGACCAGTGCAAGGCACGCCGCCGCTGCGATGAGGGGCCTTCCCAAGACGGCTGTTCCGCCTGATCGGCGCTGTGGGGCGCGGCGTTCGCGTGCGGCGGGGCGCGCAACGCGCCGGGCGGTTGTCTCATCCGTCTCACGCGTCCCACCCGCGGCGGCCTGCGTGCCTGCGCGCTGAGCGGCTTCATCTGCTGCTATGGCTTCCAACGTCCGGCGCTTCAAATTCTCCGAAACGCTCACGCGCTCTTCTATTCGTGCGTAGGCCGCGCGGATGTCATGCTTGCTCATCGTCGGCTCCTTCCAGTGCCTTCTTCAGCGCCTTGCGAGCCCTGAACAGGTGTGATCGAACGGTTGCGGGGCTCTCGCCCGCAATGGCGGCTATCTCTTTGGTGGAATACCCTTCGAAGTAGTGCAGATGGACGGCCGTGCGCTGGCCCTCGGGCAGCTCGTCCACGGCGTGGTGCAAAACGCTGCTCGGCAAGCGATAGATCCTCTTCCGGCTCCGAGGGCGCGTCGTGGTCTTCCAGTGGCACGCTGGTATCGCGATTGTTCTTCCGATGCAGGTCGTTGCAGCAATTGACGGTGACGCGCAAAAGCCACGACTTCAGATGCGTCGCGTCGTTTATGACGCTGGCGTTTTGGTGCAAGCGCAAAAACACCGTTTGGAACACATCCTCGGCATCGGCCTGGTTGCCCATGCGGCGGCGCGCGAGCCGCAACACGGCATCGCCCCACTCGTCGATGGCGTCCTCGACGCTGACCGTAAATTCGCTATGCACCAATCGACTCACGAGGCGCTTCCTCCTGGGAATGGTGATCTGACGGCACTGCCGCCCCGCCATGTTCACGTACGAGCCGCTCCCACGTCTCCCGCTTCAACCGCTCCGGGGCGCATACCTCACGCACCAACGAGGTATACCGAACAAAGAACTCCTTCTCGTCCATACCAGCCCTCCTAGAAAAAGTAACTCTGCCCGGATAAACGCCCCCTCACCCCAAAAGGTTGCACTCCGTAGGAATTATTTCAAAAAGAGACATTTCGACAGTTGAGCGTGAGAGACGTGTGTCGCGGAGGGGCGACAGGGTGGGGCTAGTCCTCCAGGTCGTTGGGGTTGAAGGAGTCTATGAGGTCGAGGAGGTCTTGTTTTTTGTGGATGTCTAGTTTGGCGTAGATGCGTTTGGAGTGGGTTCGGATGGTGTTTTCGGACACCACGAGGTCCTCGGCTATGCGGGCTACCGTGTTGCCGCGGGCGATGAGTTCCATGACCTCGGTCTCGCGGGCGCTTAAGCGATAGTGTTGGCGCAGCAGTTCGGCCTGCTTGGAGATGCGGTCCTGGTAGATGAAGCCACTGTCGTGGCGCCGTTGGGTGCGGGCGGCGGCTTTGCTTGCCAGTGAGGCACCTGCTTGTGCTTCGTCGAAAGGCGGCCGCGCATCGGAGATCGCAGCTTCGGCCGCCGATGCAGTCCCGCTCGCACTCGCGCCAGTGCCCGCCAGCGCGCCCCGGCTCGCCCCCGCGCCCCCGCTCGCGCTCCCAGCGTTCTTCCCGCTCTTCCCCAGCGGGCGCAGGGCCACCAACTCAATGTTCTCCGCGTCGTTGCGTTCAAATATCTTACGGAAGCCTCCTTGCCCCACAAAGTACATGAGTCCTAACAGATACACGGCCGCCAACGCAACCACAGCCAAGGGCTCAATGCCCGTAATCATAATCTGCTCGGCGAACGAGCCGCCGATAAAGCCCACGTCATGCAGCGTGTACACGATGGCCCCGAAGAACCCGTACACAAACACCGGGTTGATGCCGCGGTCGCGCGAGGCCTGCGCGCATTGAATCATCATCAGCATAATGGCCACGCTGTACACCGCATACAGAATGGCCGCGAGCCACTGCGCGTAGTTCGTCGCCAAAAACGGCAACAGTAGAAACGACGTAATCACAAACGGGAACACCACGCGGTACGCACCCACCACGTTCAGCCGCAGGTTCTTGAACTGCCACAATACCAGCACCGCCACAGCCGCCACCAGCGAGCCCGCCATGGAAAGCGCGTTCACCAGCGCGCCCACCTGCGGCTCGGCAATGGCTAGCGAGCGCATAATACCGGTGCAGAACCCCAGCGCGCCCACGCAAAACGCGCTGCGCCAGTAGTCGCGCAGAACGCGCCGATACACCTGCGGGTGGTCGCGCGGCACGTCCTGGAACATGGGTTGGTCGCGGTCAATTTCGCGTCCCTTCAGCACAATGGCCAGACCGAACAGCGGCAGAAACACCAGCGGAATCAAATACGCCGTCACGGCCTCGGGAATAAGGTACAGCGCGAAATACATCACTGCGGCGTAGGCCGTGCCCACAATGAGGTCGCGGTTGCCGCGGTCGGAATCCAAGCTGGCGAACAGCCGCTGCCACAACATATAGAAGCCCGCCGACCCCAGCCCCAGAAGTCCGCCGCCCGCTACTACCAAAGGCAGTGCCAATGCGTCCACGTAGATAGCTGCAATGAGGCAGCACCATCCCAAAAAGTAGGGCGCGGACGCCAGCATTACCATGAAGCGGCGCGTGGGCCCGGGGAAGAAATACACGCCGAACGCGCTTGCGAAGTAGCTCACCGAGAACACGAGCGATTGTGCCAAAAAGAACCAAAACACAATCTCGGGCGTTTGGAATCCCATGGGCAAAAACGGGAACACGCCGCCCCACACGCCTGCCGCGTTAATGGCCAAAAACAGCGCGTAGCCCAGCGATGTCACGTTCGGCTTCAGTATGCTGATAACGGCGGACAGCTGCAATGCCCCTCTGTTCTCTCATTTACGATGCGCTGTGCAGTATAGCCTAAGCGGTGCAACCGCGCGCTGATGTCACCCGAAACCATGTCACATACTGCTAATTGACCTGCGCAAACGAAAAATTACCACATTTTATGTGACAAGCGATTCACCCGCACGTGTATTGTGTGCCGCGTTGCATAACCGTCGCGTGTTCGTCGATCGACCGACACGCGACACAACGCCCGACGCGGGAGCCGCCGGGCGAATCGAGGAAGCTTAGAAGGGGGAGAGAGTATGTCAGACACTATGCCGAGTTTGAGCCGCCGCACGTTTGTGAAGACGACAGGCGCGCTCGGTGCGCTGGCTGCCGTCGGCGGAACCGTCGCCGCGACCGATTCACTCTTCGGCGCAGGCGTGCCCGCAGCGCACGCCGCAACCGAGGAAACCATCACCTGGGGCCACTGCGCCATCAACTGCCCGGGTAGGTGCAGCCTGAAGTTCCATGTGCAGGATGACGAAGTGGTGTGGGTGGATACCTATACCAGCAAGGATGCGGGCTTCGACGATCCCCAGCCCCGCGCGTGCCTGCGTGGCCGTAGCTATCGCCGTTGGCTTGCCAGCCCAGATCGTATCAACTACCCCATGAAGCGAGTGGAAGGCACCAAGCGTGGTGAGGGTAAATACGAGCAGATCAGCTGGGACGAGGCCATCGACATCGCGGCCGACAAGCTGAAGGAAGTTATCGAAAAGTACGGCAACGAAGCCGTGTACGTGCCTTACGCCACTGGCGTGTCGGCTACGACCTCGCGCCCGTTCAACCGTTTCCTGAACTTGATCGGCGGTTATCTGAACTTCTATAACAGCTACTCCACCGCGCAGATCTCCTGCATCACGCCCTATATGTATGGTTCGAAGGGCAACGGTGGCAGCTCGTTCAAGACGGCTGAGGACGCCAAGCTGGTGCTCATCTTCGGCTCCAGCCCCACCGAAACGCGCCAGGGTGGCTTGACCACGCACTATGACTGGGTGCATCTGCGTGAGCGCACGGGTGCGAAAATTTACATGATTGACTACCGCATGAACGACTCCATCATGGGTCACTCCGATCAGTGGCTGCCCATCAACCCGGGCACCGATGCCGCACTGGTGGCGGGCATCGCGCATTACCTGATTAAGAACGATATGGTTGACCTGGACTTCCTGCACACGTATTGCCAGGGCTACGACGAGGAAACCATGCCCGAGGCGTACAAGGGCAAGCACATGTCCTACTACGACTACATCATGGGCACGGGCTACGACATGGTGGAAAAGACGCCTGAGTGGGCCGCGAAGATCACCGGCATCCCTGCTGAGCGCATCGAAAGCCTGGCCGAGGAAATTGGTACGACGAAGCCGCTCTATGTGAATCAGGGTTGGGGCCCGCAGCGCCGCAGCAACGGCGAGTGGACGGCGTGGGCTATCATGACGCTTCCTTGCCTCGTTGGTCAGATTGGTCTGCCCGGCACGAACAACGGCACGCGTGAAGACCGCACCAGCCCCACCAGCACGTCGATGGCGGCCGGTACGAACCCCGTGAAGACGTCTATTCCGTGCTTCCTGTTCACCGATGCCATCGACCACGGCACCGAGATGACTTCGAAGAACGCGGGTGTGAAGAATGCTGACAAGCTGAAGACGAACATCAAGTACATGATCAACTACGCTGGCAACTGCCTGACGAACCAGCACTCGCAGATCAACAAGGCGCACGAGATTCTGGCTGACGACACGAAGTGCGAGTTCATTCTGGGTATTGACACGGTGATGTGCGACTCCATGATGTACTCCGACGTAGTGCTGCCCGACCTGTTCCGCTTCGAGCAGACCTCGCAGATTTCCACGGGCTCCGATGTGGGCTACATGATTACGGGCACGGCGTGCACCACGCCCAAGTTCGAGCGCAAGACGGCCTACGAGATGGCCACGATGATGGCCGAGCGCTTCGGCGTGGCCGACAAGTTCACCGAGGGCAAGACCGAGGAAGAGCGCATTAAAGAGCAGTACGAGAAGTCTCGCGAGAAGAGCCCGAAGCTTCCCACCTGGGAAGAGGCTGTGGAAATGGGCGTCTATATCGAAGAGCACGACCCGGTTGTGTCCATGAAGAAGTTCCGCGACGACCCGGTGGCCAACAAGCTGACCACGCCGTCCGGCAAGATTGAAATCTTCTCCGAGAAGCTACTTGAGTTCACCGAAGGCTGGGAACTTGAGGCCGACGACACGCTGCCCGGTATGGACACCATGCCTCCTATTCCGGTGTATCTGCCCGAATGGTACGGCGTTGAAACCACGACCGACGAGTATCCGCTCGTCCTGGCAGGCTTCCACTATCGCGGTCGCATCCACTCGTCGTGGGGCTTCATGCCCGAGCTTAAGGAAGTCAACCCGCAGGAGGCCTGGATCAACCCGGCTGACGCGGAGCAGCGCGGCATCGCTCAGGGCGACCGTGTGCGCGTGAAGAACGAGTTCGGCGAGATTGAGCTGTGGGCTAAGGTGACGCCTCGCGTGGTTCCGGGTACGGTGGCCGTGTCGCAGGGCGCTTGGTTTGAAGCGGACGCGAACGGCGTTGACCAGGGCGGTAGTATTAACACGCTGACCACCCAGCGTCCTTCGCCCCTGTCGAAGGGCAACCCGCAGCACACGAACATCTGCGAAGTTGCGAAGGCCTAGCGGCGGCGAGGAAAGGAAGGGGTTACGTTATGACGCACTATGCATTTTCTTTCGACGGCACTCGCTGCACCGGTTGCAAAACCTGCGAGATGGCCTGCAAAGACTATAAAGATTTGAAAGTGGGAACGGCGTACCGCAAGGTGTACGAAGTGACCTACGGTGAAACGACGAAGGACGCGAACGGCTGCATTGTAAGCACGTGTGGAAGCTACCCGCTGTCCCTGTCGTGCAACCACTGCGACGACCCGGCTTGCACGAAGGTGTGCCCGACCGGTGCTATGCACAAGGATGATGAGACGGGCCTTGTGATGGTGGATGCCGATAAGTGTGTGGGCTGCGGTTACTGCCACATGGCCTGTCCGTACAACGCGCCGAAGGTGGACCGCGAAAAGGGCCACTCGGTGAAGTGCGACGGCTGTGCCGAGCGCGTGGCCGCTGGCGAGAAGCCGGTGTGTGTGGAGGCTTGCCCCGCCCGTGCGCTTGACTTCGGCACGGTTGAGGAAATGGCCAAGATGGGCGAGCGCGGTAACATTGCGCCTCTGCCCGAACCGACGTACACGAACCCGAACCTCTACATCAAGCCCTCCGCGGATGCCAAGCCGGCGGGTAGCGCTGATGGCAAGGTCGTTAATCCCCTGGAGGTGATGTAGCATGGAGGCCGCATTCGCTGAACTGCCTCTGGCGCTGTTCACGACCCTGGCTCCGATGGGTGCCGGCGCGTTCATCGCGCTTGCCCTGGCCTTCTTCACCACGAAGTTCACGGATGAGCAGCTGAAGAAGATTGACCAGATGACGCTTATTCCGCTCGTGGTGGTGCTTGTGGGCTTCGCCGCCTCGTTCTTCCACCTGGCATCGCCCATGCATGCGGTGGGTGTGTTCGCGGGCATTAGTTCCTCGCCGCTGTCGAACGAGATTCTGGTGGGCTCCCTCTTCGTGGTGCTGGCTGTGGTGTACGTCATCGTGGCGCTGGCCGGCAAGCTGCAGGGTGGCGCACGCAAGGGCTTCGCCGCCGTGGTGGCCCTGGCCGCCATCGTGTTCGCCTGCTTTACCGGCATGGCGTATATGATGGAGACTATCGCCTCGTGGAACAGCCCGCTGGTTATCGTGCAGATGCTGGGCTTTGCCCTGGTGGGTGGCTTGCCGCTGGGTACGTTGGTGCTGGGTCTGGCCGGCTCGCTCACCGACGCGCTGAAGGGCTCGTTCAAGATGGCCGCGCTCGTGGTGGTTGTCGTGGGCGCGCTGCTGGCGGTCGCGGGCTTCTGCGCTCAGGTTATGGGCGTGAATGATATGGTGAACCCGCTCGTGTCTGGCGCCGACTTGGTGGCTGCGGCTATGACCTACCTGGTGGCGGCCGTGATCTGCCTTCTGGCGGCAGCGGTGGCGAACATCGTGGCGCTCATGGGCAAGAGCCCGGTGGCGCTGGCCGGCGTGGGCACCGTGCTGGCCGTGGTGGGTATCTTCCTCGCTCGCCTGGTGTTTTACGCGGTGCAGCTGTCGGTGGGCCTCAGTTTCTAAGGCTTTCTGAGGATGCCGCAACCGTTGGCTGACGACATACGCTGATCGAAGCAAGGTGCGCTACAATGGGCGCACCTTGCTTGCTTTTTGAGAGGAGTGGGACATGGATGAGAATAAGGAAGCCGTGCTGGAAAGCATTGCTTTTGTGGGTGAGACGCTGGGGCCGTTCTTCTTGCAGGACCCGGTGAAGGGCGACGCGGGAGCGGCCTTTGAGGCGCTGGCCGCGCTCGACGCGGACGCGGCGGCGGGCGAGTGGCCGTTCGTCGATACGGACGAGGCGCAGCGCGACCTGGGCCTCATGAAGGAAGGCCTGGCGAAAGGCACGATGGATGACGACCTCGTGTGGGAATACCGCCGTCTGTTCATTGGCCCGGCTGCGAAGCCGGCGCCGCCGTGGGGTTCGGTGTACACCGACCGGGAGTGCGTCGTGTTTGGCGAGAGCACGCTGGCGTTGCGCGCGTGGATGCGTGAACAGGGCATTCAACGACTTGACGACGACAAAACACCCGAGGATCATATCGGACTTCTGCTGGTGCTGATGGCCTGGATTGCCCGCAACCGTCCCGAGGTGCTGGACGACTTTCTGCGCCTGCATGTGCTCACGTGGTCGTCGCACTTCCTTGAGCAGCTGGCCGCGGCGGCCGAGCAGCCGTTCTACCAGGGCCTCGCGCAACTAGCGAAGGCCAGCCTGGAGGGTATCCAAAGCGCCCTTGCACTTGAGGTGAGCTACCCGAGGTACTACCGCTAGGAGTTGGCTGTGATTACGGGGTTGAACAACGCGCTTGGTGAAATTACCCTGGTGCTGTTCACGACGCTGGCGCCGTCGGGCGTGATGGCGTTCATCCTCATGGGCCTGCCGCTTGTGCGCGGCGGGCTTAATGCCGACGTGCGCCAACGCATCCAGCGCTTCCTCAGCATTCCCCTGGTCACGTCCATGGTGGGGCTGGTGGCTTCGGCCACGCACCTCGGCAACCCGGCCAACGCCCTCTACGTGTTTCTGGGCGTGGGGCGCAGCCCGCTTTCCACCGAGGTGTTTTGCGCCGTAGTGTTCTTGGCGCTGGCGGGCGTGTACTGGCTCTACTCGTTTTCGGAGCGGCCGCGTGTGGGCCTCATGCGCGTGTGGATGGCGCTTGCCCTGGTGGCGGGCGTGGTATTCATCACGGCGGTGGCGTTTGCCTACGCGGCTGACACCATCATCTCGTGGTACACGGTGTATGTGCCGCTGAACTTGTGGCTGAATGCGCTGGTGGGTGGCCCGCTGCTGGCGCTCGTGGGCCTGAGCGCGGCGCGCTATCAGCCGGCCGAGGGATCGTTCGGGCGCGCGCTGGTGGTGCTGGCCGGGGTGGCCCTGGTGGCGAACCTCGTGTCGTTCGGCCTCCAGAGCGCCGACTTGCCGAACATCGAGAACGCCTACCTCACGGCGGCTGACCTCGTGCCGTACTATGGCCTGATGATTGCCGCGTTCGGCGTGCTGGCGCTGGGCGGTGTGGCGCTGGATGCGCAAGCGCTCTTCGGGCGTGCGCCCACGGGTGAGGCGGCGGGCGCACGCCGCCTGAGCGTGCAGCGTGCGGTTGTTGCGTGCGTGCTGGCGCTGGCGGGCATCTTCGTCATGCGATTCGCGTTCTACCTGATGCACATGACCGTGGGTCTGGGGCTGTAGCGTCGGGCAAGGGGTCCTCCCTTTGCCTGCCAACTCCGCGCGACGGTGTGCCAATCGCTGCACGCAGGTGTTCTACTGCCCGTCCATGCTCCCGTGGGCATCTTCGTCTCTGTGGTGCCCTTGCTCTGTCACGTCGCTTAGTGAGCAGAAGAAAAGGGAGCGGTCCTGTTCGTGGCGCAGGAAGAACGCCTTCATGTGCATCCACATAAGTTCGCCACTCAGGCGATAGCGGCGAAACGTGCCCTCGGCCCCCGTGACGGGGTGACGCTCTGCCTGGTTGAACATGTCAATGACAATCGGCAGGTCATCGGGGTGCACCTGACGAGAAATGAGTTTTTGCCGCTCGCACAAATCCACGGCGTTGCAGCCCGTGACGCGGTAGTACGCGTTGTTCACCTGCAACAATTCGAAGCGGTCGGGGTAAACGGCGTACACCGCAACGCCTCCCACCAAGCTGTCAATGATGGCTCGGCTGGTCACGTCGTCGCGCAGCAGCGTTTTCATGTCGATGAGCTCCATCGTGGGGCTCAGCACACCACGCAGGTCAACGACGCCTTCCTGAGTAAGCAGGGCCTCAAGCGTTTCGGTGCTCATCGGCCGGTAGAAGTAGTAGCCCTGCGCGTAGTCGCAGCCGATGCTTTGCAGGAAGTCCACCTGCTCTTTCGTCTCGGTGCCCTCGGCGATAATGCGCAAATCCATGAGGCGCGCCATGGATACGACGGCTTCCAGAATGCTTTCGCTGCGCTTCGATTCGTTTGCGCGGTTGAGAAAGCCCATGTCAATCTTCAGGATGTCAACGTTGACGTCCTTCAGCATGTTGAGCGACGAGTAGCCGCTGCCGAAGTCGTCCATCAAAATGGTGAAGCCGTGCTCTTTGAGGCGCTCCACGGTGGTGGTCATGCGCTCGTCTTCGGCGTAGGCGCTCTCCGTAATTTCCAGTTCCAGCAGATGGTGGTCCAGCCCGTAGCGCTGCAGTAGTTCCTCAAAGGTGGACACCACATCGATGGCGTACAAATCGGCGCGCGAGATGTTCACCGACACGGGCACCGGCTGCTCGCCGCGGTCGATCCATGCGCGCAGCTGGCGGCACGCCTCGTCCCACACGTATAAGTCCAGGCTGGCGATGAACCCGTTGCGCTCAAGCACGGGCACGAAGCTGCCGGGCATGACCAGGCCGCGCCGCGGGTGTTGCCAGCGCACGAGTGCTTCCAGGCCCACGATGCGCCCCGTGCGCGTGCTGCACTGGGGTTGCCAATACAGCACAAATTCGCGGTTCGCCAGCGCCCGCTGCACTTCAAGCAGCGTTTTTGTTTCGCTTTCCAACTCTTCGGTCATGGAATTTTCGTACCAGGCAATGCGCTTGCCGTAGATACCTTTGACAGAGGCCATGGCTATCATGGCGTGGTCGCACGCGGTGCCCACTGAGTCGCCGGGTTCAATAGTGCACACACCGACAGCGGGCTGGAAGCCTATCGTATCCTCAGAATCGAAGGGTGGCCTGCGGGAATCATGTTCGACGGCCGCTTCAGTCACCGTGCCTGCAGGCAGAACTATGGCGAAGTCGTCCCCGCCGAGATACCCCGCTACGCCGCCACAGCACTCGGCGCCAAACGCGAATCGCTCGGCGATGGCGCGCAGCATGATGTCGCCCGCGTCGCGTCCGTGCCATTCGTTGTACAGCTTGAAGTGCTCTATGTCCAAATACACCACTTCGAAGCGGTCTTCGGGATGTTGTTTCACCAGCGCCTCGGCGCGCTCGTAAAAGGTGACGGCGTTATAGAGGCCGGTCAGCTGGTCATGCTCTTTCAGTTGCAGAATCTGCGTGCTTTCAAATTCACCCTTGCGTGCCTTCACCTCGGCATCAATATCGGCGATGAAGCACATCACCACCGTCTCGCCAGCTTCGCCACGCTTCACGGGCACCAACGTTTGGGACGCCCAGCCCCAGCCGCCGCGCATGAGGCGCTTGCGAAATTCGCCACGCAGGATTCCGCCCGAGCGCTCGATGCGGGCAAGCAGCGTGCCGAATTCCCAGAATTCTTGGAACCGTCCGCGGTCCTCCGGGTGAATCATGTGCTCCAACACGTCTTCAAACATAACGCTGAGCTGGCCTTCTAAGGCTGGCATCACGTACTTGTCGGGCTCGGTGTACAGCACTTTGTACGCGTCGCCAGTCAGGTTGAGTTCGAACAGCTCGTCATACGACGACGGCTGGCTCAGTGTGGAGAACAGGCTGCGGCTGCCGTCTTCAACCGGGCGGCCGGAAAACAGGACGCAGGGTCCCTCGTTGAACCAGTCCACTTCCAGGCAGGTAATTTCGAACCACGTGTTGCGGTTTGCGCTGAAAATGACCGTTTGCGTGGAGCTGTCGTTCCCCTCACGCTGCCACGGGCAGTCGCCGCACGGCTCGCTTGCCCCGCGGAATGACTCGTAGCAGCGCAGGCCCACCTGCCCCGCGGGAAACACGCGGTGCGCGGCTTTGTCCATGTACACGACGCGATAGGTGCGGTCGATGACGTAGGTATGATGCTGAGCCGAAACGTTGTCCGACTTGTCGTTGCCCATTTCATCTGCTCCTTGTTGTAGTGGTTGGCTCAGGGGGAGCCAGTAGCACACCCTGTCAAGGTACCTCCATTGTAATACCTCGGGTGTGAAAGAAGGCGACAGGGCAGAAAAATAGCAGGGGCATGTCAAAAACGCTTAGCACCCGGTCAGATGAGCGAGGACCTTGTGGCAGGGAGGATGCGGCAGAGAAGAGGAAGGCCGCAGATTAGTGTGCGCTTGCAGCGAAAGGAGCGTCGCTTGCGTCGTCAGGAAAAAGGTCTGCGCGAGATTTCTCCGGGGCAGGAGCAGAAGCGGGGCGAGGGGTGGCGGAAAGAGTGGGGGTTGCTGTGGCCTCACCGGTGCCAGTGGCGGCGTTTGCGTTCACGGCGGGCATGTGGAAGCGCGCGCGAAATTCGGCTTCTGGCAGGGGCTTCGAGAACACGTAGCCCTGTCCCGTGCGGCAGCCCAGCCCGTGCAGCATGGCGGCCTGCTCGGCGGTTTCCACGCCTTCGCACACGATGGACAAGTTTAGGTTGTCGGCCATTTCCACCACGCTCTTTATCACGGAGCGCGTCCGCGCGGAATCTGCGCTCTCCGATAGAAAGCCCCGGTCAAGCTTTAACACGTCGATGGAAAGTTTCCGCAGCAAATTGAGCGACGAGTACCCCGACCCAAAATCGTCCATAGACAGGCGGAACCCGAGTGCCTTCAGTTCGCTCAGTGTGTCAATGACCGCGCTCTCTTCCGCAACGAGCGCGCTTTCGGTCACTTCCAACTCGACGACTTCGTGGGGAATGCGGGCGCTGTCAACGATGCGCAGCACGCGCTGAACGAAGCCTTCCTGTAAAATGGTGACGCGTGACATGTTGACCGACACTACGAGCGGTTGCCTATCGGGGCCAAGTAGCGGATAGCTTTGGCACACGCGCCGCAGCATGTAGAAGTCTAGCTGCACGATGAAGCTGTTTTTCTCAAATACAGGAATGAAGGCATCGGGGGTGAGAAAGCCCAGTTCAGGCGAGTCCCAGCGCACGAGCGCCTCGGCTCCCACCAGCGTCCCGTCGTCTAGGTTGTTTTTCGGTTGCAGGTACAGCTGAAACTCACGGTTCGCAAGCGCCTGATCTTCGTGCTGCTCGATGCAACTCCTCAGCTCCAATGCGCTTTTGAACGCCTGGTCGTAGCGCGCAACACGCACGCCGCTCGGTGCGTTTTTTAGTACGGCAATAGCGTTGCTCAGAAGCAGGGGGATGTCGTTAGTGTTTTCTGCTTCGCAAATGCCACAGCCAAAGGCCAACGCAGTTGAAAAGTGTAGGTCAGGTTCGCTGCGCAGCTTTTTCTCTATCTGGTTGCACAGCTTTTCGGCCCGGTCGGGTTCATTGCGCAGTAGTAACGCGAAATGGTCGGCGTTTGCATGGGCGGCTATCTCGCCGCGCCGACACGCGCCGTCAAGCAGGCGTGCGAGGGTGATAATAAGTTGATTTCCTACCTCATAGCCGTATGTCTCGTTGATAAGCCGGAAGTTCGAGATATTGGTGTACATAACAAGATACGCGCCGTTGGGTGCGCCAGAAAGCAGTTCTTGCGCCTGCTCCTCGAACGCAAACAGGTTGCGGCGTTTTGTGAGGGTGTCGGTGAAGTAAGCTTTTTTGAGTTTGGTAATACGGTCGTTGCGCATGAACACCATGATGGTGGAAGCTAACAAGAACAGGACGGTGCACATAATGCCCGTCCATAGGAAATCGTGCTCGGCGCGCTGCTGGGCTGAGAGTACCATTTGGTCGGCCAGGCGAAAATGCTCTTCGCTCAGTTCCATCAGCCGGTCGGTTGACGT
The DNA here is from genome assembly GCF_030077735.1 of Gordonibacter faecis. Classification (NCBI taxonomy): domain Bacteria; kingdom Bacillati; phylum Actinomycetota; class Coriobacteriia; order Eggerthellales; family Eggerthellaceae; genus Gordonibacter; species Gordonibacter faecis. The sequence goes on along the minus strand of NZ_JASJEU010000022.1, from coordinate 13,074 downwards.
TTCGTGGCGTTTGACACGCTCGATTTCGCGTTCGATGAGTTGCCACTGGTTGTCGACGGCAGCTAAATCTTCCATGAAGCGGAGGGTTTCGGGTCCGCGATACAGGCGGTCGTTCTCGCGTTTCTGCAGTTTATCAAGCAGATTTGACACACGCTGTTCCGTCTCGTCGGCACTTTCACCCGCAAGCGCCATCTTCGCCACGCGCTGCGTGCCGCCGCGTACGACACCCGAGTCGTTGATGATGCCAGCGTAATCACGAATCTGCGTGAGAGCGAACGTGAGGATAACGGCGCCTAGCACCCAAATGGCGACAACGATAAGCCCTTTGCTGAGCCTAATCCGCTTGCTCAAGCGGTCCTCCTTGCTGCGGCGCTTCAAAACCGTTCCATTATAACGCCAGGGGGTCCCACCTGTCGCAATAAGTCAGGTCGGGAGGTTTAGTTGAAGACCTGCATGCTATTATGAGGTTTGCGAACAACGAGGAAGGCAGGACATGGAGCGGACCGACGAGCGCTATGGTGCCTACATTGCCATACTGAACGAGGAACTGATTGCAGCCATGGGGTGCACCGAGCCCATTGCCATCGCGCTGGCGGCGGCGCGGGCGCGCGAGCTTTTGGGCACCACGCCCGCGCGCGTAGAGGTGGCGGCTTCGGGAAGTATCATCAAGAACGCGAAAAGCGTGGTGGTGCCCCATACGGGTGGCCTCAAGGGAATCGAGGCTGCGGCGGCGGCCGGCATTGTGGCGGGTCGTGCCGACCGGGCGCTCGAGGTGATTGCGAACGTGTCGCCAAAGGACGTGGAAGCTATCGCGGCGTATGCGGAGAGCACGCCCATTGAGGTGGAGCGGACCGACGACGAGGCGGACTTCGACGTGGTGGTGCGCGTGTTCGCGGGTGCGGCCGCGCCGGGGACCGCGCGCGAGGCGCTGGTGCGCATTGCCGACTACCACACCAACATTGTGCACGAGGAACGCGATGGGGACGTGCTGCGCGATGCACCGCTGGCGTCGGCCGCAGGAACCGCCGAGGGCCTGACGGATCGCAGTGTGCTGTCCATGGCTGGCATCTGGGATTTCGCGCAGACAGTGGACCTCGATGACGTGCGCGAATTGCTCGACCACCAGATTGCCTGCAACGCGGCCGTGGCCGAGGAAGGCCTCGCCGGTGACTGGGGCGCCAACATCGGCAGCGTCATGCTGGGCTCCTACGGCAGCGACGTGAAGGTGCGTGCCTGCGCGTACGCCGCCGCGGCCTCCGACGCGCGCATGAGTGGCTGCGAGTTGCCCGTGGTCATTAACTCCGGCAGCGGCAACCAGGGCATCACCGTGTCCGTGCCGCTCATTGTATACGCGCGTGAACTGGGTTCATCCGACGAACAACTGCGGCGTGCGCTCGTGTTGTCTAACCTCGTGGCCATCCATCAAAAGACAGGCATCGGCCGTCTGTCGGCCTTCTGTGGCGCCGTGTGCGCCGGCGCGGCGGCGGGTGCGGGCATTGCATATCTGGACGGCGGCGGCTACGAAGACGCGTGCCACGCCGTAGTGAACGCCCTTTCCATCGTGGCCGGCATGGTGTGCGACGGCGCCAAACCCTCCTGCGCTGGCAAGATTGCCTTCTCGGTGAACGCCGGTATCCTGGGCTACGTGATGTACCGCGATGGCCAGCAGTTCTATGGCGGCGACGGCATTGTGAAGAAGGGCGTCGAAAACACCATCGACAGCATAGCCCGCCTCGGCCGCGACGGCATGCGCGCCACCAACGACGAAATAATCCGCATTATGCTGGGTTCATAGCGCCCTGGCACTCATGCCTTCCGCAATGCGGCTTTTGGAATACATTATCCCAAAAGGGAAAATTGTGTTGCTTGCAGCCGAAATGATCCCAAACGGGATATAAGTATAGTATGGGTGCCCTCCACGAGCGCCACTGCTATTCCAGAAAGCTTTGCTGCCAGCTAGTCTGAGCAGCGCTTGATAAATGCATTCATGCCAGGCACGGTAAAAGCTATATAGCCACGTTTAGGTGAATAAATGAGTCCATCGTGGATAAGGCGGTCTCTCAGCACAGAAAGGTCGCTGGGCTGCTTTTTCCCCATGCGGTCGGCGACATCGCTCAACTTTGAAGGAACTTCGTCTTCTGCCATTGCGCGCATCATTTCCTTACCCTTTGGCGTCGCTCTATCCCATCTGGAACGATATAATCCTCGATCTATTTCATCTTGTGCCAAAGCGATTCCCGCAAGAAGTTCGCTTTTGGTAATGGTGCCCGGAAAATCAATTTGCTCGCAGATGCAAAATCCGCATTGCTGGATAAAGTAGGGGTATCCTCCCGCTGCTTGTATGGCGGCTTCAAGAGATTCATTTTCCCACTTGATCATGTTTTTTTCAGTGGGCTCGACATACGCTTTTCGAACCGCTTCTTCCGAAAGTAGATTTAAAGAATAGAACCGAAACATTCGCTCGGCATAGCTGGTGGCATCAGCAAGAACAGCAGGAAGTGTGGGTAGACCAGCTCCGACAAAATACACCGGGACGGGGGCGCTTCCTTGACCAAGGGTGTGCAGTGCTATATTAAGGGCGGCAAGATCTTCCTGCGGCGCTTCTTGAAATTCGTCAACGCTTATGAAGACGGCGGTCCCTGATTCTCGAGCTGCTTCTCCGACTGCTTTCAATAGATCTACCAGATCAAGCGAAAGATCTCCGGAGTCTGCGAACCCTTTTGCGGGATTGATATCTATACCTATGGAGTATGAGCCAGTGGGGTCAATTTTCAACTGAAACGAGCGTAATACGGCAAGTGCATGTTCGAACGCCGAGCTAAGAGGGCGAGAAGAATTGCGAATTCTTCTTAACTCAACATAGGTTGCCTGAGCAAGCTTCTTGGCTAGCGAGTCGTGCTTCGATGCTTCTACTTCAATGGCGATCCAGTCTTGATGGTGGGCGGTCTCTGCCAACTCGCGCAAAAGGACCGTTTTGCCCATTCCTCGCAATCCTGAGATGACGATTGGCCTCATTCCTTCAGCATCTTCATACACTTGCTTCATGTCATTTTTAATTGAACGAATGATGTCATCACGACCTGCAAGGTAGGGTGGCTTTCTCCCTGCGCCTGGTTTGAATGGATTAGCCATGTGCTCTTTCTAACATATTATAAGGAAGAATAAATTTCAATTTATATTATAGTATAGAAGATTAGAATTGCGCGTGCCTAAGAAAAGGCACATGAATAAATACTTCAATACGGAAGCGATTCTTTCTACGCTGCAGAAAGAATCGCTTCCTCGTCTTCATCAGTTTTATTCTGTTGCGGAAATAGTGCGGACGTCGCCGCCTCAGTGGGCGCGGGTGGCTCGGTTGGGGTCTATGCTCATGCTTTGGAAGCGTTCTTGCATGAATTGGTCGTCGTAGTGTTCGGAGCAGAACATTTCGATGGCGCTTTCCGGTTGTTTGCCGGCGTGGCGCTGGTACCAGCAGTCGAGTGCCACAAGCGTAAGCGCGCCGTCGGCTATCATGAGCACAGCACACACGGTGGTTACGGTGTAGCGCCAGTTCCACGGGATGAGGTTCACCAGTTTCAGCATCCAGGGTAGAAGAAGCTTGATCCACACCACGCCCAGCACGCCCCACATGGCCATGAACATGCCATTCGTGCGTCCGTCGATGGACAAAAACGTGCCCGTGTAATCCCAGGCCACAATACCGAACGCGTACTGCATAAACCAGCTGACCAGGTATTCGAACCCGCCGCCAATCACTGCGCTCACAAAGAAGATGAGGATGACGTTCTTGTCGTGAAAGCGGTTGAGCGCCATGGTGAGCAGCACCGCACCGAACCCGTAGATGGGCGAGAACGGCCCGTACAGCATGCCAGCGCGATCTTCGTAGTGCCCAGGGTCAACCACCAGCACGTGGTAAATACTCTCCAAGATGAGGCCGAATATGCAGCACACCACAAAAATCCAGAACAGGTTGAAGAAGTTCAGCGTGATGTAGCCCTTGCCCGTTTTGTCGCGCCCGAGCGTGCCATCCTCGGCGTCCTCGCGCGTTTCCATGTCGCGCAGTTTGCGTTGTAACTCGCGCTCTTCGGCCAGCGAGGGATCCAGGTAGCTGGTAAGCACAATGAGGAACACGAGGAAAGCTGCGTAGAATATCAGGTTGCCATCCAGGCCAAACAGCATGATGTTGCACAGGATGGCGGCTACGATGAGGGCGGTAAGCACTTCAGCCGCTTCCGCCGCATGGCGTCGTTTGTCGCGCAGCAGTCGAATGCCAAATATGATGAGGGCCACTGCCAACACGGCCAGGATGCCCACCAACGCACCAGACAGCACCATTGATGCCGCCGAATCGCCCGCAAACCCGCCTTCGCGAAACGCGATGACCGAGATCACAATGACGAAGGCAATCATGGGAAGAGTGGCCACGCCAGCCACAATACACAGGATGGCGAACACTTTCAGCGCCAGGGGGATCTTCTTTTTCAGCGTCTTTTCTGCTTCCGCCTCTTTTTTCTCAAGCGCTTCGATCTCCGCTTCAAGTTTGGCATCGGCGTCGGCGTCGCGCTGAACGTCGCGGTGCTTCCGCATCCTCGAACCCTCCCTGTCATAGCCGGTGCCGCGAGGCACCTGTGTTGCTGTAGCCATTCATGATACTACAACGCGTCACACGCGACGCCTTAGGAACGGGGGCAGGCGGCGGTGGGCTCGCTGCCGGTTGATGGGAGTGCAACGGTTCGCCAACGCGCGCCGCAGGGCACCGGCGCGCGTGTGCGGCTGCGCGACAATGCCGGGGATAGCGAACACTGATGCGGGCGCGCACCTCCGTCAGGCCGTCTGTTGGGCGGCTCCGGTGTGTCGAGCGTGCCCGCTCTCGTTGAAAGGAACGTGTTATGCCCGCGACCATTCATCCCGCAATGAAGCTGAATATCGTGTTGGACGAGCGCAGCTACGAAAATGACGCCGGCGCCGAGATGGAGCGTCGCTTTACGGCGGTGGCGCCCACCGAGGTGGTGCGTGCACCGAAGGGCTCGCAGCGCGCAAACGTGCTGCGATTCGACGTGGGAACGTCTGCGGTTGACGAGGATGTGCGCGATCCTCTGTGGGAAGGCGCGCTTATCACGTGGTTAGATGAGGAATTTGCCGAGACATCGGCCCTGGTGGCACGCGAGAATGACGCGCGGCGCACCAATGGTGAACGCCCGATTCCCTTCGCGTGGGCAGAGGTGCGCTTCGGTTCTGGCCCTGTAATTGCTGTGCGCATGGTGGACTCGGCCATTCCTGCGGCGGCCGCTGGCTTTGTGGGGCGCGCCCGCGCGCTGTTGGCGGCGGGTGCCCTGGGGGCCGACCCCATTGAGGTTATTCGCATCCCGGCCTGCGTGAGCATTGAGGCGCAGCGCGAGGGAGCAGGCGGCGGCGCAGGCGAGGGTGGTGCCGATGCGCCGTCCGCGCAGACGCTGGAAGAAGTGCGAGCGGTGGGGCGTGCGGAGCGTTCTTCGTCTTCGGCCTCTGACGTGGTGGCGGCGGTGACTGAGGCTGCGGGCATTGATGAGGAAGCGTCCGGCGGCTGGGCGGCGGCCGATCCAGATGCGGAAAATGCCTGGGCTGGCAGCTCTTCGCAGGGCGATGGGCCGACGCGTGCGGAGTTGGACGAAGCCTTGGCGGAGGCGGAGGCTGCGCTGCGTCGGGGAGCCGACCCGGCCGATGTCGATGCGGAGGAACGCGCTGCGCGTGCGGAGGCGGAAGCACCGGTGGCATCGGTGGCGACGCCTGGCAGCCCCGAGGCGGTACGCCGCGCCGGAGGCGAGCGTGAGGCGAACGACGATGAAGCCTCAGCTGTGAGTACTTCCACGCAGCCCGCTGATCGCTCAACTGCGGCAACGTCTCCGCAGCCTGAGGACGACCAGTCGGGCGAGGGTTGCGCGCTCGTTGGCGGCGAGGTTCCCGAAACCCTGGATTACCGCATGTGGAACGTTGCCTACGCCGATGGCACGTCGGTGCGGTTCGACTCGGTGCTTGGTGAAGCTATTATCGACTAGCGTTCGATGAGCGCTTGCAGCAATGTCTCACCACGCAAAAGCGCCCCGCATCGATCAACCGGTGCGGGGCGCTTGTTTTCGCGTATTGTCGCGGGTGTGCGGGGCGTGTCCGCTTACAGGAACAGCTCCGGTTCGCGGCGCGCCATGAAGTTGCCCTCCAGCATGGCCTTAATCTTCAGCGACATCTCGTCGTCGAAATACTTGGCATCGACCGGGCACGACTTCACGCAGGCGTTGCACTGCAGGCAGCCCTCGCCAATCTTGGCCGGGTCTTCGGCATCAATGATGCCCATGGGGCAGCGCTTCACGCAGATGCCGCACACCGTGCACGCATCGGTGGTTTTGGGGCGGTCGTCGCGCGGCGCCATGGCATCCATGTAGGGGCGGTTGCCCTTGACCTGGGGACGCTCGTAGTTTTCCTGCGCCAGCTTTGCGGCAACGTCGTGGCCGAACTGCTCGGCGGCGGCCAGGTCAGCCGCGTCGGGGCGGCCTTCGCCCACGCGCGGGGCCATGGAGTGCTCGCCGATGAACGCGCCGGCGGCAACTACCTTAAAGCCGTGCGCGGTCAGTAGATCGACGGCTTCCACGAGCGCGTCGTCGTAGTCGCGGTTGCCGTACACGGCCACGGGGATGGCGTATACCCCTTCGCCATCGAACTTCTTGATGCTGTCCGCCAGCACGGCCGGCACGCGCCCGCCGTACACGGGAAAACCAAACACCAGCACGTTGCCAGCTTCGCCTCCCACCGCTACGGGGCGCTTTGTGGGCTGCGTTAGGTTCACAATAATGTTCGAAATGTCTAAATCGGCGGCGATGGCATCGGCCACCTTGTCCACCACGGCCCGCGTTGTTCCCGTCGGGCTGAAGAACACGTTGTACAGCGATTGTGCCATGAGGTCCCCTTCTCTCGTCTTGGCGTCATCTGCGGCTTGTGGCCGCCGCGGCGCATTTTTCTGCTGGCTCGATGGTAGCGCTTTCCGACCCGCCTGGCTATCGCTTTCGCCAGCGCGCGTGAAGCGCCGCGAAAATGAGCCTTAACGGTGCGTTGACGCTGGTAACGGTTTCATTGCTCGCCTGCACAAAAACGTGCAAAGGGGTTCTGTTCCATCGGGAAAGCGCCTATAATCCGGCTTGTCCGACAGTTGAAAACCTACGCAATGATAACGAAAAGACTATCTTCGCCAAGTTAAGTCTCGTGACGATTTGCGGCACCGCAACGCGGTGGGCTTGTGGGCCAAGATGCCAAGCGCACTGTCGGTATTCCTTTCGATGAAGCCGGGGAGTTCCCCCGGCTTCATTGCGTTTGCGGGTTGAAGCGCCGCGTCAGGTTTGAGCAATCCGGTGACGGTGGGCGAACGACCTGACCGGACGCGCAAGAAAGCAGTACACTGTACCGTCGAAGAAACCGCGCCCCTTGGGGGCAAGATGCAAGCCGTGTCGCGCCGGAGTTTCGGCGGCGGGCAGGCGATCGAAGGAGGATGCTCATGCAGACTGCGCTGTTGTGGGCCGCTGCGGGCACTGGGTTCACGTTCCTCATGACAACGCTGGGTGCCGCCTCGGTGTTTTTGTTTCGTAAGCGCAACAGCATGGTGTTGCAGCGCGTCTTTTTGGGCTTTGCTGCTGGTGTCATGATTGCGGCGTCGGTGTGGTCGCTGCTTATTCCTGCCATCGAGCGCGCTGAGGAAGCGGGCCAGGTGGGGTGGATTCCGGCTGCGGGCGGCTTTGTTATTGGTGTGGCGTTTCTCATGGTGCTGCACCAACTGCTGCCGCACCTGCATCCCGGCGAGAAGGACCCCGAGGGGTTGCCCTCGAAGTGGAACCGTCCGACGCTTTTGTTTACAGCGGTGACGCTGCATAACATTCCCGAGGGCATGAGTGTGGGTTTGCTGTTTGCTATGGCGGCGCAGGGGGCGGGCGACCCAGCCCTCTTCGGGATGGCCGTGGCGCTGGCCATAGGCATTGGCATTCAGAACGTGCCCGAAGGTGCCGCCGTGGCACTACCGCTTCTGCAGGAGGGCATGAGCGCGCCGAAGGCGTTTGGCTTGGGTACGTTGTCGGGGTTGGCCGAGCCCGTGTTCGGCATTCTGGTGGTGCTGTTTGCGGCCGCCATCTCGCCCTATATGCCGTGGATGCTGGCGTTTTCCGCCGGCGCCATGATGTATGTGGTGGTGGAAGAACTTATACCCGAAGCGCACCTCGGCGAACACTCCAACGCCGGCACCCTCGGCGTCATGGCTGGCTTCCTCGTCATGATGATCCTCGACGTAGCGCTAGGATAGAGGCGGCGAAGGCACCACACCCCTTTCCAACCATGTCCCCTATTGAAGGGCGCACGCGGAGGGAGGTGGTGGCCATGACCGTTTTGGCCTTGATTGCGGCAATCCTAGAGTTTGTTTCCAGCCTGTTGGACTTTTTGACGGCATTAATGGAAAGGCTCCCAATCCGCAAGGACTAGGAGCCGCCACAAGTTGCCAAACCGCCGAAGCGATTCGAGAGCCGTGGGGAGTTAGCGCTCCCTGCGGCTCGACCTTATTATACGGATAGCGACACGAAGTGCAAGGGTCTACAGTGCAAGGCGGTAAATTTCGCGGGCATCGTCCTTTGTGAGTTTCTTAAAGCTGCCGAAGGGTTCGCCCTTGTTTTCCTTGAGCGTGGGGATAAGCTTTTCGATGTCATCCTCACACACATCCAATTCGGCAAGCGTCGTGGGCATGCCGAGCGAGGCGAAGAATGCACGCGTCTCGTCGATGGCGGACAGCGCGTCAGCCTCCACATCACCGGTCGGAGCCAGGCCGAACACCTCGCGTCCGTAGTAGGCGAAGCGTGCCGGGTTCTCGGGATACACATACTCCATCCATGCCGGGAACATTACGGCCAGACCGGCACCGTGCGTAATCTCGGGATAGAGCGCAGACAGCTCGTGTTCAAGGCCGTGCGTGGCCCAGTCCTCGTGACGACCGACACCAGCGAGGCCCTGGTGGCAGAGCATGCCTGCCCACATGACGTTCGCGCGCGCGTCGTAGTTCTCCGGCTCCACCATGACGCGCGGCGCTTCGGCACGCACGGTTTTCATGAGAGAGAGGTTCAGGTTGTCCGTCACGGGCACCGCGCCTACATCGTCGAAGAAGCGCTCCAGCAGGTGGCAGAACATGTCGGTGAGACCAGCGGCCGTCTGGAACGGGGGTAGCGTAAACGTGAGTTCAGGGTTCATGAACGCAAGTTTCGGACGCTGAGCGTTGTTCGGGTAGCCCGACTTCAGCTGCAGTTCGTCGTTGGACATAACAGTGTTCTTCGATGCCTCGCTGCCGGCAGCGGGAATGGTGAGCACCACGGCGATGGGCAGTACGTCATTGGTGGGCTGCTTTGTTTCGAAGAAATCCCACACGTCGCCGTCATAGTGCGCGCCTACGGCCACGGCCTTTGCCGAGTCGATAACCGAGCCGCCGCCCACGGCCAGCACCCAATCAATGTTGTGCTCTTTACACAACCGAATGCCCTCGCGCGCAAGACCGATCTCGGGGTTCGGGCGCACACCGCCCAGTTCCACGTGCTCAATGCCTGCTGCGTCAAGCGTAGCTTTCAGCCGGTCAATCAGCCCGCTTTTGACGGCGCTCTGGCCGCCAAAGTGGATGAGCACTTTCTTCGCGCCGCGCTCGGACAGTTTTGCACCCACCTGCTCCTCCGCGCCACGGCCGAACACAAAATGCGTCGGCGACACGAATTCGAAGTTCTCCATCTGCGATCCTTTCAACCGATGATCTGCCGTTTGCATCATGATAGCGGAGTGGACACGCGCCGTCTCTCTCTAACTACGCAGAGGTATCCGGATGGGCGGAGGAAGGCGCCTACGCGCTGCGCTTGGGTGTGTAAACGCGTATGCAATTATTGGCTGGTTTTCTTAGTCCTTGTTCCCGACGAGGGAGTTCATGAGGCTGGAGACTATGCTGATGACGATGGAGGCTACGAAGGCGCTGCCGAAGGTGGCTATGTCGATGCCTACTTGGAAGATGCCGTTGGCGAGCCACGCGGCTATGTAGAGCAGCAACGTGTTCACTATCAGGTAGAAGATGCCCAGCGTGATCACGGTGATGGGCAGGCTCAGCACCTGCATGAGCGGCTTGATGCTGATATTGATGAGCGACAGAATAAGGCCAAACAGCGCGATGGCCGCCCACGCGTCCGTACCGCCCACCAGTTCAATGCCGGGTACCAGCCATATAGCCACGCCCACGGCAATAGCAGTCACCAGCCAGCGGAGAATGAATCGCATACCAAATCCTTTCGCACAAAAGTTCCGCACACTATACCGCGAACACCAAAACGCTGAACAGAACGGTCAACCAACCGTTACCGTTCAGCGTTCAAAATCAGCAAAGAAAGAAACAGGCGTGCTGCGGTGAGTCGGCCAGCCAGTTGCCGCAGCACGACGTCGGGTTTAGAAGCGCAGCGACAGGCAGCTTAGGCCGCCGTCGAGTTTGCGATACTCGCTCGTGTCTACCGTGAGCGTCTCGTAGCCGGCGTCCTGGACGGCCGCCAGAACGGTGGGGTAGCCCTCGGGCACGATGACGGTGCCGTTTACCCAGATGCAGTTCGCGGCGTAGGCCTCGTCCTCGGGAATCTCAATGCGGTTGTACTGCTCGAAGTCGGGCTTGGTCACGAACTCGCCGGACACCAGCATGTTGCCGTCTTCCAGATAGTTCACGCCCGTCTTCAGGTGTAGTACGTGCTCAAGCGGCACCTCGGAGCCCTCAAGGCCCCAGCCTTCCAGAATCTCGAAGAACTGGCGGATGCCTTCCTCGTTCGTGCGGGCGGAACGGCCCACGTAGAAGTGGTCGCCCACCATCATCACGTCGCCGCCGTCGAGCGTGCCCGGCGCCACAATGTGTGCCACGTGCTCGTCGTCGAAGAACTGGCGCACGGCGGGTTCAATTTCGTCCTTCTCGCCGTTGCGGCTGGCCGCACCCGGGTTCGTGATGAGGGCACCTTTGCGCGTGATGACGGCCGGGTCCTCCACAAAACAAGAATCGGGGAACTGCTCCAACGCGGGCAGCACGGTCACTTCCACGCCGCACTGCTTGAGGGCGGCGATGTAGTCGTCGTGCTGCTTGCATGCCAGCTCGTAGTCGGGCTTGCCCAGTTCAGGGGCCGAGGTAATGCCTTCAACCATCGACTTCGCCGGGCGGCGGACAATGACGTTCGTGAACGCGGTCATGAGATCTCCTTCTTTTTGCACGGTTTGGTGGTAGGTTCACTTGCTTATACTATAGTGTAGCTCTAAGATTCTTGCGAAGGACAGGTTTTTCATGACGAAACGGTTGCAAAGCGAACGAGCCTCGCGGCGCGCATCTGCGAATGCCGAGGCCAGCGAACAGGCGGACTCCTCCGCGCCTCGCTCGGCAGATGCGGATGCCCTTACCGCACCCACCTGCCCCCATGCCCGCCAGTGCGGTGCCTGCCAGCACGTCGAGCAGCCCTACGACCTCCAGCTTGTCCACAAGGACGCGCGCGTTGCGGACCTGTTCAGCGGCTTTCGTGGCGCCGAGGTGCGTCCCATCCTGGGCATGGAGCATCCCTATTTCTACCGCAACAAGGTGGTGTCGCCCTTCGCGCCGGGCAAGAAGCTGCCGCCCGCGCCGGGCGGAAAGGGTGCCCAAGCGGGTAAAACCACACGGGGCGAACGCAACCGCGCAGCCCGTGACCGCCGCGCGGCCGGTCGCCCGCGCCACGAGATACTCTGCGGCATGTATGCCGCGGGCACGCACCGCATCGTTCCCACCGAGCAGTGCGTGGTGGAAAACCAGAACGCCAAACGCGTGATTCAGGCCGTGCGCAGCCTCATGCCGCGCTTCGGCATGGAGCCATATCGCGAAGACGCAGGTTCGGGCTTTCTGCGCCACGCCGTGGTGCGTGTGGGTCACACGAGCGGCGAGGTGCTGGTCACGCTGGTAACGAACGGCCGGGAATTCCCCGGCTCGCGCGCGTTTTGCCGCGAGCTGGTGAAGCGCTGCCCGTTTGTAACCAGTGTCGTGCAGAACGTGAACGAGCGCCAGACCAACGTCATCTTGGGCGAGCGTGAGCAGACGCTCTATGGCCCGGGCTTTATTTTGGACGAGTTGTGCGGGTTGAGTTTCCGCATTTCTTCGCAATCGTTTTACCAGGTGAACGCCGTGCAGACGGAGGTGCTGTATCGCACGGCCGTGGAGCTTGCGCACCTTACGGGCATCGAGCACGTGGTGGACGCCTACTGCGGCACGGGCACCATTGGGCTCGTGGCCGCCAAGCACGGTGCCGCGCACGTGACCGGCGTGGACTCCGTTGCGTCGGCCGTGCGCGACGCGCGCGAGAATGCCCGCCACAACGGCGTGGGAAACGCGCGCTTCGTGGCCGAAGATGCCGGCGACTTCATGCGCCGCTGCGCCGCCGAGGGCGAGCCGGTGGATGTTGTGCTCATGGACCCGCCGCGCGCCGGCGCGAGCGCGGAGTTCTTGGACGCGCTTTCAGCCCTCGCGCCAGCCCGCGTGGTTTACATTTCCTGCAATCCGGAAACGCAAGTGCGTGACCTGGCCCGCTTACGGGACAGCGGCTATGCGGTACGCATTGTGCAGCCGGTAGACATGTTTCCCCACACCGATCATATCGAGACGGTTGCGGTTCTATCTCGGAAATCCGCAACGAAGACTTTCATCCCCGTGACCGTCAGCCCGAAGGACATGGGACTGGATGAGGCCAAGGCGCAACCGACGTACGAGAACATCTGAAAGTATGTGAAGGAGACGCACGGCCTGACCGTGAGCACCCTGAACATCGCGCAGATGAAGGCCGAGTGCGGACTGGAGATGGAGTGCGACCGCTCGGGCGGCAAGCAGCAGCCGAAGTGTCCGCCCGAGAAGCGCGAGGCGATTCTGGACGCGTTCCGACACTTCGGGATGATTGAGGATGATTCCTCGGAGGGATAGGACGGCGTATTTTGCGTTTTAAGACGTTTTAAGCCCGTTGGGGTACTCCGTTACCCTGGCGGGCTTTTTCGTGCCTTAAAACG